>CALFCG010000141.1 GCA_937951315.1 uncultured cyanobacterium
ATTCTGGATGTAAGGTCTGCCCGTGAATACAGCGAAGGGCATATCCCTGGGGCCATCAATATTGAGTTTCGTCAGTTGCCCAAAAGACTCAGTGAACTCCCAAGCACAAAGGGACAACCCATTGTGATCTACTGCGAAACAGGTGTTAGGGCCGCTGTGGCAAATGCCACACTACAAAATGCAGGCTATACACCGATCTTTCAACTGACTGGCCATATGAAGGCCTGGCGTTCTAAAGGTCTGCCGATTGAAAAATCTGCTGGCTGAGCCACAGGCTTTCGATACATTTTCTCTTCGGACTGTGAGGATAGACAGCCCCATGCTAGAGCAAATTACGAACTTTGTTCAGTTGACACCGACGATCGGTACCTCTGGTCAACCGACCGTTGACCAATTTAGAGCGATTTCTAAGGCTGGATATCAGGTCATCATTAACCTGGCAATGCCAGATTCAAAAGGAGCCATAGAAACGGAAGGCAGCATCGTCACGACACTGAAGATGATCTACATTCATATCCCAGTGCCCTTTGACCGGCCCAGTCCAAGGCATTTGAGGCACTTTATTCAAATTATGGATGCTTTTTCAGATTACAGAGTCTGGGTCCATTGTGTTGCAAATTATCGAGTCTCAGCTTTTCTCTACCACTATCTTCAGCTGAGGCAGGGTTATTCTCTTCAAGCAGCCCGCTCCCCCATATTCAAACGGTGGGAACCGAATACTGTCTGGCAGGCATTTCTCGAACTAGACGCCCATAGGCTTGGCGCCTAATCCATTACCCACACCGCATTGATCCGCTTTTTCCACACCACTGAGGTCGTGGGTTGGGGTCGCTTAAGAATTGCGTAACCTTTTTTGTAACCAACGTTTATTCAGGGGAACGGACCGCAATAATGGACAAAGCATAAAGCAATACTAGAATTCTGAGCGGGTTCAATCTTGCAACCAATAGTGCCAAACGATTGAAACCACACTGAAACTAGAGACGATAGCAGTGTTCAACCTTGTCTATTTATGGATTGAACTCCAGCTCAGTCTGAAAGTGCTCCTGACGTTAGCGCAGCTTAGCCTAACGGATATGAAACAAAGGTAAATAAAGTCAATGAAAAAAACTGCAGTTGGCCTATTTTTAGCAGCAAGTCTCGGCATGATAGGTGCAATGGAAAGGTTCTCTCCTTCCGTGATTGCTCAGACTGATTCAACCACTTTGAACTATCAAGTGGGAGACCAACGTATCCCCCTAGAGGTTCGAGATGATGTCGTTGCAGTCCAGTTCAAGAGAACTCGCTCTGGCCAAGCGCAGCCCTTTGACCGTTTACAAAAAGATCTTCAAGGTAGTTTCAGAGGGGGAGCTGTGACGGTAAAACCCGTCTTGCAAACCTATGCCTTAGTGAGTCTACCTCGCGGGACTCGGGGCTCTACTTCTATTGCTCAGACGATCAGGACCCGCATAGAAGGGCTGGACTACGTTGAGGATACAATTCCGGTTCTCTCTCGCCGAGATGCAGATGAAGCGATTCTGCTACCGAACGAATTGATAGTAACGGTCAAAGGGGATGCAGCGCAGGTTGGGCAGGTTCTACAACGCAATGATCTCACTTTGATTCGGCCTGTACGCTTCACTCAAAATCGTTATTTGGTAAAGGCAACGTCAGCACGTGGGGTTGAGGTTTTAGGGCTCGCCAATCAGTTAAATACGCAATCTGACATTGAGTCAGCCTCTCTCAATTTCATTCAAGATCTAGTTATCCCCAGACAAGATGTCGAAACCTCCCAGGCTGCTATTGAGCGAGAAGCCCAGCCTCGCTCTGCACCTAAAAATCCGAGCCCTCGCGATTGGCAGTGGCACATCGATAGTCGCCCTCAACGTGGTAGCAGTAACCCACGGGTCGATGTCCTGGCTCCAGAAGCTTGGGATGAGAGTAAAGACGGGAAAGGGGTTGTGGTTGCTGTTCTTGATAGTTTGATTCAATGGGATCACCCTGATTTGAAAAAAAGTATCCACAAAGTCAAAAAAGTGGCGGACCCTCTACCTGATGAGGTGTATGGCTGGGACTTTGTCGAAGATGATGCCGATACTCGTATGAGTCCACGAGAACTGGAGTGGCTGACACCTCGCTTCAGAGATACTTTTCTACTCTCGGATACAGAGTTGGCGCAGACCTATGGCTCTCAGGGGCAGCTATCATTTTGTGGGTATCAATTTTCCAGTCAGCCTTCGGCCCATGCCAACTGTCTGCGCTACTTTATACGTGCAGAATCAGCCGGAACCTTTCACGGAACAATGGTTGCGGGGGTGATCGCGGCCAAATCTAAACAAGGTGCCATTGGCATTGCCCCCAAGGCTAAAATTTTGCCGGTGCGTGTCTTGGGAGTCGAAGGATATGGCAGTTTAATCGACATTGCCGAAGGGATTCTGTATGCGGCTTCGCGGAATGTTGATGTGATCAATATGAGCCTAGGTAGCTCTGTCCCCCACCCGATAATGGAAGAAGTCGTTGCAGACGTTTTGAACGCAAAACCCAACCTGGTGATTGTGGCTTCTTCGGGCAATTCAGCGACAACGCCAGGTTACAACGGTGAAGTGGGCTATCCAGCAGGCTATCCAGGGGTCGTGGCTGTAGGCGCAACAGATTTAGAGGGGCGTCGCAGTCCCTATAGTAGCTATGGTAGTGAGCTTGATGTGGTGGCTCCGGGCGGAAATACCGCTGATGGCCAGACGGGGGGGATTTTGACGACGGGAGGGACTTTCAGATCAGAGTTTTGGACGGGTATCAGCGACGACTCTATCGAATCATGGAATGGTGCGTTTGATCCTCGAGGGCAGTACTACTATACTCAGGGCACATCTTTCTCTAGCCCGGTGGTTGCTGGTGTGGTTGCTCTGATGAAGGGAGAAGACCGCAAGCGACAACTCTCTCGCCAACAAATGATGGATATTTTGGCGCAGACGTCGAGTTACCAGAATCTTGAAAGACTGCCAGCCCTTGAGAAAAAGCGTTTCTATGGTGCG
>CALFCG010000142.1 GCA_937951315.1 uncultured cyanobacterium
TCCCCCGCACTGAAACCCAAGACATCGATACCCTCAGCTTTCATCGCCTTTGCCTGGGCAGAAATAGCCAGGGTCAATGAAGCCGGAACTTGACTTACGCGGTCTGCCAGTTGCATGCTGATGCCAACCAATATGCGGAACTAAAGAGTTTGGACTAGCATACCCCAACTATCACCGCGAACACACAGCAAAATAACACGGCAACAAACGCATAGGCCCCCCGTGAAACTTGCATCCGATGGGGCAACTGGCAAAAAGTATCACTAAATAATTTTCTGCAGAGAACAAACAAGATCACATCCAAGCCTTGTATGCATCCTTATGCAAGACATGGATCATCCACCAACCTTCTAACTGAGATTTGTGCCGGACGTTGGCTCCATATCTTGAGGAGGAGCGGCATCCTCGAGCCCCGTCACCTGCTCTAAGGTCTCTAGGCGTTGCCGTAGATTTTGCAGTAAACCGGAATGGCTCAGACGCACTGCAGCCAACTGCTCCCGCAAACGGTCACACTGATCCGGCACCGACTGGCGCAGCATCATCACCTCACGCGTGAGGGTATAGACTCGACCTTCCAAACCATCTATCTGTTGCTGGGTAGTGGGTTCAGCCCCTTGGGCAAAGGAGTCCTCCAGGCATCGATTGAGCGCCACTTGCAAAGACGAATGTTCATACCGTTGCTGATAAGCCAGCAATTGCTGGTAAACCTCGGGGGAGAGAAACTGAGACAGATCGAAATCGGAGTCAGGCATTACTAGAACCTCAGCACTTCTTCAATGGCACACCCTTGAATCACCGTAACGGCTCCTTCGTTGAACGTCTACTGTTACTGAGCGAAAACCTTATACTATTGTGTGGAACTTCGACAAAGGACTGGCTAAATGGCATCCATCCGTGAGCTGCATCAGCAACTCGTGAGCAAAGCACGATCTGCCACAGAAATCACAACCGCAGCCCTGGAAACCGTCAATAAACTGGAGCCTCAGCTCAAAAGCTTCCTTACAATCACCCCAGAGCAAGCCCTTGCCCAAGCGAAACAAGTTGACGCCAAAATCGCTGCAGGGGAAGACATTAGTCTACTCGCCGGAATCCCCATTGGCATTAAAGATAATCTCTGCACCAAAGGCATTCGCACCACCTGCGGTTCGCAAATTCTGAATAACTTTCTCCCGCCCTACGAATCCACTGTCACCACAAAACTCGCAGCAGCCGGTGCGGTCATGGTGGGTAAAACGAACCTCGACGAATTTGCCATGGGGAGTTCCACAGAGAACTCAGCCTATCAAGTCACCGCAAACCCCTGGGATACAACACGTGTCCCAGGCGGATCTTCGGGTGGGTCTGCTGCAGCGGTAGCTGCAGATGAATGCGTCGTTGCATTGGGCTCTGACACAGGTGGTTCCATCCGCCAACCGGCCTCCTTCTGCGGCGTAGTCGGCCTCAAACCCACCTACGGTCTCGTGTCTAGATTCGGACTCGTTGCCTATGCCTCATCCCTCGATCAAATTGGCCCCTTCGGTCGCACCGTGGAAGATGCGGCAATCCTGCTGCAAGCAGTTGCCGGGTACGATCCACAGGATTCGACCAGCCTTGATGTCAAAATCCCTGACTACACAAAATCATTGATCCCAGACCTAAAAGGTAAGCGGGTAGGCGTCATTAAAGAGACCTTTGGTGAAGGACTCGATCAGGTTGTGGCTGAGGCCGTTGAAACAGCCATTCAACAGCTCAAAGAGCTGGGCGCAGAGATTCAAGAAATTTCTTGCCCTCGATTTCGCTACGGGCTGCCGACGTACTACGTCATCGCCCCCTCTGAAGCTTCCGCAAATTTAGCTCGCTACGATGGCGTCAAATACGGCTACAGAGCGGAAGATGCCGAATCACTAATGTCAATGTATACTCAGACCCGCGCGCAAGGCTTTGGCGCAGAAGTCAAGCGTCGGATCATGATTGGGACCTATGCGCTGTCTTCCGGCTATTACGATGCCTATTATCTCAAAGCCCAGAAGGTCAGGACCTTAATTAAGCAGGATTTTGAAGCTGCATTTGAAAGCGTTGATCTCTTGGTGTCACCCACCTCGCCCACCACATCGTTCAAGGCAGGGGAAAAAACATCCGACCCCATTAGTATGTACCTTTCTGACTTAATGACGATTCCCGTCAACCTAGCGGGACTACCGGGCTTGAGTTTACCCTGCGGCTTCGATGCTCAGGGACTACCCATTGGGCTCCAAATCATCGGCAATGTCCTCAGAGAAGATCAGGTCTTGCAAACAGCCTACGCCTATGAGCAAGCGACAGATTGGCACCAGCAATCACCCAAAGTTTGCGCGTAACTGTTGCGTCATTCATAAAGACTCACTCTCAAATACTCCCAGCAAGATCACACGTTATGGGAACTTTGATCAACGCAAATTGAGCGGGCACTTTTAGCAGAAATCCGCGTCTACCATACACACCAAGACTTTGCCCAGACCGTTCTACAAATTGTCACATTAGACTTGGTCAAGCTCTTAACAGCCTGTTACGATTGTTTTCAAAAGAGCCCTCTCACCTTCGTTACAAAACCTGAAAAGCTTATGTTTGCCAGAAAAGCATCTATCCGCCGTTTTCTACCTGTCGCCATTGCCGGAACTTTAATTACTGGCGTGCCAGCAGTGACTATTGCTCAGACAAACCCCGGCTTCAGCTTCATTTGGGGAGGTGATGGCCCGGGCAGCAAGCAACAACTAAACTATGTTTTACAGTATGGCACCCCCGGTCATCGCAACGATCGTCATCGCTACAAGTTGGGGCGTCAAAGTGTTGCAATGGACAGCATCTCTGTTGCCTTCCCTGACTATTTTGATGGTCGTTTCAAGGCAAAGAACGTTAGCTTGCGCGAAAGTGCCAAGGGCAGCAAAATTTTCAACTTCAAAAAAGGTAAAGAGATTCCAATTGCTACAGTCGAATACGATGAAGACAACAAGGTTTTAGAGATTGTCCCTGAGTCTCCCGTTCCGGCAGGCACTCGGTCAGAGGTTGTCATCTCTAACATGAGAAACCCCAAATCTGGCGGAACCTATTTCATCAATGCCCGAATTACCTCTCCAGGGGATGTGCCTTTAAGTCAGTATGTTGGCACTTGGGTTGTTAGCATTTTCCGCAACTAAATACTTTGCTGCCATGGTTTCTCAAGCATGACAACAAAGGACTTATCTATAAGACCGTAAAATATCAAAAAGAGTCTCGTTTTTAATGACGAGACTCTTTTTATATAAACACGATCCTTATCAGTCTTCAGGCAGCATAGTTTTCTTGAATATCGCGTAAAAAAGGAGAGAGTTATGGCACAAGATACACTTTCTCTGGCACCATTTAACCGCGTATTTTTATAAACACGACACCTAGATGGAGACAAATCTTTTGTCTCGTCTATGCACCACATCGCTTATTTAGAAGAAGCCATCAAGGACCAACCAGAAGAAGCTCGTTAGGAATAAGAATGAGTAGCCCTTTCTTACTGCTAACCAAAGTCAACAGCCCCGACTATTCGGCAGTTTGAGCTAAGACGCCACAGGTGCAGGTGTCTTCTGTGTCTTGCGCTGTCTTGTTGAAGCAACAGGCTTCGCTGAATCTTGAGGGTGTTGTAATAAGAAGAGTAGAGTTGCCCTGGTTTGAACCTCTCTGCGCAAGAGCCCCTTGAGTTCCCGCTCAATATAGTTCTTTAGATTCCCCCAATCGACAGATGAAGCATCAACAACCTCAGCATCTGACACCTGCTGCCAACGATTTCTCAATGCGAGCTCAATCGTCTCTTTAACCCACATCTGCCACTTCTCATTCCCAACATTGGTGACAACACCTCGAAGATGCACATCTGGCTGGGTCAACAACTGCCCGTTTAATCCGATACTGGCCGCAACAGTCACCATGCCATCCTCGGCAAGCCGCTGCCGCTCTTCCAGAACATGGGCTTTTACCAATCCGGCACGATCCATTAATTCGATACCCGACGGGACCTTTCCTGCAATGTCAATCGACTCTTCCGTCAGTTCAACAATATCGCCATTGTCAATAATGACCATATTCTCCGCGGGGATACCCATGCTCTGAGCAGTCTGAGAATGCTTGACCAGCATCCGATGTTCGCCGTGAACAGGCAAGAAAAACTTGGGGCGCGTTAGAGCAATCATGAGCTTTTGGTCTTCTTGAGCACCATGCCCGGAGACGTGAATACCCTGATGACGACCATAAATCACATTGGCGCCCTGGATCATCAACTGATCGATGAGGTTGACGACCCCAATCGTGTTACCCGGAATAGGATTGGCCGAAAAGACAACAGTATCTCCCTTACGAATACGGATCTGCCGATGCTCTTTGCGCGCAATCCTCGACAACGCAGCCATCTCTTCACCCTGGGATCCTGTCGTTAGAATCAGGACTTTGTGATCGGGCATATCTCGAGTCACATGCAGCGGCTCAAATAAGCTGTCTGGACATTTTATATAGCCAAGACTCCGAGCATGAGCAATCACATTCAGCATCGATCGCCCCACAATGGAAACGGTTCGATGTTGTTTTTTGGCAATATCGAGAATCATATTGACGCGGTGGACCGATGAGGCAAAGGTGGTAACCAGCAGTCGTCCCGATGCTTGCTGGAAGACACGCTCCAAATTGGGGTAAACAGAGCGCTCTGAAGGGGTCGAACCCGGCACTTCTGAATTAGTCGAATCAGCGATTAAACAAAGAACACCTTTTTCGCCATACTCAGCTAACTTTTGAAAGTCGAAGAACTCACCATCGACAGGGGTGTGGTCAACTTTAAAGTCTCCAGTATGAATGATGACGCCGACAGGAGTATGGATGGCGACGGTGCAGCTATCCGCAATGGAGTGAGTGTTGCGAATGTACTCCACCAAAAAGTTAGACCCCAGGCGCACAACATCACGGGGAAGGACCGAGTTCAGCTTGGTTTTTCCGGCAACTCCCGCCTCTTCGAGCTTCCCTTTCAGCAGGGCCATTGCAAGTCGAGGACCATAAATAACAGGAATATCAAATTGCTTCAGATGAAAGGCAATACCACCAATATGATCTTCGTGACCATGGGTAACAATCATCCCTTTGATTTTATGTTTGTTTTCCCTGAGGTAGGTCATATCTGGTAACACAATATTGACGCCGTGCATACCATCGGTGGGAAAGGCTAAACCCGCATCAAGTAGGATAATTTCATCTTCATATTCAAAGACGCAGGTATTCTTACCAATTTCGTGCAGTCCTCCGAGAGGAATAACTTTGAGGCCACTTGGATGTTGTGTATCTGTCATAAAAGATGTTACCTAAAAAAATATGCGGAAATGGAAGACGATAATAAGTAAGGTTTTCTAGCACCCCAGTGGGTGCTGTGTATTTGAGGCCATGAAGTGACAACAAAGCTTAAATCAGGTGTTGTTCCTTTAGGACTTTCTCGAGCTGTTGGTAGAAGGATTGAGATAAGTCAGAAAGGGGGGGACGAGTACCGCCAACGGACCAACCCTGCATACAGAGGGCGGCTTTAATAGGAATCGGATTTGTTGTACAGAACAAAACCTTAAAGAGGGGCAAGAGCTGCAGGTGAAGTTCAGTGGCTGATTTAGGTTGACCCTGCTCGAAAAATTGCACCATCTTTTGTAAGGGTTCCCCAACAAGATGGCTGGCAACACTCACCACCCCCGCACAGCCTAACGCAAGCATGGGTAAGGTCAGGGAATCATCCCCAGAATAGATATCAAAGTCTTGCGGGGTAAGGCGGCGAATTTGACTCACTTGGTCCAAATCACCACTGGCTTCTTTAATTGCCACAACATTTGATATCTCCGCCAGCTTCGCCACAATTTCGGGCTGCAAGTTTTGTCCAGTCCGTCCAGGTATGTTGTACAACATGATAGGCATTTCTGGTGTTGCCTGTGCTATCGCCTGAAAATGCTGATAGAGACCTTCTTGGGGGGGCTTGTTATAGTAGGGCACCACCTGCAAAACACCATCTAGACCAAGTTTGGCTGCCTTTTGGGTCGCCTCAATAGCTTCTCGAGTTGAATTGGAGCCCGCTCCTGCAATGACTTGGCCTTTGCTTGCGATCGCATCTTTAACAACCTGAAAAAGCTTATATTCCTCATCCCAGGAGAGAGTAGGTGATTCGCCAGTCGTGCCACAAATAACCAGAGCATCACTACCATGCTCTATGAGATGAATCGCTAACTTCTCAGCAACCCCATAATCTACTCCCCCCTCCGAGTCAAAGGGGGTCACCATTGCGGTCAAAACTTTCCCAAAACTCGTCACTCGCCTAAGGCTCCTAGCACTTTCATTAATTCAATCCACTGCATCGTTATCACAAAAACAGACATCTGAATCACACAAGGTGATCAGTCGCTGGAATAGCTATATACATCAGCCTCTATATAAAAGAACTGGCGGATGGACATATATCAATTCATGAGCACCACCCAAGGCAAGAGCACACCATCATCATGTGCAACCTATAGAGCCAAGGCGGGAGCCGAAGTTTTGAGAAGGTTACGCTCAACAAGAAGCTCAGCAATTTGAACCGCATTAAGTGCAGCTCCTTTGCGAATTTGGTCACCACTAAGCCACAATTCCAAGCCATTGGGATGGGAAATATCCTGACGAATGCGTCCCACAAGCACTTCGTCTCGACCACTGGCATCCATAGGCATGGGGAAGTAATTAGCCTGCCAATCTTCGACGAGCTTAACGCCCGGTGAAGACTTCAAAATAGCACGTGCTTCAGCAACATCAAACGGTTCGTTAAACTCGAGATTAATCGCTTCAGAATGGGCACGCAAGACAGGCACTCGAATACAGGTTGCCGAGATTTTTATATCAGGCGCATTAAATATTTTTCCCGTTTCCTGAACCATCTTCATTTCTTCAGTGCAGTAGCCCTGATCATTGAGGTCGGAATTATGAGGGAACAGGTTAAAAGCTAAAGGATACGGGAAAATATCAGTGGGCGGCACTTGTCCTTGCAGAATCGCTCGAGCCTGCTGCTTCACTTCCTCCATTGCCCTAGCTCCGGCACCACTCGCCGACTGATAGGTCGAAGCAATAATGCGCTTAATCTCCTGCTTTTGATGCAAGGGCCAGATGGCAACAGACATCAAAATTGTTGTGCAATTGGGATTGGCAATCACACCACCATGCCCCTCAGCCGCCTCGGGATTCACCTCTGGCACCACAAGAGGAACTTGGGGATCCATGCGAAACGCACTAGAATTATCCACCACCACAGCGCCAGCATTAATGGCAATGGGCGCCCATTCTTTAGATGTACTTCCACCAGCAGACGCCAGCACAATATCTACATCATCGAATTGCTCGCGACTGACCGCTTCAACCTTCAGCTCTTCTCCCTTAAAAAGCCGCACCTCTCCAGCCGAACGCTCTGATGCCAGCAGAGTCAGTTTAGATATAGGGAAATTGCGCTGCTCAAGCAACTGAAGAAGCTCAGTGCCAACGGCACCTGTCGCGCCCAAAATGGCGACTCGATAAAACTGAGACAAATCTTACGCCTCCATATTATTAATTTAGACTTTTGTTAAGTGGATTAGTAATTCTCAATAATTTTCTAGACCTGTGTTTTCATAACCACCGTTAAACAGAAGGGATCCCAACTAATGCATCGACAGGGATATATACATAGAATTCTAAAGTTATGTCTCAGACTACCAACTGTCGAGACGCTCCGACAAATAGGCGACTGGAAAAGCAATGACTGCTTTATTTAGCCTCCATAAGCTCTGAGGCTGGATTAACTATGTCCTCTACTATAAACCTTATCCTCAACATTGACTTCAATAGCCAAAGGTCATTCGCTAGCCGCATTCAAAATCAGCTATGATAGCCAACTGGATAAATTCTTTGCGGGCGTTCCCTTCGGGGTTCCACTTTTCTAGAGATTAAGCGTCTCATATTGAAGGGTTAGAGCCGTTACGTATTGATGACTTTGAGAGGAAAAACCTTGTCTAAAACACAAGAGCGGCTGAACGTTACCCAGTCGAAGCTACCAGGAAGCCAAGTCAGCCTAGAGATCGAAATCCCTGGGGTGCGATCGCAACAGGCCTATGAGCAAGTAATTACAAAATTCATGCGATCAGCGCAGATTCCTGGCTTTCGTCGAGGGAAAATTCCGCGCCAGGTGATTCTGCAACGATTCGGTACCACGCAGATCAAAGCAGCGGCGCTAGAGGATCTAATCCAAAACTCCTTTGAAGCAGCTGTTAAGCAAGAAGAGATCAAGGCTTTGGGTGGCATTCAGCTCCAATCACCCATGGAAGACTTGGTGACCCAATTCCAACCGGGCGAATCCCTCACCTTCAGCGTTAGTGTTGAAGTTCCTCCTGAGGTCAAACTCAACAAGTATCAAGGATTTGAGGTAACGGCAGAGGAGGTTCAATATGACCCAGCAAAAATCGAAGAAGTTTTAGCAGAGCAACAATCCCAACAGGCAACCCTCGTTCCCGTCGAAGGTCGAGCGGCAGAAAAAGGTGACGTCACTCAAATTGATTTTGCGAGCCGATTTGACGACGGAGACGACGATAGTACCGAAGAGGTGAAAGACTTTCAGCTTGAGCTGCTTGAGAATGGCTTCATTACGGACCTCGTGAATGGCGTCGTGGGTATGAAGATTAGCGACACAAAAGATATCCCAGTCACGTTTCCAGATGACTTTTTCCAAGAGGAATGGGCCGGACGCTCTGCAGTCTTCACAGTGACCCTCAACGACATCAAAACCAAAGAACTCCCTGAACTAGACGACGACTTTGCCCAAGATGTGAGTGAGTTCTCAACGCTTACGGAGCTACGCGAATTTTTAGAAGAGCGGTATCAGAAAGAAGCAAAGGATGCCACCGACGCCAACATTGAAGCTGAACTTGTAACGGCTCTTGTTGCTGAGTTTGAGGCTGAACCCCCACCCTCCATGATTCAGGATGAAGTGAACGTCATGATTAATGAGACGGCAGCACAGCTGCAGTCTCAAGGTATTGATGTCAATAAATTGCTGACAAAAGATGTCTTACCGGGTATGCAGGAACGATTGCAGCCCGAAGCTCTGGAGCGACTCAGAAAGACCCTAGCACTGGCAGAGGTCGCCAAGCTTGAATCCTTAACCGTCGAGGATGAGGCGCTGGAAGAAAGAATAAAAGACGTCATGCAGAGCTTTGGTGATCAGAAAGTAGATCAACAGCGGCTTCGGAATATCTTAGAGGAAGAACTGCTCAAAGAGACCGTCGTGAATTGGCTCAAGGAGCATTCAGACGTCAAACTCGTGGAATCAAAACCCGAGGAAACACCTGAAGAAACATCCCCAGCAAGTCAATCCAAGGCAAAATCGGCCCCCAAAGCCAAGGATCAGGTTGTTGATGTGCCCTCTGAATCTGTTGCAGACTCAGACCCCTCTGAAGAAGAGACCACAACAAAAACGAAGAAAAAAACAACCAAAGCCAAGTCTTCTAAAGCAACAACAGCAAAGACCACGACAGAGAAAACAAAATCCAAAACCTCTAAAGCCGCTAAAAGTAGCAGCAAAAAGAGTTCAGGTTCGGCCAAAAAACCTCCTTCTGATGCAGAGGGATAAAATCATCCGTCGAAGTAATCGACATTTTCTTCGTGCTGCTCAGCATCACAGACGATATCAAGAGGTCTTTTGTTAGTTGAGGCATAATGTAGCTAAAGAGCAGATAAGTCTTAAATTTGACTCCATCTCCATTGCTCCCTCCGCAACAATATATCGTTACAAATCACTTGCCCGAAGTTATAGAATTTAAGTCCTATGCTCTTCTCTCAATCACCTTATCCACCCTTAAATGCCTGGGATCATTCAGGGCAAAATGAGGCCCCCCGTAATATTGTGCCCATGGTTGTTGAGCAATCCGGTCGAGGGGAACGGGCCTTTGACATCTACTCAAGGCTCCTCCGTGAGCGCATTATTTTCCTTGGTGGCGGCAGCTCCTCCAGCCGTGGAATCGATGACACGACAGCAGATACCATTGTGGCTCAGCTCCTCTTTCTAGAAGCAGATGATCCTGAGCAAGATATTTATCTATACATTAATTCCCCCGGCGGCTCTGTTACAGCAGGGATGGCTATCTACGATACAATTCAGCATATTCGCCCCGATGTGTGTACAATCTGTTTTGGATTGGCTGCAAGTATGGGGGCGTTCTTGCTCGCAGCTGGAACATCAGGAAAACGGATGGCTTTACCTCATTCGCGCATCATGATTCACCAACCCCTTGGCGGGGCACAGGGGCAATCTGTGGACATTGAGATTCAAGCTAAAGAAATTCTTCATCATAAGAATCAACTTAATCATCTACTCGCTCAAAATACAGGCCAGCCTTTTGAGCGGATTGAAGCCGACACAGAACGTGATTTCTTCATGTCTGCGGAAGAAGCTGAAAAATATGGTTTGATTGACCAGGTTGTCTCACGACAAAATATCCCTGGCCGTACAGAAGCCGTTAGTGAAGTCAATTGAGAGGCAGACATGTCTAAGTACGACTCCCATCTAAAATGTTCCTTTTGTGGTAAATCCCAGGAACAGGTTCGTAAGCTAATTGCGGGTCCGGGAGTTTACATCTGTGATGAATGTGTAGACCTCTGCAACGAGATTCTAGACGAAGAGCTATTTGATACCGGTGGATCTTCTGCCGGTCAAGCCCCTTCCCGGCGAGGTGAACCACCCGCGGAGAAGCGACGGGTTAGAACTGGACAAATCTCTTTGAGCCAAATTCCCAAACCCAGGGATATCAAAAGCTATCTCGACGACCATGTGATTGGTCAAGACGAGGCAAAGAAAGTTCTGTCAGTTGCGGTCTACAACCACTACAAGCGTCTTAGCTTGCTCAAAAACAGCAGTGAAGAAGAAAACGAGATTGAGCTGCAAAAATCTAATATTTTGTTGATGGGTCCAACAGGCTGCGGCAAGACGCTTTTAGCGCAAACGCTAGCCCAGATGCTTGAGGTTCCCTTTGCAGTTGCAGATGCCACAACACTCACAGAAGCAGGCTATGTCGGCGAAGATGTTGAGAATATTTTGCTGCGGCTGCTACAGGTTGCAGACCTAGATGTTGAAGAGGCCCAGCGCGGCATCATCTACATTGACGAGATTGACAAGGTCGCGCGCAAAAGCGAAAACCCCTCGATCACCCGTGATGTTTCAGGCGAAGGTGTGCAGCAGGCCCTGCTGAAAATGTTGGAGGGAACAGTTGCCAATGTCCCCCCTCAGGGTGGTCGCAAGCATCCGTACCAGGACTGTATCCAGATTGACACTACAAATATTTTGTTTATTTGTGGGGGTGCCTTCGTTGGTCTAGAGAAAATTATTGAGCAACGGACCGGCAAAAAGTCTATGGGTTTTGTGCGAGCCGGTGAACCTCAGCCCAAAGAAGTGAGAACAGCAGACATCCTCCGAGATCTTGAAGCTCAGGACTTGGTGAAGTTTGGCATGATTCCTGAATTCATTGGCCGCATCCCGGTCATGTCTGTGATTGATGCCCTAACGCAGGAGTCGCTCTGTCAGATATTGACAGAACCTCGCAATGCCCTGGTTAAGCAGTACCAAAAACTACTGCAAATGGACAACGTTGAACTTGAGTTTGATCTAGAGGCTGTACAGGCCATTGCCCAGGAAGCCTACCGACGCAAAACAGGTGCAAGAGCCCTGCGAGCAATTGTGGAAGAGATCATGCTCGATGTCATGTATGAGCTTCCGTCTCACTCTCACAAGGAGGCAGCTCCCTGCACGATTACGCGAGAGATGGTAGAGCAGCGCTCATCGGCACAGCTGTTAATGCTGCCATCCACTATTCCAACTCCTGAATCGGCATAGGGTCGCATCTTCATGACCTACGTTAATGTACGCAGCATCCCTCACTACTGTGAATGGGTAGTGAGTCCTGGAGAACAATATCCAACCGGCAAGCCTGTGATGGTCTTCTTGCATGGTTGGGGTGGCTCTGGTCGCTACTGGCAGTCCACGGCAGAAGCACTCGCAGCTCAATTCGATTGCTTGATTTACGATCAGCGCGGTTTTGGGCGTTCGCGCGGGGCTTCGGGCCGAGGTCCAAATACGTATGAGCTAGAAGCCTATGCAGACGATCTTGCTGCCCTTCTAGACGAGCTAGAGCTTCAACGGGTCTACATCAACGCTCACTCAATGGGGGCGTCCATTGCGGCCCTGTTCTTGAATCAATATGCTGAGCGAGTTGAGCGAGCTATTTTGACCTGCAACGGCTTGTTCGAATACGACGAGGTTGCGTTCAAGCAATTTCATAAATTTGGGCAGTACGTGGTCAAGTTTCGGCCAACCTGGCTCACAAAAATTCCGGGGGCCGATCGAATGTTTATGGCTCGCTTCCTGCATCGATCTATTGCAGCTCCCCTGCGAAAGGCATTTTTAGAAGATTTTGTGCAAGCAGATTATGATGCGGCACTGGGCACAATGCTGGAGGCGGTCAGCAAGAAGGCTGCTTTTGAGATGCCTCAAGAGTATGCCAACTTCAAAATGCCCGTTCTTTTAGTCTCTGGTGAATTTGACAAAATCATTACGGCAGAGATGGGTAAACAGGCTGCCATGCTGAACTCTCGGGTGACCTACCGCGTCATTTCTGGGACGGGCCACTTCCCTATGCTAGAGGATGCACCGACTTATTTACATCAGGTGCAGCAGTTTCTCCAGCCCATCGCGGTATAAATAGCGCTAGTCGGAACTGTGATTGCTTTGAGACGCCTGCTGCTCTAACAGTACTGGGGGTGGCTCGCTCTGCTGGAACAGCACCATCGCTGTGCTGGTATTGCGTTCAAACCCAATTCCTTCATAGAAGCTATGCTGATGGGTTGTCATCAATGAGACCCGCTCAACTCTATTCATATGGGGATGGGCTAGTAAAGTCTGCACAAGCTTCCGTCCTAAGCCTTCCCCCCGATAGTCGTTATCAATCGCAACATCCCAGATGGTAGCGCGATATATACCATCGGAGGTCGCCCGACCAAATCCAATGAGACGATCCTGATCCCACGCGCTGATGATGGGGTGGCTATGGCGCAGAGCAATTGCCCAGCCTTCAAGGGTGCGATCGCAAGCCCAAAAAGCAGATGCCTGCATTAAGTCGCGAAGCTTACGCAGCTCAACAGAATGAACTAAATCTTCAAGGGAAGCAGTACTCGATGCACCAAGCCCCTCACAGAAGCAAATTTGTCGATGATCCATAACGCCAAAAAGTTGACAATAGGCCACGTCGACTGACTTATACCATAATCATAAGTTAGGACTGACGCCCCTCAGGGCCTGGGAAACAGACCGGCTGTCCGACAAGGCCAAATCTCAATAAATCCTTTATCTTGGTAAGAGTGAGTGGTAGCTCATTCCCATGCTAGCTCCCGATCGCTCTCTCACTAGAGAGATCACTGGGAAGGCATATCAAAGATGGATTAATGTTAATTTTTGTGCATATTTTTGCCGTCAACGGTTACAGAACATTGCGAAGCCTGATCTGTGTAAAGCTCGAATGATACGGTAATTATGGTGATTGCGCGACGATGTGATTGATTAAGGAGAACACCTTGTATCTAGATTCACAGACAACTTCAAAGGGTCAAGAAGAACTAAGCGATTACGTCGCTCATCTACAGCTTCATATGACGTTACAGGCCCGCAACTTAGTTCCTACGCTTACCCAAGCTGAGAACAGTCGGGAAGAGTTACTTCACCAAACTCAAGCGACATTTGAGAAGCATGTCTCTAGACAAAATTTAAATTAAATCGAATCTCGTTTGAGATCGATTGAGGCGGTATAGGTTTTCCTATATCGCTTTGTTTTGTCGGACAATATACAACTGCTTAGCCTTCAAATTAAATTGTGGGCAAGACAACTAGCATTTAAGCGTTGCGCAACCTTTGTCAGCATCCAGCTTCCAGTTTACAAACCCGGCTCCTCTAATTCACAGTTCTTTGAGAGGCAATGTTTGAGTTAGATTGTGATGAATGCTCCTAGATTTGTTTTAGCCTCTGCTTCCCCTGCCCGTCGTCAACTCTTGCAGAGCGTGGGAATCTCTCCAGTCATTCAGCCCAGCGATTACGATGAGTCTCAAGCACAACAATCAGATGCAAAAAAACTTGTAGAGTTTCTCGCATTGAGAAAAGCGGAGACGGTCATGCGACAGCTGCAGGAGCCAGCCTTAGTTCTCGGATGTGATTCAGTTCTCGAACTCGATGGCCAAATTTATGGCAAGCCCAAAGGCACAGCAGACGCCATATCACGCTGGCAGAAAATGCGAGGAGGTATTGGCTATCTCTATACCGGCCATGCGCTCTTCAACTTTGCTCAGCAAGTACAAGTTTGTTACCAAATGACCGAAGTTCATTTTGCACAGATCAGCGATCGGCAAATTGAAGCCTATGTCTCAACCCAAGAACCTCTTCACTGTGCTGGGAGCTTCGCTCTCGATGGCTATGGTGGGCTCTTGATCGATCAGATTATTGGCTGTCACAGCAATGTCATTGGCCTGAGTTTACCTTTATTGCGAAGGATGCTATCTAACTTTAACTATGATGTCACTGTCTTTTGGAAGCAGTAAAGCCCTTGCGACCAGAGAAAACTACCGATGCACAATCACCGGTGTTCCAATCTTCACGAGATCATACAGCTCTTCAATATCTTCGTTGTACATCCGCACACAGCCGTGAGAGGCAGCTTGGCCGACTGACCCACGATTGGGGGTACCATGAAAACCGATCCAATTCTTTTCGTCGGTCCAGAAACCAATCCAACGTTTGCCAAGCGGGTTAGCCGGATCACCGCCAGGAATCACGCCCCCCTTAAAGGGGTTTTTCCAGGGAGGATTGCGGTACATCGTCTTAATTTCATGATTGCCAACAGGCGTTGCCCATCCTGCTTTACCAACAGCAACGGGATAGCTCTTAACAGCCTTACCACTTCGAAAAATAGTGACCTGCCGCTTCGTAACATTCAGCTTTAGAATCTGTGGTTCCTCAGTGGCGGGGAGAAAACTACTCGATTCAGGTAATTCTGGCAATGGCGCAGCAGCCAGATTGTCAGAAGCCAGAGACATCCTTTGGCTGACAAGAAGGCTAGTTGCAATGGCACAGCCTACTAGAGGCAGAAAGTGATGACGCATGTTGGCTATTTAAAGACTTTTACTAAGTGACTCATTATAGGGAAGACTTGTTTCCTAGAGTCTGTTAACTTAGACACCATTCTAACCAATGAATTATTCTGCGCAAGGAAAACATCTACCTCAGGACATTGCGCCAAAATCACTGTTTGTAGAGACTTTCCCTATCTGCCCCTACCCCAAAAGCAGCAAGGCAAAATTATTACAGGCTGAAATTTAGCACGCCGCCAATCATCACATCGAGAAAGTGAATATTAATGATTGTGGATTGGGAAAAGCATTAAAGCGTTCAAGGTCTTGCGGTATTATGCGTGAGTTAGGAAGGGAAGGGCTTGGTACTCTGCAGTGGGGCTCGGGGAGACATAACACTTGTCCGAGAAATGGCTTGCTCCCATTTCATTCATTCCCTACAAGGCAAGATAAGGGCAACTTTATAACAATATGGCTATCTCAAATCTTTTTAAGCGCATCTTACTCGTGCCGATTTTACTCAGCTCTAGACTCCTGGTCCTAGGCCTCAGAGTGAGTAAGCGAGGCTCCGGAACAGCTTTGCCAGGCCTGATCGTGAGCAAGTATTTCCCCTTTGCCTTTGAAGCTCTAGTCAACCAAATTCCCAACATTATTGTTATTACCGGGACCAACGGTAAAACGACGACGCAAACGATTCTAAATTCTTTACTGAGTCAGTCTTCAGAAGTAAAGCTGCTACGTAATAGTGCCGGAGCAAACCTGCTACAGGGCATTTTGTCGGAACTCATGAGACAGTCTAACGATTTCGGCAGTCTGGACTTTACCCACGCGGTCTTAGAAGTGGAGGAGGCCACGCTCCCCAGAATTGCAAAGGCACTAAAACCCAAAATCATCGCGGTGACAAACCTCTATCGAGATCAACTAGATGCCTATGGTGAGATTGATATTACGGAGGCTTACATTCGGGATGGCATTGCCCAGAGTCCCAAGGCCATTGTGGTGTTGAACGGTGATGACCCCCGAACGTCTCGACTTGCAGATGGCTTAGGAAATCAAACGCACTATGTATCCTTGCCACCAGAATATACAGATTCACTGCCCTATGAGGGGGAAACCCGAAATACAGATGAGATCGCCGACAATATCCTCCGCTCTCAGAATATTCGCATCAATGACGACCTCACCACCAGCTTTGACATTCAGGGTACAGTCGACAATGTGGATGTGCAGTACCACAATGCCCAAATCTCTTCACCAGGATTCTTCCATGTCTATAACGCCCTAACGGCCGTCACTATCGGCAAACTGCTTAAGATTGATGATCAAAAGCTGATGCAAGGCTTAAAAGCCTTTGAACCGGCCTTTGGTCGCGGTGAGCTATTAGTGAAAACAGAGGGTCAGAAAAGCATCAATTACCGGCTCTTGCTCATTAAAAATCCGGCGAGCTTTACATTGAACTTGGATCTGTTGCGAAAAATCCCACGTTTACGTCTGATCCTGGCCATCAACGATAACACCGCCGATAGTAAAGACGTCTCTTGGCTGTGGGATAGCGAGCTCGAACTCCTCAACGAGGCCAACATTGATTGGATTTTCTGCACAGGTGTGCGGGCAAAAGACATGCACCTCCGTCTCAAGTATGCCTTTCTTGATCCAGCCATCCCGATCAGCACGATGGAAAGCATTCAAGCCGCGATTGACCAATCCTTTGACAAAGCGGACGATGGTGAAACGATTTGCGTGATGCCAACCTACACTTCGATGTTGGAGTTTCGGAAGCGGATGGGATTAATGCTCAATTAATCCCTACTTTGTATACTTCACGATATATAGAACCTGCTGTGTATAAATTAGTCGTGGAAATATACAACAACTTTGCACAGGTCTCCCAAGCTCCCAAAGCTGGAGTCATTTACTGATTTACTCAAAGTCCTCAAGCTATGACCTTATCTTTGAACCTGACTCACCTGTATCCTGATAACCTCAATCTCTATGGAGATCTGGGGAATGTGGTGACACTCAAGCGACGCTGTGAATGGTTGGGCATTGACTGTCAGCTCAAAGCTCTAAATCTGGGAGATGCTGCGACATCGGGCCAAACCGATATCTACTTTATGGGAGGCGGGCAAGACAATGATCAACTCGCTGTTGTTGATGACTTCCATCAGCTCAAACAAGTGGCCATTCGAGACGATACAGAAGCAGGAACCATCTTTCTGGGGGTCTGCGGTGGCTATCAGCTCATGGGTAAAACCTTCTTAATGGGAGATAACCAAGAAACAAAAGGTTTAGGGATTATTAATGTCAAAACCCAGGCCCCGAGCAAAGAAGTAAAAGGGCGTTGCATTGGGAATTTGGTGGTGGAGCTGCCATCCGAAACCCATGCAGAGATGCAGAGCATCTATGAGCAGCCCAAGGAAATCCCACAGACATTAGTAGGGTTCGAAAATCACTCCGGTCAAACCTACCTAGGTCAGGATGTTGCGCCGTTGGCCAACACGCATGCAGGGTTTGGGAATAACCATGAGGCAGAGTATGAGGGTGCCAGGTACAAAAATGTGTTTGGTAGCTATATGCACGGTTCAATGTTGCCGAAGAATCCTCATTTTGCCGATTACATGATCTGGCTGGCACTGACGCGGAAATACAAGGATCCAACGATTAAGCTCAAGGCCTTACCAGATATGGAAGAAATAGCGGCTCACCAATACATCGTGCAACGCTACGGAAAGCCATAACGGGCAACTGCGATTGATGGGGAAATTATGGCTGATTTAATTTTGTTTTGGCATCGTCGTGACCTACGACTTGCCGATAACGTAGGGCTGGCTGCAGCCCGAGAACGATCGGCCAAGTTG
>CALFCG010000143.1 GCA_937951315.1 uncultured cyanobacterium
GAATCTGATCTTGAAGACTCATGCTTACAGTTTAGCCCCACATTCAGGGCAGAAATGGTGACTGGCAGCATTCTTAGCACCACAACCGCTACAGTAAATCAGCTCAGCTGCCTTTTCTAGTTTTTCCTGTTCAGGTAGCCCCAGCATCTGACTATTGCTTTGACCCGGCGCAATCATGGGATAACAGTTTTCATCACGGGTCACCTGGGCATCCAGTAACACAGGACCATCGTGGGCTAAAAGGGTTGCGATCGCATCCTCCAAGTCCCCTCGCTCTCGCATCAACATCCCTTTGACGCCAAAGGCCTCAGCCAATTTGACAAAATCAGGCATCCCCGCTGACATATTGGAATTGGAATAGCGCTCTCCGAAGAAAGCCTGCTGCCACTGGCGAACCATTCCCTGCCAGAAATTATTCACAATCACCGTTTTGACGTTGATACCATATTGGGCCAACGTTGCCAGTTCCTGGAGATTCATCTGGAAGCTAGCATCACCGCTAATACAGATCACCTGCTGATCGGCCACCGCCACTTTGACCCCCATTGCAGCCGGTAGCCCATAGCCCATCGTGCCCAAACCAGCACTCGAAATCCAGCGGCGCGGACCATTCTTTAAGAACTGCGCCGCCCACATCTGGTGCTGTCCCACATCAGTGGTAAAAAACGCATTCGGAGCCTGACGCCCCAGCTCAACAATCACCTCTTGAGGCGAGAGCTTCTCCGATGGATGGGGAACCGTCAGGGGATAAGTCTGCCGCCACCGGTGAATTCGATCTAACCAATCCTGGGTATCGCCAGCTACAGATCCCGACTGCCGAGCAACCTGAAGCAACTCCATTAACACGGGCTTTACACTCCCGACAATCGGCACCTCAGGTGCACGATTTTTGCCCACTTCGGCGGGATCAATATCAATGTGAATTACCTTGGCCCGAGAAGCAAATTGATCCAGCTTCCCTGTAACCCGGTCATCAAATCTGGCGCCTGCCGCAATCAGGAGGTCACATTCGCTGACCGCGAAGTTAGCGTAGGCCGTACCATGCATGCCCAACATCCCCACAGACAGCGGATGCGCTTCATCAAAGGCCCCCTTTCCCATCAAGGTTGTCGTCACAGGAATTTGGAACCGCTCTGCCAGCTCATGTATTTCTGCATGGGCACCGGACGTAATCGCCCCACCCCCTACGTAGAGCAGGGGCTTTGTAGACCGCTGAATAAGCTCAATGGCCTGCTTAACTTGCCGAGGATTGCCCTTAACAGTCGGACGGTACCCCCTTAGGTTTACAGCCCCTGGCTCAACGGGACAATACTCAAACTCCTCTAGTCCTACATCTTTCGGAACATCAATCAAAACGGGGCCAGGACGCCCCGTACCCGCAATGTGAAACGCTTCAGCAACAAACTGGGCCATCTGAGAGGGGTCACGCACCACATAGGAATGCTTGACTAAAGGCAGCGTAATTCCATAGATATCAGTTTCCTGAAAGGCATCACTCCCGATCACCGGTCGAGGCACCTGCCCGGTAATCACCACCATGGGAATGGAATCTAAATGGGCAGTGGCAATTCCAGTCACCAAGTTCGTTGCTCCAGGACCAGAGGTCCCAAAACACACGCCCACCTGCCCCGTCGCCCGAGCATAGCCATCAGCAGCATGGGCTGCGGCTTGCTCATGGCGGACAAGAATATGCTGAATATCCCCTCGCTCCTCTGCCAGATAGAGCTCATCGTAAATGGGCAGAATCGCACCACCGGGATAGCCAAAAATATGTTTGACGCCGTGACGCTTCAAACTATCAATTAATGCAAAAGCTCCGGTTGCACGCACGAGGGAACCCCATCAATGAAAAATCATTAGCTGTGAATAAGTCACAGTTAATCCTTAATTTTAGCTGCAGGAATTAATCCCTGTCGATAGTCTAGGCGCTTCATTTCTGAAGAGAAGCTTAAATAACGTCTTGTAAAACATTACGAGTGCTTCGCCAAGCCCAAAAACCTGCGATCACCACAATGACGCCCATACTGGTGAGAACCAGACGTAACCCCACGGCATCTGCCAAGAGTCCCGCAATTGCGAGGGGTAAACTGAGCGCAATATTGACCACATTATTCTGAAAACCAAAAACCTTACCTCTCATATCTGCCGGCGTTTGTACCTGAATAAGCGTCTGCATCGGTACACCCACTAAAGCAGCCCCCAGACCTAAAAGGATACTGAGCAACAAAGCCAGCCACACATGGTGAACAAAGGAAAAAACGGTCAGCACAACCCCCATACTGCAAAAGCCCATCAGTGGGAGCGGCAGATGCTTAAATCGCTCACCCCACTGTCCTAACAACCCCGCGCCCAGAATGAGGCCAATGCCAGTGGCCGCTAATAAAAAACCAAACTGTTCTGGTTTGAGGCCAATTCTATCGGCCAGGCCAATGGCAAGGACCGATAATGCCGCAAACACACAGTAGAGAATCGTCAACTGCACCATCGCGTTACTAATCAGGCGATTCTTACTGAGATATTGAAAGCCAGCTTTCAAATCTTGCCAGGGATGCATCGCAACATCTTTCTTGTTTTTGCGCTCCCGCATGGGCAAGAGACCCACAACAACGGCAGACAGAACGTAAAGGCCACCCACGAGATAAACACGCCCATTGACTCCCCCCCAAGTCGTCGCCCAGGTCAGCACGGGCTCTCCGATGGCAAACCCGACCACAAGAGATCCCATCATCGTGGTCGTAAAGAGGGCATTGGCGGACATTAAATTATGGGGCTTCACCAAGATCGGAATAGCAGCTTGCTCTGCGGGCGCAAAGAACTGCGTCAAAATCGACTCAGAGAAAGCAATCAGAAGCAGCCAATAAAACTGATTGGGTAGCAAGGGGATCAGTAAAACGAGCAATCCTCGCCCCAACGTTGTCGTCCACAGAATCTGTTTTTTAGACCAGCGATCGACAAAGATACCAGCCGCAGATCCCACGAACACAGCAGGCAGCGTGTTGGCAATCATCACCGCCGAGCGCATAGAATTTTCGAGGAACTGAGGTGGATTAGGGTAATTCACCACTAGGGCGATCAGCAGCACAAAAAAGATTTTGTCGGCTAGCTGCGATACAATCTGCCCCGACCAGAGAATGGTAAATCCTCGGTTGCGGATCAAGGACTGGAAACCGCTACTCGGAGGTTGGGGACCAGGAGTCACCATAGACAAAATACGTAATCAACAGCAGCAGAAAAACATCGTCTAGGATAGACCGTTAGGCTTGGCCAGAGTTTGGCTCAGCCTACGACATTACAGCAGCAACTCTAGCATCTCTAGGCTGGAGTTGTGGACGCTATGCTAATCGTGTTTTCCGTACCAACCCAGACGGTGATTTAACAGGGGAAGTTCTCGCTCGGGCTGGGTCGTTAAAAGCACCGCTTTTGCCGGAATACAGCAGATGCAAGAGCCCTACATCTAAAAAGCCCCTACCAATTGGCAGGGGCTCGAACAGAAAACTATTTCACAGCAAATTAGACAGAGACTTTGCTGACCTTATTCGATTGATGACCATTGTTGTTAAGATTCTGAGCATTGCGGGGCTGAATCACGCCATAGCCACC
>CALFCG010000144.1 GCA_937951315.1 uncultured cyanobacterium
GATGCGCCACCACCACAGGGAAGAATACCCATTCCGACTTCCATCTGCATGAATTTTGCCTTGCCACGGGCGGCAAAGCGCATATCGCAGGCAAGTGCAAATTCGTGACCGCCGCCACGAGCAAAGCCTTCAATCTTCGCAATGGTGGCTTGGGGTAGCTTACTGATGCGTTCCAGTATCACCTGCAAATCGAGTAGTTTGACTTCTTCACGGGAGAGGGCGATCGCAGACATGTCCTTGAGAAAATTCGTGTCAGCATGGGCCACGAAAATTTCAGGATGTACGGATTGAAACACAACGACCTTGATGTCGCGATCCGTTTCGAGCTTTTGGGCCAACATGTTGAGGTCCGCGAGCATCGGCAGACCTTGAATATTGACGGGGGGATAGTCAAACGTGACCCATGCCACTGCGCGCTCAATTGTAATGTTGAAAGTTTTGAAACCGTCATAGTTCATTGGGGGCCTCCTGGGTTGGCTGGGTGCATAAAATGCGGTGCTTCACACCGCGCTTAAGTTCGGCTCGTTGTCATTCGTTAGAGCGTTACCCGCATGATAATCATTCGTGTAAAAAAGATAATCGACCTTGTCGCGAAATTATAATTCGGATATTTTTGATAAATGGATATTTTATCGCTCCGATTGTTTCTCAGAATTGCAGAACTGGGCGGTGTCTCGGCGGCAGCGCGCGACTTGTCATTGTCTCCAGCGAGTGCGAGTGCTCGTCTTGCCAAACTCGAAGAAGCTGTTGGATTCCGAATGTTCAATAGAACAACCCGAGCTGTCTCGTTAACAACGGATGGCGAGGCGTTTCTGCCCTACGTGCAACAAATTGCAGAAACCCTAGAAACTGGTCTCAATGCGGTCAAGGGCCAGAGGTCAGAGGTGCAGGGATTACTGAGAATGACAATGCCAGGTTCCTTTGGACGGATGTATGTCATTCCAGCCTTGGCTGAATTTCAAGCACGCCATCCGCTGGTCAGACTTGACCTACGGCTATCAGATGAAGTTCTTGATGTCGTTGAAGGTGCCTATGACCTCATTATCCGGAATGCACGTTTAGCCGATAGCAGCCTCATTGTCAGAAAGTTAGCCGCAGACCGGCGTATTCTTGTCGCCTCTCCCACTTACCTCGAACGGCATGGCATTCCCTCGATGCCGGAGGATTTGACAGAGCATCAATGTGTCAATCTTGCGGATAGAAGTCGATGGAAGTTTGAAAACGGACAGATCATCAGTGTTCCGAACTCCTTCGCTGTCAATGATGGCGAAGCAATGCGCAACATGCTCGAACTCGGGATGGGTATTGGCATTAAGTCCGTCTGGAATGCCAGCGAAAGCTTGAAATCAGGACTTCTCGTTGAAGTGCTGCCGGAATTTCCCCTTGTGACAGAAGCCTCTTTATGGGTCCTCTACCCCAGTCGTCGGATTGTTGCGCCGAGAGTGCATGCCATGCTTGATTTTCTACTTGAATGGTTTCAGCCCGTCCCGCCCTGGGAGCGCTAGAAACAGGCCGAGAGGGGATCGATTGAGTCGTGCTTGTTCACGAACTCTGGTGTTGGGTGTTCTGGGTATTGCTCTCTCTGAATTTAGAAATATGGACTGCTATGTAAACCGCAGTGCATCACTAACCCAAGGAATTGAGTTTTTTTTGAGTTGGTGTTTAGACCCTACGCTGTCGGCTTTAGGGCTTGTTCAGCATCGTTCAATAACAATCAACGTCCAAAAGAGTTGACAGAGTATTTCTTCATTGATATGGTACATGCGTACTAGCTAAAGTAAGACCCATCACTGAGGGATAGTAATGCACGCCAGACTCGCCCAGCCACAGACACCTCAAGACTATGTGCTGACTAAGATTAATCGCATTTACGATCGCAACCGTAAAATCCGCCTTGCGAAGCGTCATCAGGTGATTCTTCGGCATCGTCGGCGCTTGGTTCGGGCGAGAGCGCAGTTTAAGCAAGAGCTGGATAAAGCGTTGCCCCCCAAAACGCAAAAGGGCTTAGGGGTTGCGGTGAGCCTCGACGAGCGCTATTTGGCTCAGCCGGGTTTCATTGCCTATTTTGAGTTTGAAGGGCATTGCTGGATCCTGGCCTTGCAGCGCAAGTCTTGGCATCGCGAGTGGTTCTTTAAGCGCGAAGATCAGGCCTCTGTGATCCGCTGTAGCCCACGGACCCTTGAAGCTGCACTCTGCTATGCCTTGGGTCGGTCCCGTCATCAGCACCAAGTCGCTTAGTTTCTTCCTCGCCAGCGCCCACAAATTCCTTTAATTTGAAGACAGAGCTGTCTACGCAAAGGATGGGCCTATGCCTATAAATCGCATTGAACCCGGTCCCGGTCAAGAATCTGTTTGGGACTACCCGCGTCCGCCCCGTTTAGAGGATTCTGATAAGCATATTCAAATTAAGTTTAACGGTGTCATGATCGCTGATACCCATCAGTCGAAGCGGGTTCTAGAAACCAGTCATCCTCCGGTTTACTACATTCCTTTAGAAGACATGCTGGTGGAACATTTGCTGCCAACATCTCGCTCAACCTTCTGCGAATGGAAAGGGTCGGCTGCTTACTACACGATTTCGGTGGGGGATCATGTCGCTGAAAATGCAGCGTGGTTTTATCCTGACCCCACGGCGGCCTTCGCTGATATTCAAAATTATGTGGCGGTCTATCCCAGTCGCATGGAGGCTTGCTACGTCAATGGCGAAACCGTAAAGTCTCAGGCTGGAGACTTCTATGGTGGTTGGATCACTGAAGATATTGTGGGTCCCTTCAAGGGCGGCATGGGGACATGGGGTTGGTAGCGCTTCCATCCCTTTCTCCGATTGTCTGATTGACTTCTGTGGTGATGGCGTTTGCAGAGGCGAGAGAATCCATACGGTATTCGGAGCTGCAGACCTCAATTCGTCTTCCCAGCTCATATCTTGAATTTTTTGTCTGCGCAAAGATCCGCCCTTCTTGATCATAGCCGTAGCTTTCAACGAGAGAGGTGAGGATTCGCATACCATTGGGATGTTTGGGATGACGGCTGATGACACCACTAATCACGACATAATCGGTGACTCGGAGTTCAGACCAGTTATCAAGCTTGGGTACACTAAGCAGGTCCTGCTCGATCGGCAGTAGGGGCTGATCGAAAAAGCCGGTACTCTTGTTCATCGCATCGTTCAAATTAAGGTGGGATCGCTCTTGCATTGATGCTGGCACCAGCGATCAATGTTGTTCATAGGCTACCCAAAACTTTCTTGAGCGCAGTCAGTAAAATCACTGAATCTCATATACTGAGCGGCCTTAGAGGTTGCTGGTCCTGTCATGGCTTTTTGACTGGTGTTCCCTGAGTTGATCTCAACAGGCGTGAATGGGACAGTGCTGGATTTAAAAATGGTTGGAGATCCTGGCCCACCATGAGGGCGCCAAGTTTCGACGCCTTTTTTTTCCGAAAACGGTATCGACCACGTTGAACTTGTCTAGGCTTCCACGATGGTCACGGGTATTGGGCTGGTTTCCAGGACGACTTGAGAGACGGAACCCAAGCCTTGTTTCTCGAAGGGCTGATGTCCCCGTTTGCCCATCACAATGTTATTGACGCTTTGGTGCTGCGCGGTCTGCACGATTACCTCTGCAACGGGACCGTCTACGGTTATATAACGATGGCGGATATCCAAGAGTAATCGCTGACTTTGAGCTTGCAGTATTTTGCGCTCTTCTGCTTCATTCTGCTGAACCACATGTAAGACGAGTACTTCTCCGTCGCTGCGGCGGGCTAACGCTGCGACCTGAGCTAAGACTTGAGGTGCGAGTGGCGAGGTATCAACCGCAGCCATAAGTAAAGGGCGAGATTGCACCGCCACTTTCGTGGGATCAACCACATCTTGAGAGAGGAGTTTAGGGGCAAAGGTGGGAATCGCCCACGCTCCAAAGGGAGCTGTGGTTAGGATTGAAAGCGCTGCGATCGCAAGTATCACCTCTCCACCTTCAACCCCCTGACTCAATGGCACAGCACCAATGGCGGCCTGCACCGTGGCCTTTGCAGAATTTCCGGGTAGCAGGAACAGCTTTTCTCCCAACGTCCAATTGCTGCCTAGGGTTGAGAGATACCAGCCGATGGTGCGTCCCACCAGCAGGCCGGAGGCTAGAATCAGTAACCCGGGCAAGAGGGTCTGTTCAAGGGCTTGAATTTGGATGCTCGCTCCCATCAACACAAAGAGAACGATTTCTGCGACCCCCCATAAATTATTGAATTCCAATCGCAGGCGGCGCGCCAAGGGTGGATCGTATTCAATTAAGAAGAAACCCAGGGACATGGCAGCTAAATAACCCGAGAAATAGGGCAGTTTTTGGGCTGCCAGCACCATGATTAATGCCGTACTCGCGGTCAACAAGAGATCATGCACTGCGGTCTGACTCCAGTTTTGCCGCACCAACACAAAGATCAATAGGCGTGCTGCAAGATAGCCGAGGGCAATGCCGAGGACAATCTGACCAACGACCTGCACCGGCAGGAGAAGGGCGGTATTTGCTGTGCTGCCTTGGGTGATCACGGTTAGCAATAGGCTGAAGACCATTAGAACCAAGACATCAGAGAGAGCACTCCCGGTCAAAATCGCATCGGGAATCCCTTTGGCAACGCCGAAACCTAAGCTTTTCAGGCGCAGCATTCCCGGCACAATCACCGCTGGAGACTCGGCGCCCACAACGCATCCCAGCAGGAGGCCCGTGGCCCAGTCAAACTGAAACAGCAAGATTGC
>CALFCG010000145.1 GCA_937951315.1 uncultured cyanobacterium
ATCAAGATTTGTTGGAAGTTATTCATCTGTTGAAGCCCCCCACTTCCCTCTTCCGTCCGAAGATTCTGAAAAAAGTAATCGCTCAACACATCCGTCGTGTCTCAGGCCCAGATCTTGATCCTGTGCGATTTCCCCTTACCACAGCTCAATAAACCTTCATTAGTAGCAATCTAGACCTGAACATCTTTGCTGCTGAGTGGTGCAGGGTTTGAGTCGCCTCCGTTCACCGCGGCCTGAAGTTCTTCAAGACGAAGACGCGCCTCTTGTAAATCTTTGGACTCAAATCCCTCGGTGAACCGATCGTAGATTGCTGATAATAACTGATGGGCCGCCTGAGCATGACCTTGGCTTTGCCACAGCCGAGTTAACCCTACGGCTGATCTTAACTCCAACATCAGGGCGTTTTGTGTTCGAGAGAGGTCTAACGCTTGTTGAAAATGGATTTCTGCCTCTCGAAGAGCCGCAGCTTTTAAGGGAGGTGTAAGCTCTTCCGTCGTTCCGTCAAAGGCTATTGCCTCTGTCATTAAAATTTCAGCTTTGAGCCGATATAGCTCGGATTCCATATGGTGTTCTTTCCGACGGCGGGCTTCCTGCATCCCGTCATGCAAAATGTTGAGGGCATCCTCTATTCGATTCGCAGACCAGAAGGCTTCTGCCATCATCACCATAATGTGAGGCAGCGTAATGGAAGTACCGGTTTTCCGAAACAGAACAACTCCTTCCTCTAGTTCTTTGATGCCTTCGTCAATGTTTCCCTGTCTGGTTAGCGACCAGCCGTGATAGATCACGGCGATAGCGACCCACAAGACAAATCCCTCCTCCCGTGAACTTTTGAGCAGGGCTTCTGTACTTTCGCGAACCCAATTCGAGTCCCTTACGTAATGGTAGAAAAAGCAACTTGTCCCCAACAATAGAGCACTACCGGCGGGATGGTTCAATTCCTCTGCCCGTTCAAACCCATTCTGGAGATGTGTTTCGGCCTGCTCAGGATATCCTTGCATCCACAGACTACCTGCTAAATAGATCCGAAATGCCAAAAAGGAGGCCATTTGGGTGGTTTGGATAATCTCCTGTTCAGCCTCTGGATCGTAGAGCTGAAGTCCTTGTTCTGCATGGGATTGGGCTTTTAAAAAGTTGCCTTGATAGAACGCTGTATACCCCAAAGCGTGGTGTGCCAGGATGTCCAGTTTGAGGTCCCCAGAGGATTGTGCCCTTTGTTGAACTTCGTAGGCGGTGTTGAGGGCTTTGTCAAAATCACCCCGCATGAAGTAGTTGGTCCACAAGCACCATAGGGCGGTAGCAAGGGTCTCTTTGTTATCTAAGGATTGGCTCAGAGAGCGGATGCGATCGCAAGTTGTTTCTACTTCAGTGGCGGCCCAACCTTTCGTTGCCATATAGACCGGAACCAAAAAGGTCTGTAGCTCCAGCTCACGCTGTTCAAGGTCAGAGTTCTGCGGTAACAACTGCAACAATTTCAAGCCCTCAGTCAGGTGACGTATGGCTTCCACACAGGCAAAGCGCAGAACAGCCTTTTTTCCTGCCTGTGTATAGTAAAGAACAGCCGAATCATTGCGCCCGGCTTCCTCGTAGTGATGTGCCAGTAACTCGGGTCGTCCTTCGAGAGTGTTGGGTAACTGTGTTTCTAGAACCTCCGCAATATGAAGGTGATAGGTTTGCCTACGACTTTTAAGGAGAGACTGGTAAGCTGCATCTTGAATCAAAGCATGTTTGAAATGATAGGAAGCCTTAGGTGGTATCCCTTGCTGATAAAGCAAACCCGCCTGGACGAGTTGTTCTAATCCATGCCGTAGGGCACCTACATCCCAAGAAGAAGCTGCAGCGATTAGATCGTAGTTAAACTCGCGCCCTATCGTCGCCCCGAGTTGGGCAATTTCCTTGACCTTTGACAGACGATCCAGTCGCGCAATGAGTGAATCCTGTAATGTTGCAGGAATCGATAATGGAGAACGTTCTGAAACTGAAGCCCCGTCAATGTTTTCACAATTGAACTCCAAGACTGTTTTTGTGAGTTCTTCTAGGTACAGTGGTGTGCCGTCGGTTTTGGCCACGATTTGATCCACCACTGCATGGGGTAAACTCTGTGCGCCTGCCATTGCTTCAACGAGAGCTTGTGCTTGGATCGGCGTTAAAGGAAACAGTGGTAGGGCCACAAGACGAGATGAGTCCTCCCACATGGGCGTAAACTCGGGCCTGTAGGTGAGGAGAATCAATACGGAATGCTGCGAACCTTTGCTAATCAGCTGGTCTAAGACATTCAATGTCGACGCATCCATCCAGTGCAGATCTTCAACTACGAACAGGACAGGCTGTTGTGCAGCCCGTAACAATAGCATCTGCACTAAAAGTTCAAGGGTTTCCTGCTTTTGCCGTTCGGGTGTAAACGTTAAGGGCTTGTAGCGCGGTTGGAAAGGAATGGAGAGAAGAGAGGCAACTATCGGAACGCCATGCTCTAAAGGCAAGCCGTACTGCGTTAGAAATCCTTCAATCTTGGCCAATTTGGCCTGTGAATTATCGCCTTCCCCAAAGCGAAGAATACATTGCTCTAGCTGCTCAATAATTGGGTAAAAAGAACTGTGACGGTAGTAGGGCAATCCCCGAAGCTCTGAGAGCCATGCCTTAGAGTCAAGGGCAACCTCTTCTTTCAAAGCCCATACTAAGCGAGATTTACCGATGCCTGCGTCGCCTTCAAGCTCTACCACACAGGATTGACCCTGTTTCGATTGTTCCCAGCAATCTAATAGGATTGAGAGCTCTTTCTCGCGTCCCACCAGTGGGGATAATCCTGATTGTTCGGCGACATCGAGCCGACTTTTAGCCGTACTTTCATGGGTGACTTGGTAGGTACTGACAGGTCTAGAAATGCCCTTTAGGAGATTTTCCCCCAGATATTGGCACTCGAAGAAACCTGAAATCAGTTGTTCCGTGGCTTTGCTAATGACCAATGTATTGGGATGAGCAACTTCCTGTAATCGGGCAGCTATATTGGGGGCTTCTCCCACAATCGCCATGGGTTCTCGCAAATCTTGGCTGCCCATTTCTCCCGCGACCACTAACCCGGTATGAATACCAATGCGGACGGCTAACGTTGCGCCCCATCTGGCCTCCAGACGTGAATTTAAGCGTTTAATCGCTTCTAGAATTCCCAATCCGCCCCGAACCGCTCGTTGAGCATCATCTTCGTGGGCTTGGGGATATCCAAAATAAATTAACAGTCCATCTCCCAAGAATTTGGCGATGTGCCCCCCAAATAGAGCTGTCACCTTACCAATGGAATCTTGGTAGGCCAGAAAGATGTCACGCAAATCTTCGGGGTCAAATTTTTCAGACAAGGCCGTTGAATTGACCATGTCACAGAACATAACGGTCAGCTGGCGGCGCTCAGCATCCGCTGAACTATGTGTATGCTCAAAGGCTGCCTTGGGCTTTGTCTTCTTGGGATGAGGCTCTGTTGATTTCGAAACTGGTGGAAAGGTTGAGGGCGTCGTTGGGCCTCTCCAGACCAGCATAAGGTCATCTTTGTCGGCGGCCACTTCTAGAACCTGAACCAACTCAAAAACCAAATCTTCAAGACAGTCATCATCTAGCTCAAACTGACGTTTCAATGCCCGATAAGAAATCCGTTCTCGGTGCTGAAGGAGGGCAATGGTCTGGTCTAATAACTTATCAAAGGTCATGCTGAATTACGCATCCCCCCGCGATGGGGACTATGGAGCCATGATTTTAATAATACCGGTCGGATCTTCCCAAGTCTGCTCCCAAGACAATCCCTTTTTATAACCAAGACTGTCATAGAAGCGCAGGGGGGCAAAGAGCTTGGGTTCGCAGATATCCCAAATTCGACAGCATCTGGCTGGAGAACCGGACTGTTTCAAAATGGCATTGACGGCACGGCGGGCCGCCTCGTTTGCCCCTTCCATCGTTGCCAAATCAGTATTGGTTTGGACGTAATCCGAGGCCAGAAAAAGGTTCGGGATTTGAGTGGTGGCCTGAGGCCGTAAATCCCATGTATTGACTAGATTGACCAACAATGGCTCTAGATTAATTTTCATCTGATCTTCTGCGATGGGAACGAGGAGCTTATAGGTCTTTTTGCCATGATTATCAACGACGACTTCAATAAAATCTAGTTCAATTAGGGCTTCAAGTTCGGTGCTAATTTCTTCAATGTCTATCTGCGTGGTTTCTGCCATCTCCTCTGCTGTCTTGCCCGCTTCAATCCAGCGGTAGAGTTGACGATGGGGATTGGGGGTCGGCTGTTGGCTGTTGGGAATTAGCTCACCTTGGATATCAACAAGATCTGGATCTAAAAAGGTCAGATCCTTGAGTAAATGCTCATCTTTAAGGACTTCATACCCGTCATAGTTGAGACTTTGCTTCAGTTGCTCCCAAACTTCTTCCTTGATTTCTGTGTCTGTGCACTCACGAGCAAATTTATTGACCTTGATTCCTTGGCTCTCGCCTCGGTTTTCGCTAAGGCCAGGGAATGGTCCCCAATCAGAAATGTCGACGGAGAGAATCCCTTTGACCCGACCATCGCCATATTTGCTGAGATCAATATCTGGCCAGAACTGCTTCTGTGAAATGGCAGTCAGTGCCCAAGGTGTATCAACAAGCAGGATGTGGCCCTTGGCAATTCGCACATCTTCGCTCAGATAGAACTGGATGCCGTTCATCCAGGCAACGTTTTTCGTCAACTTTGTCAGATTGGCGAGTGCTCTATCATGTCGACCTAAATCAGATTTGATAACGAGCTTTGCCATGACCTCCACAGGTAAGGCCGCGATGAAGAAATCACCCCGCACTTCAAATTTTTTGTTGGTCTGAAGATTTTTGATGGTAGCGCTTTCAATCTCACCAGCTGTGTAATTGATCTTCGTGACGAGACAGTTAAGGTGATATGCGACGTTGTTATTTTCTAAATGGTGCAGCCAGGGATCTAGCCACATTTTGTTTGTTGGACCGGATAATAGGCGGTCTGTGCTGATCGTCGGATTTGCTAGATCTAGCATTAATTCTAAGAGAATGTCGCCGACCGTTTTCGTGCTGGCGAGCTTCGCCTTAGATGCAACTAAGGACTCTGTGAGACCTTTTACTAACAAACTGACATATTCTGAATCCGAAAAATCGAATTTATCAGCCTCAAGAAATTCCCACCAATCAATTTTTTCATATTCGGCGAGTCGCCGTTCTTTACAGCTAGTTATGATTCTCCACATCTTTTGAGTAAAGAATCTAATTTCTTCTTCCGAAAGTTGAATTTGAGTTTTACCTTGATTTGACAGCAGTTGCAATAAGACATTGACCAGCAACCTTGCATCAGAGGGGCTTGTGATGGCCTTAGCTGGCATCACGATTGTTTCCTTACCTTGCCTGGGAATAGAGATTTGGGTGGCGTCGACCAAATTATCAAATACTGTTTTCCCATTCTTATAAGGAATCCGTTTCATCGTATCGGTCACGTGCTTATAAAAGCCAGGGAAAAAACGAAACCCATGTTCTCCTGGCAGGTTTAGGTTGCCGTTTTTGCCGGACCCCGGAACTGGAATGCTCCTTGCTTTTCCTCCTGGAATCTTCCTGGCATCATATACTTCAATGTCAAAACCCCGCTCGGCTAACTCATGAGCTGCGCTCATGCCTGCGACTCCCCCACCTAAGATAATGACTTTCTTTTTCATTGAAGCTCTATCCCGAAACAACATGAAAATTAAACTTGCCAAATAAAAAAATAGACACCTAAAGAGTGTAAAGAGATTCTCCATCAAAATCTACTGGTGGCAAAGATGCCTTTCATCTGGCTGGATGAGGGCCTAAATTACAGCTAAGATAAATATCGCCGAATGAATCATATTATTTCTTTAGAAAGAATATGATTCCAGCCGAGTCTCTTGAACTTCGAATAATCAAGGTTAAACCATAGG
>CALFCG010000146.1 GCA_937951315.1 uncultured cyanobacterium
CAGCATGTGAGTTGTCAGTTGCGCTCTCTGGTCAGGGCTGAGTGACTTTTCCGCAGCTAACAAATGCAAAATTTCAGCAATTGGTACGTTCATATCAAAAGCCTCAGAACATCAAGACCAAAGGGCTCAGAAATGGGTGAGATGTTGAAGAAGGTCAACAATGGTAAATCTTACGAAGACTGCCCGTGAAGTTATCCAGAAACAATTGAGATGCCCTCGCCGGGTAAAGGCACTGAGCCGAAACTAGTGAATGACCTCACCGTTGGGGCAAGCCTATTTATACGTCATTGTAAAGAATGCCTATCTGGTGGACGATTCGTGAGCCATTTAGACTTTCCACGTTTGAGCGAGAGTGATGGCTTGTTCTGCTGTGTTGATAGTACCGTCTGCCTGAGCGAGTTCTAAGGCTTTTAACAGTTCACCAATTTGGGGGCCAGGTCGTAGATTCAAAGCTGTCATTAATGTCTTACCAGAAACGAGTGGCTGCGGATGAGCAATGAGGCTTTCAGGATCTAAATAGGCTTGGATGAAGTCATGCATCTCTTCTAGAGAATGACCCACAGCCATCAACCAAACCACCAGGGCTGGGAAAGCTTCACCCACCTGCTGAAATAAAAAGTATTGCTCTCGCCGGGTGAGCTGCCCCATTGATTTCTGAGCAAGGGTATTCCAGCCTTGCAGTAGCGAGAGGATGAGGGTCATGTCAGCCTTTGCATATTTGAGGTTACTCAGGGTTTGCTTTGCCATTTTGATGTCTTGGCCTAGCAAGCCTAAGAGCTTGACGAGACTGAGTAATGTCCGCTGGGTTGCTTCACTGCCTTGGGCATTTTCGTTGAGGGGCTGATGCAGTCGCGGAATGAGCTCCGGCCACACTGTGGCTAGTTTGTCTAAGGCTGGATCAACCGCCCCAATGTGAGCGAATCCTGCTGCATCGGGAAGCCATGAAGACAGTAACCCATCTTGCCAAAGTGTCTGCAGCCATGGTGTTCCGTGGGGACTACTGAGTAAATAGCCCAGCTCTAAGCGAACCCGCTCTGCAGAGATCTGCTTTAGGAGTGGTGCAAATTGCCGAATCGTTGTTTGGGTCTCAGAGTCGAGTTCAAAACCAAGCTGAGCGGCTTGGCGGTAGGCGCGCAGTAACCGTAGGGGATCGTCTTGAAAGTTTTTGGGGGCGATCATTCGCATGATCCCTTTTTGAATATCCTGCAGTCCCCCAGTGGGATCAACGAGTTTTTGAGTGTGTGGGTTGGATGCGATCGCATTGACTGTAAAATCCCGCCGTTGGAGATCTTCTGTCAACGTGTCGCCCATCTGTTGAGCAAAGTCTGCCGTGGCATTGGGAAACACCACGCGCGCAATGTGACGTTCAGCATCTAGTAAGACAAAGCCGGCTTGGTAATGCTGGGAAATGGCCTGGGCTGTTTCCACTGCGCCATTGGGCAGCACAAAGTCTAGGTCTAAATACGCCGGAGATCGGCCTCGCAGCACATCACGAACATATCCGCCGACTAGATAGGCTGAATTAGGAATCCAGGCCAAATCGAAGGGCCACTGATCGAACAGTGCAGCAAAATCAGGGTTCGTAGAACTCAAAGTGATCGTTGGATAAAAATGGGCGAGGAGAGACTCGAACTCTCATGACCGAAGTCGCTACATTTTGAGTGTAGTGCGTCTACCATTTCGCCACTCGCCCGGGCGTAAAGCTTAATCATTATACCTAAACTGGGCCATTCGTCTCCCTGAAAATCAAAGATTTTGGAGACAGCCAGATATGATGCTAAAAACTTTACTCTATTCGACCTTGCTGCTATGCGTTGGCGTTGGTTTCAAAGCCTAGGACAGTTTGTTGTGTTGTTTTGCTTGGCTGCTGGCCTTGCTGGGTTGGGGCATGCTCAGGCCAAGCAGGTTTCAAATTATGCGATCGCAACTCAAGCTTCATTTAATCAACCCAGCAGCTATCCCCTAGAGCAAACGGTGGACCCCAAGCTTTATCAACCCGTTGGCGACTGGGTGGGGCGTCTGATTTTACCCCCAACACCCCAAAAACAGGACTGGGCATGGCTAGAGGTCTACCATGCTCCTGCGGAATATCAAGAGTTGATGGGGCAGCAGGTTCGTTTGGAATGGGACAGTCTCGCTCGCCCCTATGTTCAGATGGCGACACGGGAGATTAATTTCTCTGCAGAGGTGGAGGAGAGCATCAATAAAGGGAATGTCCACCCCACACGTTTGAATCACCGTCGTGTCGGCCCCCTACAATCTTTGGCCGGGGCTCGTCCCAACGATGATCTGTTGGTCACGGTGGACCCGACAGCCATTCAAACGACTGGAAATTCGCCCATTCTTAAGATTGCGACGGATCCGGTGCAGGTTCCAGGACGTTATTACACCGTGATCAAAATTCTGAAGCCGCTCCAAGTAAACGGGCAGAGCATTCCGTCCCCTTGTCTTGATCAGGAGTCCTGTCTTCAAGAACAGTTTGAGGTGCGTCACTATAATCCTCTTTCCAAGAGGTTTGATGGTCCTCAAGACGTCATCCGGATACCCCAGGTGGCTGCTGACCGCAACGGGATTCATCGCTCGACGATTCATCGGTTAGAGGCATCATCAGCCGGAAAAGACGGTTGGTATGTCTATGGGGCTAAAGATACGGAAGGGATGTTTGTGGGAGCCGCGATTTCATCCCGTTCTCTTCTAGAGTTGCAGCCTGACCGAGTCCTTACCGGCAGACCGGCTGCCCGCCGCCGCATCTGGAAACGGTTCATTTCCCAAAAAGGGACGGCTCACTCTGTCCTGTCTACAACAACTGCTAAGAATCCGAAAGCTGCGCTCCAACAATGGCAGCTTGGCGATCGGATGCTTGTCCTCCATTTGTTTGGT
>CALFCG010000147.1 GCA_937951315.1 uncultured cyanobacterium
GGTCTCGGTACAGGCTATTGACGGGAAAATAAAATATCACACGCTGTGCTATTTTCTGTTTATGATGACAGATTCTATCGCAAACAAATGATCAATGTTTGACTTAGATGTTATACAAATGGCTCTGGTGGGGTAACCTAAAGCCATCAAATTTAAAAACAAATATTTTCGAGAAAAATACGGGGCGGGGGCTGCTTTCTAATTCTTACTAGAGGACAGCTTTATTTTCTCAAGTACTTGATTCTTTGCAAGTTTTTTCTTCTCTTCTCTCGGATATTTATATGATTGCTTCTCTGAAGAAGCAACGTTTCTGTAACGTTGCGATATTCTCTGATGACTCAATTCGTGATGCTTTACTCATTTCTGTGTCAGCGTTGAAGATGAAACGCTTTCAGGCACTAACGAGCAGGCTGCATCAAGCTTAAAAATATTTCTTATTTGAAACTATCCTCTGATCTATGCACAGAGGATAGTTTACGTTGCCAACCATGCCGAAGAGATGGCAGCCCTTCGGCGTAGATGGCGTGACTATCGCAATCGTTTGCCATTATTCCAGTCCCAGTTATGGCTTCTCTATGGAGAAAAGACACTCTGGAGATTTTGGGATCAGTTTCAAGGGGGGCTTCCATTCATATCTTTTTGCACCTTCAAAGGTGGAACAAGAGAATTTATTTTGTATTTTTTTGAGTTGAGAGATACTATGCCCAGCTTTAACGAACAAACCGGTGTTGATAACCCCTTCGACAGCATTGATGTTGGATATTCCAGCAGTCCTGTCTTTGCTGACATTGATGGTGATGGCGATTTAGATATGCTGGTGGGAGAACGCTATGGCGAAGTATTCTTCTTTGAGAATACGGGAAGCACTACAAGCCCTATCTATATTGAACAAAGCGGTGCAAATAATCCCTTTGACGGTATCGAAGTGGTTATGGAAAGTGCCCCCACTTTTGCTGATATCGATGGCGATAACGATCTAGATCTCATCATCGGTGATGATAATGGTGGCGCAAGATACTTTGAAAATACCGGAAGTGTAACTAATCCAAGTTACATCGAAGTTACGGGGACTAATAATCCTGTTGTTGCCATCGATTTAAATGGAGAAAACACAATTACCTTTGCCGATATCGATAGTGATGGCGACCTTGATGTCATTAGTGGGCAAATGTCTGGTAACCTGCGCTACTTTGAAAATACAGGTAACGCGACCAGTCCCAGTTATACGGAAATAGCAGGGGCCAATAATCCCTTCAACGGTATTGATGTGGGTAATGAAAGTGACCCCACCTTTGCTGATATCGATGGTGATGGTGATCTCGATCTGCTGGTTGGGGCAAGTAACGGCGAAGTATTTTACTTTGAGAATACGGGCAGTGCCTCCAGTCCTAGCTATGCAGCACAGACCGGTACGAACAATCCCTTCGATGGTATTGATGTCGGGGATGAAAGTGCTCCAACCTTTGCTGATATTGATGGCGATGGAGACCTTGATTTAGTCATTGGCGAAGACAATGGTGTGATCAATTTCTTCGAGCAGGAAGAAGTGACTAACAACCCTCCAGTGGCCGAAGCCGCTACGAATAGCGCAACCGAAGGTGGTCCAGTCATTATGGGTAATGTGACTTCCACTGACCCTGATCCCGGCGCAACAGCTACCTATGCATTGACAGGTACAGCTCCTGAGGGATTAACCTTCAACACGGATGGTACCTATAGCTTCGACCCCACTGATGTGGCCTATCAATTCCTCGCACAAAACGAAACGACAGATGTTGTTGCTACCTTCGAAGTGACCGATGACCAAGGGGCCACGAGCACCAATACCCTCACCATCACCGTCACTGGTGTTGGTGGTGCGATCCGTACTGGGACTTCGGATGATGATGTGATTGATGGCAGTCGCTTTGACGATGTGATTGAGGGCCTAGATGGCAATGATAATCTCAGTGGCAGAATCGGCAATGATCTCCTGTTAGGGGGTAACAATAACGACACCCTCTTGGGTCAAGGTGGGAATGATACGCTCTTCGGTGGCGACGGTGTCGATAGCTTATTTGGCGGCGTTGGTAGCGATTCACTCAACGGCGATGCAGGGAACGATTCACTGTCAGGCCAGGGTGGGAATGATACCGTCTTGGGAGGCAGTGGCGATGATACTTTAATTGGAGCTGCTGGCAGTGATCTTCTGCAGGGAGGTGTTGGTAATGATTCCCTCAGCGGCGGTGGCAATAATGATACGCTGACCGGCCAAGGCGGAGATGATACTCTCCTGGGCGGTAGTGGACTCGATTCACTCTCTGGTTCTTCAGGGGATGACCTTCTACAAGGTGGTCTTGGCAATGACACCCTGAATGGGGGCAATGACAACGATATTCTCCAGGGGCAAGGTGGTTTTGATCTCTTGATCGGAGCGAGTGGTGACGATGTTCTCGTCGGCGGATCTAGCGACGACACACTCACTGGTGGTAATGGCTCTGATATCTTCCGCTTTGATATTAATTTCAATAACCTCGGGGTTGACACCCTCACTGACGTTGCCAGTGACGATGTTCTTGAGTTGAGTCAGTCCGTTTTTGGTTTGACGGGTGCCATCGGTGATGCCATTGATAGCAACGAGTTTGCCAGCGTTACCTCCTTGGCTGAAGCCGAAAGTAGTGGCGCAGCAATTGCTTACAACAGCAACGATGGAAGTCTCTACTTCAATGCCAATGGGGCTGCGGCAGGCTTTGGAGATGGGGGGCAGTTTGCTCAGCTCGATAATAGCTTCGATCTACAAGCCGACCAGATTGAGTTGATTGCTTAACTCCCTGAGCATCGGTCAACTGAATCAATAATTGAGAGCCAGCAGGTTGAGTACCAACCTGCTGGCTTTTGTTTTCTTAGGAGAACGAAAGGCGCTCCACACTTGTCTGAGCCCAATGCATTCAGAGCTGTTCTGAGATCACCTGAAAACACAACATTGAAAGTATCTTGTGCTGAATGGCGCTGGAGGAGAATCCAGAAATGTGAACCTCAACGATACGATTTTTTTGATATCCCTTTGCATCTGTGCCGAGCTTTTTAGGAAGGGGACCGGCCCCAAACCGCTAAGCCTCCACCACGACCACGGGCCGCAATCACTGTTTCGCGGACCAAGAAATAGGAAAAAAAGGCCTGCTGACCTACCTTGCGTTGATAGAAACTGACTTCACTGGCTTCACCCTTGCGAATAAAGCTATCAAAGAGTTGCACGCCATACACCCTGACTGCCATGCGCGTAAAATCAAACGTCATAATGTTTTGAGGTGATAAGAACTTGGCGGGGCCTGAGACCGAGAGGTGAATCCCAGCAAATTTAATATCGTTGGTGATGGTACCTGCTGCAAAGGTTTCACCTGAGTTTTCCTGCGGTTTCTCTCTGGGCGTATAGGACAGAGAAATAGAGGCCAGCTTCGGTAAATAGCGCCCAGCCCCCATCACTGGCCCTGCATTCTTTTGGGTTTTCTTGGTGCCCGTAATAAAGCAGAGCCGCCAGTTTCCCTCCAGCTGCTCAAAGGCATAGCTCTCTTTCTCTTTTTTCCCTGCTTTCTCGGCTTCTAAACAGGCTTGCCGCATCTGTTCAGCGGTGGGCCGAGCGGTGGAACTATCGACCCGCTCTAGAATTTCTACCGGCGACATGATCCGCTCCTTCTTTTGACTCTTTCCCCAGTGTCGGAGTTTGAGGTCACCTTTTGCTAGTACATGGATAAACTTGTGTACGGTACTGATCGTGCTGTAATTGTGAAGCAGCAATAATTCCACTTGCTCACAATCTGTTTTTCGTTTTTGCCAAGAGCTGTTATGAATCACCGTCCGTCTTTTCGCCAAGCCTTCGTGACCAGTCTTTTCTGTGCTAGTGCTTTGACGGGCTGTCTCCCAAGCCTTGATTCTTCTGGTTCATCTTCTGGAAAGTTGCAGACCATCTTAGATCGAGGTCAGCTCAACTGTGGCGTTAGTGGTGAGCTGCCAGGCTTTAGCTTTGTCAAGTCCGATGGTGAATATTCGGGGCTCGATGTGGATTTTTGTCGTGCGATCGCATCTGCCCTTTTTGACGATCCCAACGCGGTTAATTACCGCCGTCTCAACGCAAAAGAACGCTTCACCGCTGTCCAAACTGGCGAGATTGACGTTCTCAGCCGCAATACCACCTGGACCCTGAGTCGCGACGGCTCGAATCGGATGGCCTTTGCCCCTGTTGTGTTCTATGACGGTCAAGGCATGATGGTCCGCAAAAGTAGTGGTATCAAAACCCTCAAGGATTTTGCCGGGAAATCAGTTTGTACGCAGACCGGTACCACCAACGAGCAAAATCTCTCAGACCAGATGCGCAAGCTTGGTGTTAAATATACCCCTGTTGTCTATGAAGATATCAATGCCGCCTACAAAGCCTACGCTGAAGATCGCTGCCAAGGGGTCACCTCCGATCGGTCTCAGTTACTCTCCCGTCGCAGCACTTTTCCTCAGCCAGATGATCACGTCATTCTAGAAGAGGTGATGTCTAAAGAACCCCTCGCGCCTGCCGTGGCGGATGGTGATTCCCAATGGCTAGATGCTGTTACCTGGGTTATTTACAGCACGATAGAAGCTGAAGACTTAGGGATCCGTTCCGATAATCTGGATCAGTTTCAAGATAGCAAGGATCCCGTCATTCAAAGATTTCTGGGCAAAGAAGATAACCTCGGTACTGGCATTGGTCTCCCCGATGATTTTGCCCTGCGTGTCGTGAAAAATGTTGGAAACTATGCCGAAATATACGATCGCAACCTAGGCCCCAAGACCCAACTTAATCTCCCCCGAGGTCAGAACAAACTCTGGCAAGAGGGTGGCTTGCTCTATGCTCCCCCCTTCCGTTAATCCACAAAACGCCTAGCCCCGATAGGCAGAGGCTTTAGAGTAATTCCCCCTTCCCGTCAGCAAAGGGGAAATAAAGGTATTTGTAGTCTGTGATACAAAATAAAGCCCCAACCACCTTCCATAGTAATGGGCAACAGTGAGTTGTTATCTTGCGCTCTTCGAGATCTCGCAATGAAAACAGTCGCAGGAGCTAACCCATGAGTCTTGTTTGTCGAAGCGTTCCTTGGCGGTCGCACCCTCGTCTAGGGCGGATCTTAAAGGTCGGACTGCTAGCGTTTTCCTTAACCTATGGGGTTGGGCAGCCCGCCCTCCCTAGTGTGGCTTCTCCTCTAAATGTCTATCGAACGTCCAGGCTGACGCCACAGTCACGCAATGTTGCCACGATGGAACAACAGGTTCTGCAGCAGGTGAATCATCAACGGCAGCAACATGGTCTCCCCACGCTCAGAAGTAATCCTACTTTGAGCCGGGTTGCCCGCACTTACAGCCAGCAAATGGCAGCCTACAACATCTATGGGCATATTGGTCCCTCCGGAGACACCCATCGTCAACGTGTTGAAGCAGCGGGTCTACGTGCGTCTTTAATTGGTGAGAACCTGATGAAGGTCGGTCATAACAGGCATCCCGTTGCTTTGTCTGTCACTGGTTGGATGAACAGTGCAGGACATCGCAAAAATATTCTGCTGCCCCAAATGACGGAAACGGGGGTGGGTATCTGGCAGCGTGGGTCTACTTATTATGTCACCCAGCTCTACATGGTACCCAAGCCCTGAGCGATATACGGCTATCCTTGACTTTCGGTGAGTGCCGATTCTTGGGGAGATTCGATCGATAAGAATTCTAGGGGCTGGCTCATATTGGCCGCGAAGCCGAGGATATTGCGATCGCAAAACTCATACACTAACGTCCCGTCACCCTCAAACAAAAAGGTTCCTCCCCGTTGCGTCACATAGGAAGCATCGGGCACATAGGTGCCCCAGTGACTCAACACTTCTGCCATATTTCGCAACCGCAATGTCGCCAGCTCAAAGGGCCGCTGAAATCCTTTACCACCGGCATTCTTAAACAGCTCACCCTTCACGGCAGGGAGAGGGGCCGCCTTGACCACCTCATCATCCGCAATCAATTGCGGCGCATTGCGATCCCCTCTGTATCCGCGAAAAACCTCTGCTAGCGTTCCCGGACTGCCAATCCCTGCGCACATGAGCAGCAAATTGAGATAGGCATTTTGGACTGCAGAACAGCCCGGTACTTTGAGCTGTAAGCCAGGGTAGAGGTTGAGCTGTTGATGTAGCTTGGCCGTGGGATCGACGTATAAACAGTCTTCCGGGAAGTCTGTATACGTACAAAACTGTTGACCTGAGTTGCGATCGCCAATTCCCACGGCCCGGATGACAATCCCTTGTGCTTGGAGCATCTCAGATTCGCGTCGCAACCACCAAGCATATTCAAGGCTATCAAAGTCGCCCAGCTGAGGCCAGACCATCACCAGCAAGCGCTGAGCAGCATCATGGTCACTGAGGAGGGGCGCAGTTTCACCATCACTCACTCGCTGGAGTTGAGACTGCTGAAGCGTGTTGAAAATATCCATATCTCAATTCAGATCACCGGGCGGTCATCCAATTCTAACGAGCCTAGGCCAGCCCACACAGGTCATCTGCTTCCGTGCACCAAAAATAGAGTCATATCCGTCACACCACAGAGACTGATACAATACTTTACCTGAGTACTTAAAATTCCCTAACGACTTTAGGGCAAAGGGTTCGCGTTACTCACATTCCTCCCCAAAACTGGGCTGAGCCACTTATCAAGTGGATTGCATCGGGATTGTGAAAGGCGACAAAATCACGGACAGTCATAGCGTCAGCATGGGGATTGCCTTCAGCACTGATAGCAGCAATTGGTTCTTTGAAGATTCATTAGAAGGTCGTTGATAGCTCATGAGTTTTATTCTCACGTTTTTAGGTAAAGGCGGCACAGGACGCACAACGGTTGCGATCGCAACCGCCAAGCAATTTGCCAGTCAAGGCAAGCGCGTTTTGCTCACGACCCAAGATCCCGGCCCAGTCTTTGAGATGTTGCTGGGTACCTCAGTGGGACCAGAGCCACAGACCCTAGAACCTAATCTACAGGCTGTACAATTCCAAACAGCAGTACTCCTCGAAAAAAGCTGGGAGCAGGTCAAGCAGCTTGAAGCTGAGTATGTTCGTACCCCGTTCTTCAAAAATGTATATGGCCAAGAGTTAGGAGTACTCCCCGGCTTAGAAAGTGCCCTCTCCCTCAACGCCATTCGTGAGTATGACGCCAGCGGCGACTACGACGTCATTATTGTTGATGGCCCCGGTGACCAAACGACCCTAAGGATGCTCGGGATGCCCGAGGTTTTGAGTTGGTATATTCGTCGTTTCCGGCAGGTTTTTGCTGATTCTGATTTGGGTCGAACCCTGTCTCCATTTATTCAACCCATTTCCAGTGCTGTCCTAACCGTCAACTGGTCTGGTGATAATTTTGCCGAACCGACACAGCAGGTGAATAACCAGCTGGATGAAGGCAAAAATGCTGTAGCCGATCCCCGACGGGTGGCTGCTTACCTCGTCACGACCAGTGACGAAGCTGCCATCGCAACCGCACGTTATCTATGGGGCAGTGCCCAGCAAGTGGGGTTGACCGTCGGTGGCGTGATTATGAATCAGCCCATCTTGAGCATGAAGACAGCCAGTATTGACGAGCAGTTTGCTCCTCTAACGGTTAGGTCCTTACCGTTTCGTAGCGGCGATCACTGGCAGCCTCTCATGGCAGCTCTACCGAGTTTTACAGAAGCTGAACAAGCCCCGCAGCCCATCATCATTGACCTCAGTAAACAAGAAGTTAAATTATTTTTACCTGGGTTCGACAAAAAACAAATTAAGCTTACCCAGTATGGACCTGAGGTCACGATAGAAGCTGGAGATCAACGTCGCAATATTTTCCTGCCTAGAGAGCTGCGAGGCCGGCCTGTCAAGGGTGCTAAGTTTCAAGGCAGCTCTTTAATTATTTCCTTTTAACCCAACTCAATCTCCGCGTTAATGCGCTAAAACCATACTTTAGATTAACATTATAAAAAGTTTACATCTGCTTGCTTCTGAAGAGCTGATAGCTGTAGTGTATTATTTGGTTCTCAGAGAAAATGGCTTGTAAATTTTTGGAGTCAAAGATCCAGTTGTTTAAGCTATTGATCTGTAGGACTTCTTTAAAGTCATTATGCTTTGAAGGTTGGGGGCGTAACCTGAGCCATTAATCGGTTTCAGTTATGAATCAGCAGTTGGAGATATGGCTACCAATCATTATTTTAAATAGGGTTATCGCACATTTATTTTATTTTGTCTGCCGTTATAGCAAATGAAGCTTTTCAGTGGTTTGTAAGCTTGCTGTGACAGTAAATTGCTCAAATGTTTGAAATATTACTAGTACGAACAGTCGGTTGACTTCTACTGGTTTGATCGTACGTACTTAGAAGAACTTGTTCTTCTAAGGCTTTCGTTTTTGTGCTTTGACATCGTGTTATCGCGCAGGGTTTTTTGTCCTTATCTTGGGGCAAAGAAATTGTGCGGGGGGGCTTTTCGTGTTGTGATTTTTTCTAGTGAGGTCCAAGTTTAGTGAGTAACCCAGCAGAGTCTAATTTGTTTGATTTAGCTCCTGACAGCATCATGGGGCAGGCCAATGTAACTGCAGAAACCGTTGAGGCAGCAGAATCTTCCTCAGGTTTTGAGTTTCGCTCCATTGACGGTTCTGGCAATAATGCGACAAATACGGGTGTTGCCGGCGAGCAACTGTTTCGCCTCTTTGATAATGCCTTTGAAGACGGTTTCAATACACCGCGTGGGGGCGACTTTCCGAGTCCCTTCGATCCCTCGATTCCGCCCTCATCTCTTCCCAACCCACGCACCATCAGTAATACAATTTCGGCTCAATCAGAGTCCGTTCCGAATTTTCTAGGGGCCAGTGATTGGTTATGGCAGTGGGCACAATTCCTCGATCATGACCTCGATTTAAACGAGTCGACTGCAGACAATCCCGGTGAGTTCACACCCATTGTGGTTCCAAACGGTGATCCCGCATTTCCTGATGGAACATTTCTCCCCTTTACGAGAGTAGGAGTTTCAGAGGGAACCGGAACTGATCCTGATAATCCACGCCAGACCGACAATCAAATTACCGGCTTCATTGATGCGTCCAGTGTGTATGGCTCTGATGAAGAGCGGGGTGACTTTTTACGGACCTTTGCCAATGGGCAGCTGAAGGTCTCTGAGACAAACAATGGTGAACTCCTCTTGCCAGTGAATCCTGACGAAGAAACCGGAGAGCGGCAGGAGAATGCGGACGTCCGTCCTCCCGGTGAGTTCCAGTATGTCGCCGGAGATCCTCGATCGAATGAGCAAATTGGCTTAACAGCGGCTCATACCGTGTTTGTTCGTGAACACAATCGTCTGGCGGCAGATCTTCTCGAGCGCCTTGAAGCAGGTGAAGCAGCTCTGGTTGAAAAGTTTGATCAGTTTGCAGCAACTAGCGATGAAACAGAGAGCGACGCCCTGCAAGATGAGTTTGTTTACCAATCGGCCCGCAAGGTTGTCGGGGCAAAGATCCAACAAATTACCTATGATGAGTTCCTACCTTTGTTGGTGGGTGAAGGAACGATAGCAGAATACGACGGCTATCAATCGGATGTGCTGACATCCATCAGTACAGAGTTTGCCAATGCAGCCTACCGTTTAGGGCATACCTTGCTATCCGATCAAATACAGCGACTGGATACAAATAGCCTCAGCGAGATTTCATTAGCCGATGCTTTCTTTAACCCTGAACAAATCCAAGACGAGGGTGTTGATGCTACGCTACGCGGTTTAATACTTCAAGCTTCGGAAGAGTCAGATAATTTACTTGTTGATGGGGTGCGTAACTTCTTATTCGAGGCAGGGACCGGAGGGTTAGACCTCGCATCCGTCAACATTGGAAGAGGGCGTGAGACCGGCATACCTGGTTATGTTGAAGTCTATAACGAACTTTTCGGCACTAGCATTGATAGCTTCGATGATCTCGGTTCTTCTGGCCTAGGACTCTTTTCAGATGATGTTCTTGCCCTCTTTGAGCAAGCCTATGATTCAGTCGACCAGATTGATCTGTGGATTGCTGGGATCTCTGAGCAACCGGATGATCACGGTGGTCTTCTAGGACCAACCTTTAGCGCGATTGTTGCTGAGCAGTTTAGTCGAACGCGTGATGGGGATCGATTCTTCTATCTCAATGAGTTAGAAGACATTCAGTTATTAGACCCCGATTTTGCCAACAATAGTCTCTCAGAAGTGCTACGGAGCAATACGGACGACGGATATCTGATTCAAGATAATGCCTTTGATGTTCCCTTTGAAAATTCGATCTCCGGAAATGATTCAAGCAACACATTATTAGGCACGAATGACAATGACTTAATTAATGGTCTAGAGGGACGAGATTTTATCCTGGGTCAACGGGGCGATGATATTGTTTTAGGCGATGCAGGCAATGATATTCTTCTGGGCAACCAAGGTAATGACACTGTTCTAGGGGGGCTGGGACGCGATCGTGTCATCGGTAACCTTGGGAACGATGCGCTTCTTGGGGGTGACAATAATGACACCATCATTGGTGGCACTGGAAATGACACCATCAATGGTGGCGACGACAACGATCGTCTCTTCGGTCTTCAAGGTGCTGATTCAATTCTCGGTGAAACAGGCAACGACTTACTCATCGGTAACCGCGGTGCTGACAGCCTTGAAGGTGGTGCCGGAAGAGACACGCTTCAAGGTGGGTTATCATCCGATACCTTTGTGT
>CALFCG010000148.1 GCA_937951315.1 uncultured cyanobacterium
TCAATTGCGTGGGTGCTAGCAATTTGAGAAATAAGATGGGTCGCAAAAACAACGGCTAAAGCGATAAGAGCGATCGCAAGACGCTGCAAAAGTCTCATGAATTGACCTAGCTCTCTTCACACCCAAAAGTTACAACAGAACGGTCCCAATAGAATGAGAATAAGGCTTCCGTTGGTGGACTCTACAAAGAGCGAACGTTCCCCTCCGAGACAGATGATATTTATTAGCTGAGCCGACGATACAACAGTCGCTGGATGCTGAACAATGCGATCGCATCAAACGCTGCCAACAGAACCAAAGCACCTCCTAGACTCACAGACCCCCAAGGTGCATCCATCACAATGCTGGCGAAGGTCCAATCGCTGTGGAGATAAAGATAGCGAATGGGTTCAATGGCAAAACTGAGGGGATTGAGGCTCGAAACATACTGGAGCCAAGTGGGCATAAACGCCAAGGGCACTAGCGCTGTGCTAGCAAACAACAGCGGCAGGTTAGTCACAAAAATAACCGCCAACAACTCAATGTGTCCCGGTAGGGCAAAGGAAAGGCCGAGGCTCAGAGCCGTAACCCCAAGGACCAGCATCAGGACAATCAAAGCCACAATTCCAAGACCTGCTATACCGGGTAAACCAGCCCCCAGAAAGACGCTGGTGATAATAATAGCCACCGTCTGAATCAAGCTGAGCGTGGTAATAAAAATGGCAGAAGCCAGAACAATTGAAAAACGAGAGGCTAGAGGCGCGACGAGTAACCGATTGAGAAATCCAAACTCACGGTCAAACATGACCGGCAAACCGGCATTGAGTGCCCCACTAAAGGCCGTGAACACAATCACGCCTGCACAGAGAAACTGCCCATAGCTTTGACTGACTCCAAACAATCCCTCGGGAACGTTCTGAAATAATGCTCCAAATAACACCAGCCACATTAGAGGCTGAATGACACCCGCAATTAGGGTTGTTGGACGACGTTTAAGCTGGATAAAGAGACGGCGCGTTAAGGCAAGCGTCTCTTGGATAAACTCACTGGAAACAATCCCCGGAGTCGCCAATAGCTCAGCCTGAGAAGGAACAGAAGGGGTAGAATTTTTCGGATCTATGGTGGTTGTCATAACAATATTCAAACGTCAGGACTTAGGCAGACTTAATAGGAATTAGCGCATATTTTGCTTCCGTTCTTTTTTGGCATCTCGTTTGCCTGAGGCAGCCATTTCGGCATCCATTAGCGTTTGGCCGGTGGCCGCTAAATAGACATCGTCAAGGCTGGGACGGGACTGGGCAATGCCAAAGACCGGCAATCCAGCTTCTTTCAGCGCTTGCTGAATGGTGAGCAGCGCATCGCTTTGAGGAGTAACCACTAAATTTAATGAATTGCCCTGGGCACCGTTGATGATCACATCTTGCACAAAGGGCATTTCTGCAGTCATTGATTTAGCCTTTTGGGCCTCATCATCAGAGGTGAATTCTCGAATCCGAAGGGTGATACGATCACCCCCGACTTGATCCTTCAGCGTTGAGGGGCTCCCTTCTGCAATCACTTTGCCCTGATCGACAATGGCAACGTTATCAGCCAATGCATCCACTTCTTCAAGATAGTGACTGGTCATGAGAATCGTGGTGCCCTGATCGCGAAGCTGACGCAAAAAATCCCAAATGACAACACGGCTTTCAATGTCTAAGCCTACGGTGGGTTCATCCAGCACAAGAACGGCAGGCTGATGGAGAAGTCCTGCGGCCAGATCTAATCGCTTACGAATTCCGCCTGAATAGGTGCCGGTTTTATTCGCCGCGAACTCTTCTAGACTCAGCAGCTCAATGGCATTTTTGACCCGTACCCCAATCTCTGCAGACGGGATATGATAAAGCGCTGCCTGTAGTTCCAGCATTTCTTTGCCGGTCAGAACCTTATCCAGGGCGACTTCTTGGGCAACGTAGCCTAGAAGCTGACGAGCGGCCCGTGGATGCTCTAGCACCGAGATTCCAGAGACTTCAATCTTGCCGGAGTCCGGTGTTGTGAGGCTACACAAGCACCGAAGCGTCGTGGTCTTCCCGGCTCCGTTGGGTCCGAGTAAACCGAAAATTTGCCCAGGAGCAACCTCGAAGGAAACATCTTTGACGGCATCAACAGTACCGTAGCGCTTTTGGAGTTGTTCGATCAGAACGGCGGGAGCCATGATATCCCTTCTCTACTCTATTGATACACCTATTTAGTGTAAGTCGATTTATTCTGTTTGGGGATGACGCCACAAGATTTGCAAGAGGTGGGTCGTCAAGAGCATTTACCCATGGAGTCGCCCCTCAATTGCTAACCAATTTTGTGTCTGCGTTGCCATTATCACCTCTTCAAATTTTGGCTGCGGTGACGATTATGACCCTAGGTGCAATCGTTCAGTCCTCTGCAGGCTTTGGGCTGGGTCTGATTGCGGCTCCTATCCTATTGCTGATTGATCCGGCCCTGATTCCGGCTCCGCTGCTGGCCTCAGGTTTGACGTTGGCATTGATGATTAGTCTTCGAGATCGCAAAGGTCTCGATATCCGGGGCATCCAAGTCGCGCTGTTAGGACGGGTAATGGGCATTATCCCGGCGATTTTGATTTTGTCTAGGGCTTCTCCCAAGGTCTTTGATTTTATTTTTGCGTCTTTTGTCCTCGTCGCTGTAATCACGAGTGCCTTGGGGCTATCTCTACTGCCAACCCCGAGACGTGTCTTTGTGGCGGGGTTCTTATCAGGCCTAATGGCAACGATTTCGTCGATTGGGGGACCACCGATGGCGCTGATCTATCAACACTCGAAAGGGTTGCGATTTCGGGGCACTCTATCCGGTTATTTCACGATTGGTGGCTCGCTATCTTTGATGGCTCTGGCATTAGCAGGGAAATTTGGCTGGCTAGAGATACAGTTAGCGCTGCTGCTGCTGCCTGGCGTCATCTTTGGATTCATCTTGTCTCGACCGCTAGCGGGGCGATTAGATCAGACAGAGACTCGACCGATTGTGTTGGGGCTTTCTTTTTTATCTGCGATCGCAGTCCTTTTCAAAGCCATATATACATAGATGCATGAGATATACACAGATGCTAAAGAAGCTGTCGCCGCAGAGCATCTAAAGCATGAGAGGCACTAATCTTGCGGATCCACTCTCGGCCGGGCAACGCATTAATCTGATAGGACCAGCTTTGGGGTGAACCGTGGGGACCGGAAATCCCGATATATACCAACCCCACAGGTTTCTCAAGCGTCCCGCCCCCTGGCCCCGCAATGCCTGTCGTACTCAGTCCCCAAGTACTGCCAAACTGAGCGCGTACACCCTCAGCCATTTGTTCTGCGACCGCCGCGCACACAGAACCGGCTTCATCCAAGGTCTGGGACTGGACCCCCAGTAAATCGACTTTGATACTGTTAGCGTAGGCCACCAAACTACCCACAAAATAACCAGAGCTACCGGGAATCGCCGTTAATCTCTGCCCAATACCACCGCCCGTACAGGATTCTGCCACAGCAAGCGTCTCTTGGCGGTTCAGCAAAAGCTCACCCACCACAGAGGCCAACGTATCATCATCCGTGCCATAGCAATCTATGCCGCACTGCTGTTTAATCTGCTGCTCAATCGTGCCGATGAGGGTCTCCGCCTCCGCCTGAGACGTCGCTCGAGTCGAGATGCGAAGACGCGCTTCTCCATCAATGGCGTAGGGCGCAACCGTGGGATCAGTTAAGTCAAAGACCGGTGCAACCTTCTCTGCTAGATTCGATTCAGGAATACCGCAAAATCTCAACACGCGGCTATAGATTTGTGCCGTACCCCACCCTCGGCTCTTCATGTAGGGTACGGCTGTTTTGCGCCACATGTCCTTCATTTCGCTCGGGACCCCCGGAAAGGTCAAGAGAGTCAAGCCGCGTCGGGGTTCCCAGATTAAGCCGGGGGCGCTGCCGGTTTCGTTGTATAGAATATCGGCCCCTTCAGGTAAAAGGGCTTGCTTATGATTATTGGCGCTTAAAGCATGGGGACTATGGGCAAATTTTTGCTGGATGTCTGCGATGATTTCAGGTCGTTCAATGAGTGGAACCTGAAAGAAGGTTGCGATCGCATCCGTGGTTAGATCATCCGGTGTCGGGCCCAGCCCTCCCGTAAAAATAATCAGGTTTGAGCGTTGGCAAGCAATCGCGATGGCTCGTTGCAGGCGAATCAGATTATCGCCCACCACCGTTTGGTAGTAGTGGGGGATACCCAACTGCGCCAGTTCCTGACCCAAAAATTGAGCATTGGTGTTGCGGATTTCTCCCAGCAACAGCTCCGTACCGACACAAATGATTTCAGCATTGGGAGACATGGCACAGCTCAGTGTTGGTCCTTGTCAGGTACAGAATGATCGGTCTTAGAGGCGTCGTTCTGAGGGGATGCGATCGCAAGTTTTTTCCTCGATTGAAGTACCCGCCGGACCGCTTGTAAACAGGCATAGGCCAACAGCAGTGTCGCGATCAAAGCATAAAGCTTACCCCACGGAACCCCGGCATAGGCCATCGCCAAACTTCCGACCCAGAACGTCAGCGCATAAATAAAGAGGACAATGCGCCGTTGAGATAAGCCTGCGGCTAAGAGTCGATGATGGAGATGTCCCTTATCCGCCGCAAAGGGAGACTGTCCACGCAACAAACGATTGGCAACCACAGTTGACGTATCTAGAATCGGAACCGCCAGAATCAAAAACGGCAGTACCACCGCCACGGTAGTCACCGTTTTGACCAAACCAATCACACCAATCCCGGCCAACGTAAAGCCCAGGAAATAAGCGCCACCATCCCCCATAAAAATCTGGGCTGGATTAAAGTTATAGCGCAGAAAGGCCAGTGCTCCTCCCGCTAAGGCCGCCGCTAAGATAGCTGCCGCAGGCTGATTCATGAACAGGCTGGTAATCAACATCACCACCGCCGCAATTCCAGAGATACCGGCTGCGAGACCATCTAAACCATCTGTAAAATTAATCGCATTGGTCATGCCCACAAGCCAGATCAACGTCACCGGCAGACTCAGCATTCCCAGATTAATCAGGCTCGGTTCCACAAAAGGCAGGGTGAAAAATTCAATCCGGACCCCCATTGCCCAAGCCATCGTCGCAACCCCAAGCTGCATCACGAGCCGTGACTTCGCAGACAGCGTGAACAAATCATCCAACAAGCCAATCATGAAAAAGAGCAGCCCCCCAAAGGTGACCCCCCAAATTTCATATTCTGAAGGAGACGGTAGATCCCCAAACCCCCCTGCAAACCAGACCAGGATGAGGGCTGTTAAGCTACCCAAAAAAATTGATATTCCCCCCAGACGAACCATGGGTCGACTGTGGACTTTTCGAGGATTAGGTAGGTCAACGTAACCGCTTTTGAGACCAATCTTTTTTACGATTGGCGTCGTCACAAGCACAACTAGAGCGGCCACAACAAAGGCAACTAGATGATAGGGCATCTATAGAAAATGGCCTGGTTGATACAGCATGTTGGCTGACTCTACAACATCTCATCAACCCTGTCGCCTAGTCACTCCAGACCAAAGGCATAGAAAGAAAAAAGACGGGCAAGGTTAAGGAGATGTCATGAGCCTCGTACTAGTCTAAGCGGTCACGGGCATTAGATTTTGCAAGTGGGGGTAGAGCGGGAAGCGATCGCAAAGTTGACCCACCCGATCGATACAGGCCTGGGCCACCGCATCATCCTCGGGACTGAGGAGACGGTCAGCGAGAATATTCGCAATCTCGGTGAATTCAGCGACCCCCATCCCTCGGGTTGTCATCGCTGGCGAACCGAGCCGCAGACCACTGGTAACAAAGGGGGATTCCGGATCAAAGGGCACCGTATTCTTATTAGCGGTAATGCGAACCTGCCCCACGAGGCGATCCGCCACCTTACCCGTCATGCCAATGGACCGCAGATCCACTAGCATCACATGGTTGTCAGTACCATCGGAAACAATTTTAAAGCCCCTGTTTTGCAACTGCTTGGCGAGGGCTTGGGCATTCTCAATCACATGCCCCGCATAGGTCTTAAATTCAGGCTGTAGAGCTTCACCAAAGGCCACAGCCTTAGCCGCAATCACATGCTCAAGAGGACCACCCTGAGTTCCGGGGAACACCGCTTTATCGAACTTCTTACCCAAGTCAGGATCGCGGGTCAGAATCAGGCCTCCCCGAGGACCCCGCAAGGTCTTATGGGTCGTCGTCGTGACCACATCACAAACGGGGACGGGATTCGGGTGATGTCCTGAAGCCACTAATCCCGCAATGTGAGCCATGTCAGCCAAAAGATAGGCTCCGACCTCATCAGCAATCGCACGAAATTGCTCAAAGTCAATGGTGCGAGAATAGGCGGAGTAACCGCAGATAATCATCTTAGGCTTGTGCTCAAGCGCCACCTGCCGAATCAAATCAAAGTTGAGCTGCTCCGTTTCTGGATCAACCCCGTATTGCACGACATTGAACCACTTCCCTGAAACATTAACAGGGGAACCATGGGTCAAGTGCCCCCCATGGGACAAATCCATGCCCAGAATCGTGTCACCGGGCTTGAGCAGTGCCAAAAACACAGCAAAGTTGGCCTGTGCACCCGAGTGGGGCTGCACATTGGCATGGGCGGCACCAAAGAGTTCTTTAACGCGATCAATGGCCAGTTGTTCAACGGTATCAATATGTTCACAGCCGCCGTAATAGCGTTTCCCCGGCAATCCTTCAGCATATTTGTTGGTCAAAACCGAGCCTTGGGCTGCGAGGACCGCCGCTGAAGTAAAGTTCTCACTGGCAATCAATTCCAAGTGATCACGCTGCCGCTGCAGTTCTTGCTGCAGAATACCGGCCACGGCCGGATCATTGGTTGAAAGAATTTCTAGGCTGGTTTGTGTCACAGGGCACCCCTTTTTCCAACTGGATAGCGTAAACAATCATTTAAAGAAGACAGCCAGGATTCTTGAAAGAAACGGCCCGCTCGCCTCAGGCTAACATCTTACCCTGATCGCCTCGGTCGTGAAGTCAATAGAAAAATAGAATGGGGTAGGTGGCATCTCGCCGCCGAGATCATCCAAATATTAAGTTCAATACAAAGATCCCCTAATCTCTCGAAGTCTTGACTAGAATAGAGTCTAGGGCCTTAAGCTTGTCCCGGAGGTGCAGAATGCTGGTGATTGTTACAGAAGATCAACTTCTACCGCCTCAGCTCATATGTCAAAACTGTGTGCTGGCGGATCGTAGCGGTCAGCCCCGCTGGCATCAAGGCAAGCTGAACTGTGGTCGACCACTCCAACAACCTCCTGAGGACCAATCAGCCCAATATCGCTGTCAAATGGGTTTCCGGGTCACAGATATTCAGGAATAAGTTTTCGTTAAAGAGCAAAGATAGAAAGCTGTCACCTTATACTGTGCAGAGAATCAAGACTCGACAAGAGGACCGTTTATGACCTGGCGCGGTACAACCACTATTCAAGATCGCATCTTTGCGAGCTTACCCTACCTACTACCGCTAATGTATGGCGCGCAGTTTGGGAACTCAATTCTGCTAATGTTCCCAGCTCTAGCGGCAGTTTTATACCCTCTTATTGCCCCTGTTGCTTTTATCTATAGCCTTGTGCCTTTTGCAGGCATCATCGTATTTTTTGCTCTGCTACTGCTTGTGGTCAGAAATGAGCGCATTAGCCATTTTATCCGTTTCAATACAATGCAAGCGCTTTTAATCAGCATTGTGCTATTTCTCTGCCAGCTTGCCACAAGTATACTTAGCAACCTTGGCAGCGGCATTGCCCCCCTACTGTTAGTACTGAACAACACAATCTTTTTAGCTGTTTTAATCGCCTTCGGTTATACAATCATTCAAACAATTCGGGGGCACTATGCTGATAAAATCCCAAAACTTTCTGATGCGGTTTACCTACAGGTGCAGTAATTTGTAGCCGCCAGGAGAGACCTGATTGAATGTTGGTTTTTGCTGCAAACTGGTCTAAGATGATAAATCCTTGCTTTTGATGTTTGCATATAGAGTTCTAGCTCCCTTCACAGAGAGTCTGGCTACAAAGCAAACAGCTATCAAAGGCCACTCTGTTCATAAGGACAAAATTTGACAATGGTTTCCTACGAAACGATGTATATCCTCAGACCTGACGTCAATGAGGAGAAATTAGACCAAGCGATCAATAAATATCAAGATATTTTGCGCGAGAATGGCGTTGAGAATCTTGATACCCAGCACCGAGGTAAGCGCCGCTTAGCCTATGAGATTCAGCGCTTCCGTGAAGGCATTTATATTCAGATGAACTATGACGCCCCAGGAGCTGCGATCGCAAAGCTAGAGCGCGCCATGCGTCTGAGCGAAGACGTGATTCGCTATCTCACCCTCAAGCAGAGCCCTCCACAGCCCCAAGAATCCGAGGACGCCAGCTAGTCTTAACAACAACGACCCTCAATCACAACACGAAAAAAAGGAGTCAGCATCTATATTGCAGGCTCCTTTTTGGTATAAAGGCGACATTACAACTGCCTTAGGGTATAAGAAGTGTATTCAGAAGCATTCACAGCCGCTGGAGTTTTCCAATGACCGATCAATCACAGCCGGATCCGACCCTCATGGAGAAGGAGCTCAAGCATCTACGGCAGCAGTTAACGGCTCGGGATCAGCTTGTGGATCAACTTTCCTCAGAATTATTTCGCGTCATCCAGGCTCATCCCCCTCTCTTAGCGCCGGCGACAGAGACACAGATGACGGTAGGGCCAATGTCTCAAACCGACCGGTTGCGCCAAGAGCTACGTGCCGTCCAAGAGCAAATTGAGTTTTATCAACAGCAGATTGATGATCGAGACACTGAAATCAGTCGTTTGCAAAACTCTTGTCAGTCCTTGAGTGAAAGGAATCAAATGCTAGAGCGTCTGATCCAAGAACTGCCTGAAGTCTATAAAAATCAGTTCTCAGACCGCCTGGATCAGGTGAAGAACAAAATGCAGACACTGCAAACTGAAAATCAGCGACTTTACTCACAAATTCAGCAAGACACCACCGAAGAACCATCCAGCATTGCTCGGCGACTTTTACCTTCCTTTGGGGGACCGAAAAACTCTTCTGCTTCGTGAATGCCACCGCCATGAAGCAGAAGAGTGACTGAGATTTTGGTCAGGACCCAAGCTGTTAAAATCATTGGAGGTTTTGCTTTCCCAAAATCGATAGTTCTGAACCTAGGGCTTTTTTCAAACACTTGTTTTCATCACGGATAAAGCAATGAGGATTTTAGTTACAGGCGGGGCAGGATTTATCGGCTCACACTTGATCGACCGCCTCATGGCAGAGAATCACGATGTTGTCTGTTTAGATAACTTCTATACGGGGCGTAAACACAATCTACTGAAGTGGATCAATCACCCCTTTTTTGAATTGATTCGTCACGATATTACAGAGCCCATCCGGCTCGAAGTAGATCAGATTTATCACTTAGCCTGCCCGGCCTCGCCAGTTCACTATCAATACAATCCTGTCAAAACCGTCAAAACGAATGTGATGGGAACGTTGTATATGCTGGGCTTAGCCAAGCGGGTCAAAGCACGCTTCCTCCTGGCTTCAACATCAGAAGTTTACGGTGACCCCAATGTACACCCCCAGCCCGAAACATACTGGGGCAACGTGAATCCCATTGGCATCCGCAGTTGCTACGACGAAGGCAAAAGGGTCGCTGAAACCCTCACCTTTGACTATCACCGACAAAACCAGGTCGATGTTCGGGTAGCCCGAATTTTCAATACCTACGGCCCTCGGATGTTGGTTCAAGATGGCCGAGTCATCAGTAACTTTGTCGCTCAAGCTCTCCAGGGAGAACCTCTGACCGTTTACGGCACAGGGAAACAGACCCGCAGTTTTTGCTATGTTTCTGATTTGGTTGACGGCCTGATTCAACTGATGAATGGCGAACAGACGGGGCCCATAAACCTGGGAAATCCTGAGGAGTATACAGTCCTAGAACTCGCTCAACAGATTCAAAATCTGATTAATCCAGACGTTCCCATTGAATTTCAACCGCTACCAATGGATGACCCTCAGCGTCGCTGCCCAGATATCGATAAGGCTAAAATGTACTTGAACTGGCATCCAACGGTGCCGCTTTCTGAAGGTCTTCAGCGAACCATTCAGGATTTCTCGACTCGTCTATCAAATCCAGCGGATCCAGCCTATATTGAAGTCTAGGCTACTGTTTAACGGCTATTTCTAGCCTTTTCTATCTCATTAAAGTTGTCTTTGTTTATTGGAGTTTAAGTGCATGAAGGTCTGCGTGATTGGAACTGGCTATGTTGGCCTCGTGACAGGTGCTTGTCTAGCTCATATTGGTCATCACGTCATTTGCGTTGACAACAATGAGGAGAAAGTAAAACTCATGCAGGCAGGGCAGTCCCCCATCTATGAACCGGGCCTCTCTGAAGTTTTACAGTCCACCATCGCAGCAGGGACCATTGAGTTTACGACCGACTTAGCTGCAGGGGTGCAGCATGGTGAGGTTCTTTTTATTGCTGTAGGGACACCACCATTGCCCAGTGGCGAGAGTGACACGCAATATGTTGAAGCAGTGGCTCGCGGCATTGGGCGTAACCTCAATGGTGGCTATAAAGTCATTGTCAATAAATCCACAGTGCCGATTGGGTCCGGAGACTGGGTCCGCATGATCATTTTGGATGGTTTGTCCGAGAGTCAGACGGCCCTCAAAGAGGCCAATTTTGATGTGGTGAGCAACCCTGAATTTTTGCGGGAGGGGTCTGCAATATACGACACATTCAATCCTGATCGCATTGTGTTGGGCAGCGATGTGCCAGAAGCCATCGCGGTCATGAAAGAACTCTATGCCCCCATTGTCAATCGTGAGCCCAGTGATGATAAAACCTTGCCCCCCGTTCCGGTCTTAGTGACAGAGCTGAGCTCTGCAGAGATGGTGAAGTATGCAGCCAATGCCTTTTTAGCAACCAAAATCAGCTTCATTAATGAGGTCGCAAATATTTGCGATCGCGTCGGGGCAGATGTCATCCAAGTCGCTCAGGGCATCGGCTTAGACTCCCGGATCGGCAACAAATTTTTGCAGGCAGGCCTCGGATGGGGGGGCTCCTGCTTCCCAAAAGATGTCGCCGCTCTGGTGCATACTGCTGATGACTATGGATATGAAGCAGCACTCCTCAAAGCCACCGTCAAGACAAATCAGCATCAGCGGCTTTTAGTTGTTGAAAAACTCCAGCAAATTTTAAAGATTTTGAAGGGCAAAACCATAGGACTGTTGGGGCTGACCTTTAAGCCTGATACCGATGACATGCGCGATGCCCCTGCCATCACATTGGCTGGAGCCCTGACTCGATTGGGCGCTAAGGTAAAAGCCTATGATCCATTAATTTCCCACTCTGAGATTCGCCACACTCTATCCAACATTACAGTTGAGACAGACATCGAAACATTAGCGACGGGCTGTGATGCTCTCGTCCTAGTGACAGACTGGAAAGAGTTTCAGGCACTCGATTATGACAAGTTAGCCTCCCTAATGCTCCACTCGGTCCTCGTTGACGGTCGTAACTTCCTCGATAAAAATGCACTCCAGGAAGCAGGATTCAACTATATTGGCATGGGTCATTAGAGATCTCGAGTCTCTAGCTTCCATATTGCTGGCCAATTGCTACCAAAGTATCTAGCTTCCATAAAGGAACCCCTGACAGTCGAGCCGCTTCAGCTCGACTGTGTCCTTTGCGCAATAACTTGATCGCATCCTGTGTTTTTCGCCAAGTAGAACCGTTCAGCGCGATCTTGCCGTCATTTCGGGCTAGAACAAGTCCCCGAATAATCGCATTGGCCTCAGCCAATGACTCACCCGTTATCTCCGGTTTAGGTGGTGTTTGGGGGGGGGATGGGGCCACGGCTGTTGGGCGGACAGACACAACAGATTTAACGACAGGCCTAGGAGCGGGAGGGGAAGAACTAACTTTGGGGGGGGATGGTCGAGATTGAGGCGGGTTGGAAGATGGCTGAGGTAGGCGAGTAGCCACAATCGGCGATGACGGTTGTGGGGAAGCCGGGGCACTTTTGGCTGCCGAGGGTAAATTACGAAACTCAATGGCAACAGTCTGCTTGAGCTGTTGACCATTAGCATCGGCAGCCTGAAGAAAGAGGGTCCCCTGCTGAAACAGTGGATTAAGCTGGATTGTTGTCTTTCCAGAAACGGGTACTGCACCGGGAGCCGGGAAAATGGACGCTCTAACTTCGTTACCGCCCTCCAACGCCCAGTCAAGATCCAGCTTAGCCTGAGGTCCTAGCTGGGCAGCATCATAAATATACCTATCCGTAACTTCCTGACCATTAATACGAAAGCTAGCAATCCGGAGAGGCAGGGGATTGACTTTGATTGGTCCTGTTGCCTGTGGTACAACGGCTGTCGCCAATCGCCCTTTTGGCAATGCCGTTAGCTTGAACACATAGTCACCCGGCTGTTGAGTCTGTGTTGGCACCTGTTTGCAGATTAGCTTTTGCGTCAGAGTACAGTAACGATCCAACTCTGAGGGCAGCTTGCCAGATTTCAGATCGTAAGTCCGCAATTGACCGTTCGAACTTCGTAAACGCAATTCTTTAATCCGTCGGGCGTTGTTAATTTCCCAATTGAGAAGAATACCCTGAAGGCTATTTTTAGTTTGGCCACGACTCAAGGCCTGTGCCTTAAGCACCCCTGTCTTTTTCTCGTCCGAAGTATATGTTGTGTTTGGAGAGAAAAAAGCCACAATCTTCGGAATCGGACTCGCTTTGATTGCAACAGCCTCCGACAACTTTGAATCAACGGGCTGGTTAATAGATTTCCGACTAAAGCTCTGGAGTTGAAATCGATGTAGCTGGGTATTGGGAACCGGAGCTAAAATATTTGTACAAATCAGTGTCTTAGGCTTCGATTCATCACTGAAAAGGCAGGTCCCCTCCCCTGCATTGTTCTGGCGGAACTGCTCTGGAATCCCCTCACCAAAATCAAATGTCTGTAATGTCTGCTGTCCGTCACTCCCCTGACGCATCAAAATCAGCTTCTGGAGCTGCCCGGGATTCTTGACCGTCCAATTAAGGCGAACAGCTTCTTCTTCTGTTCCTTCAGGTGATGTCATAACTTGCAGCGAAGCAATTGTAGGGCTAGCTGACCTTCGTCCCCACAACATCCAGCCTAGAATGGCAGCCATTGTAGTGCCCAAGGCCAGTAGCAAAAGCAAATACTGCCCCCCCCCTTGAGGCTGCCAAGAAAGAACCCCACGGGGTAGCTTAGTCGGAAGTGGTAACCCATCGTGATCCTCAAGGCCCAGCTCAAATTTTTCGCGATGGGAGCGTCTCCATCGGAATCGTGGCAGTATTTTGGGCTGAACCTCAAGGGTTACATGAATTTGAGTTTCAGGTGCCAAACTCACCATAGACGGTTCTAATGCATATACCGCATGACTTTTTCGTCTAAGACTGCGAACTTGAAGCGTGAGATTTCGATGGACAGACCCATTATTTTTCAGAAGAATCTGGTAATGTCCAGCCTCTCCTTTAATCGCCTGGGATTTTGGATCAAGCGTTACAAGCAAATCATGTGCAGGCTCAATTTGCAGGTGCACCGGCAGCTGAACTTCAACATCTGAAGGGTTGTCAGACTGAAGGGTGAGAACCAACTGCTGTTGTTGGGTCGGTGCACCTTGGGGGGGGTGGATTTGTACTTGAATGTTGCCTCTCTGACCTGGTTCAAGCTCCAAACTGTTGAACTTCACCACCAACCCGGTCCAAACTTGGACATCAGGATAGTGAATGGTGTAACAATTCTCGGGGAGCTGTTTCCCCAAAACGTGCAAACGCCTAACTTCGTTCGCTTGATTTTCCACTGAGAGTTCAAGCGTTAGGGTCTCACCAATGGAGAGGATGTGGGGATGATCCGGGGTAGTGATAGGTGTGATATCACACCTGAACTGACTCATGGTGCGTTACTCGAATGATTGCAAATTAAGGGCAAAATCAGATTAGGTTGCAGAGTCAAATCCAAATTGCCCCATTTTCAGCGCTGATACCACAGGTATTTGTAAGTAATCTCAGCAATTGACCTCAATCCCAAACCGCTCCTAAATATCCCCCCTCCGCTCAATTGGAACACTACTGAGCATGATTACGCAAGAGCCCTCTGAGAATCCTAATCTCTAGGTTTATTCTAACAACATAAAAACCGACCCAGATGCAAAATGAAAGCAACCAATAGCTCAACGGGTCGATCTCTTAGATAATCTTGCAAGGTCCGATTAAGATAAGGTAAGTCAGGGTGACGGTACTTAGATTTACCAAGTTATCAGACAATGTTAGTTTTCTCGTGTTGTCTGTACCCAAGCTCCTTTACTATTTGTTTCGTAAATCCCAACAACGTTGTTTTCAACTAAAACACCACGAATCATTACTAGGACGAATGATGAAGCTTTGGTCCCAGAAACGTTGAATCAATTGCTTATCAAATCTGGAATGCCAACCCGTAATCTAGAAAAGTTACAGGTTGCACTAGATCATTCTTTGTTATTTGTAACAGCACGAATTCTAAGAGATGACAGCATGGTGGGCTTCGTTCGTGTCACTGGAGACGGTGTTTTTAACGCAGCAATATGGGACTTTGTTGTTGATCCGAGCCTACCGAATGGTGAGGATGTCAAAAAGATGTTGCTTCAGCGCTTAAAGCAAGAAATTCGGCGAACGGGGCTGCAGTGCTCCGTTACTATTTTTGCGAGGCCTGAAGATGTTGCTTTCCTACAACAGGCCAATTTCAACGAAGACCAAGATGGGATTCAAGCCATGGCACTCCGCCCAGAACTGATGCAGTGGCCCACAACGTTCTGATATCAACACTAGAGAAAACTTGATATCTAAGCAATAGGAATAAGTCTAAAGGGGAATTTCTGCTATCGCATCTAACTCTTCTCCTCCCGCAAAAACCTGAGGGCGAACGCGGCAGCGAGCCAGAAACGGGCAGGTGTGTTCATGGCGATAGCAATGCCCCTCTTCGAGCGGGGCTTGGGAGAAATCCTGGTTACCTTCGTACATCGATAGACTTTGCCTCAATTGCGATAGCACTTGCCGCAACTGTTCTTGTGTCTGTTGATGTTGTGCTGAGTCATAGGGCAACACGAGAGAGTGGGAGGCCTTGCCTCGAATTTGGGCAAACCAATAGACCATTGAAACTTGTTCTGGGCTGTAAGAGCTGGTTTCAACAAGGAGATAGGGATATAGCCTTGTTTGCCAGTCATTCAGCAAATCTGATAAATTGCGGGGACGCGTGTAGGTCTTCCAGTCTAAGATTTGAGCTTGTTGACTATTCTGAATGAGTAAGTCATACACCACAACGAGCATAAATCCCTCACAAACCATAGTCTGCTGATGCTCACTTCTCCGCTCTCCTATGATGAATGGAGGCGGAAATTGTAGCAGCGCTTCAAACCACTGCTGCAATGGTGGACTGTCCTTGAGAAAGGGCTGAATATCTAACCCCATTTCCCGTTGCTGCAAGAGGTTGTGGAATTGCGAGCCGAGGGTCTGCTGGTCCCGCTGACTATCGCAGGTAGGCAATCCCCACTGTTCAAGATAGCGATACTGAAACTTGCGGGGACATCGGGTGAATTGACTAAGATGGCTTTGAGAGATCTGCAAAATAGAGCTTGCCAAATCTGGAGCGTCCTTCAATGCATTGTTCTGAGAACTTAGGTCAAGAGGCATGTTTGCGAATTGTTAGCGTCTTAAGCTGTTTCTAATCGTATTCTCTTACACTGAGTTCTCAGAGTACGGGGCATTAAAAGATAGCCCTGAGGAAAAGAACTGGAACCGCGTACAGCGATGGCTCTGGGTGTACTCTGTTTCTGTACGGATAGATGATAGGACTTAACAAACGTCATGATTGAGGTTGAGCACCTAAGCAAAATCTATGGCTCAACAACGGCAATCAAGGATGTCACTTTTAGGGCTGAACCGGGTGAGATCCTGGGCCTACTGGGCCCCAATGGTGCAGGCAAAACAACAACGATGCGTATCTTAGCGGGGTATTTACCGGCAACTCAGGGAGAAGCACGCATTGCGGGGTATGAAGTTCATGACAAGCCCATGGCGGTGCGTCAGCGAATCGGCTATCTACCAGAGATGCCACCTCTGTATCTTGATATGACAGTAGCCGGCTATCTCTATTTTGTGTCGCGGATTAAGGGGGTCCCAGCAGGCGATCGCACCTCCAAAGTTAACTGGGCCATGGATCGATGTCAGCTCATCAAGAAGCGAAATGTTCTCATTCACAAGTTATCGAAGGGATTTCGGCAGCGGGTGGGTATTGCCCAAGCCATTGTTCATGACCCACCAGCCATTATTCTCGATGAGCCGACAGTTGGCCTAGATCCGCGGCAAATCATTTCTGTCCGCAACCTGATTAAAACGTTGGCAGAAGACAAAACAGTGCTGCTTTCAACTCACATTCTGCCAGAGGTCAGTATGACCTGTAACCGTGTCGCTATTATTAATCAGGGCGAAGTTGTGGCTGTGGGCTCCCTTGAGGACCTCATGGCCCAGCGTATTGGCGCAACTGCCTATGACATCGAGGTTCAAGGAACTCGGACTGATATTGAGGATCAACTCACCCTGATCGATGGCATCAAGTCTATCCAATGGTTATCTAGTGAAGCAGAAGATCGGCAACAAATCAGGGTGACCTCTGCGCTAGGTATAGAGGCAGGGCCGCAGATTGCCTCAGCGTTAGCGGCTAACGAACTATCACTCTATGAAATGCGCCGAGTGGCCAAAAGTTTGGAAGATATATTTTTAAACCTCACCACGGAAGAACAGAAACCAACAGATGATGTTGATCCCAATGAGGAGGAGCTTTGATGCGGCTAATCATCAACAATGTGCTGGCGATTTATCGCAAAGAATTGCGCGGGTACTTTAAAGCGCCATTAGCATTTGTAATTGCCAGTCTTTTCTGGTTGCTAGCAGGGCTCTTCTTTCTGTTTATTCTCCAAAGCGTTGTTGAAGAAACGGCAAGGTTTGACGTTTTACAAAGTCAGCTCAATGAGCCTGGAGCCGCAGTTGATGTGCCCAGTGCCATTCTGCAGCTTTTCTTGGGGATTATGGGCTCGCTAGCGCTCGTCATTTTACCAATCCTATCGATGGGCCTCTACGCTGAGGAGCGGAAGCGAGGAACGATAGAGCTGCTAGCCACTTCGCCGATCACGAACTGGGCCGTAGCCTTGGGGAAGCTGATGGCGGTGCTGACCTTCTTTATTACGCTGGTGCTCCCGATTGTGGCTCTGGAGGCTGTCACCTTTGGCAGTGCGAGCCCACCTATGCCACTAGAAATTTTACTGGTTAGCCACTTAGGGCTGGTATTGCTAGCAGGCGCGATCTTAGCTCTGGGGCTCTTTATTTCGTCATTAACTGACAGCGTGATTTTAGCCGCGATTGCAACCTTTGCCGTCATCCTACTGCTCTGGATTTTGGATTTATTAGGGGAGCGTCTTGGCGGACCATTGGGAGGGATTTTAAATCACTTATCATTGCTGAAGCATTATTCCACCCTCAGTCAAGGCGTTCTAGATAGTAGCAGCGTTATTCTATTTTTGAGCTATATCATCTTGGGGCTGTTCCTAACAGCCCAATCGATTGATCTCTTTAGATTTCAGCGTTCCTAATAGTCCTAAATCTCCGTCATTGCCTTTTCTTCTTTCGTTAATGTGAAACGTTTTTTACCCCAATTTCAAGGCTCCTCAAAACTGATTATGCTCCTGCTGTGGTTAGGAGTACTGTTGGGCGTTGCCGGTGTCTGTGCGGGATTGCTATCTAGCTGGAGTGCCCTCTCCATGGGACTGGTCATTGGAGGCGGTGTACTTTTAGGACTTGGTGTTCTACTTCAATGGCAGTACTCCCCCCCACCGGGAAGCTGGTGGCGACGGCGTTCGATACAAGCAGGAACAAATGCTGTGATTGCTGCGACCGCTGTAATTGTTATTTTGGGGTTGGTCAATTTTCTAGCTGTGCGATACCCCGCCCGCCTTGATTTAACGGAGGCACAATTATTCTCGTTGGCTCCTCAAACAAAGCAAGTTGTGAGAGCACTCAAACAGCCACTAAAGGTCCTCATCTTTGATAAAGTCACGGATCCGCAGGGCAGAACACTCCTGGAGCAATATCAACGCCTGAGCCCCAAATTTGAATTTGAGTTTGTTGATCCGCAAGCACAGCCGGGACTTGCGCAGAAATATCAGGTGAGAACAGCAGGAGCAGTGGTTTTGGATGCCGGTGCCCGAACCAAAACCCTGGATGCAGAATTGACTGAGGTCAACTTGACAGCTGCGATCTCAAATATTGTCAGCGATCGTCAAACCCAGGTTTTTGTCACTCAAGGCCACGGTGAACTCCCCATTGCCGGGACCCAAGCAAGCCTCTCTGCCGCAGTGGAAGCTCTCCGACGCCAGGGTTTCAAAACTGAGTTGCTAAACATTGTGGAACGGCAGCAGATCCCGCCAGAAACGGACGTCTTGATTATTGCCGGTCCCAAGCGGGCCTTCCTTCCGTCAGAGATTCAGTTACTGAACGGTTATCTGCAACAGGGGGGAAAAGCCCTGCTCATGATCGATCCAGAGACAGAACATGGACTAGATCCCGTCCTTAAACAATGGGGAATTACGCTGGACCGACGACTCGTAGTAGATGCCTCCGGCTCTGGACAGTTGCTGGGCCTAGGACCAGCTGTGCCCGTTGTTTTTGACTATGGTCCACACCCGACAACCAAAGAGTTTGCCCAAGGTATCTCGTTTTATCCCCTGGCCCAAGCCCTCAACGTGAAGCAGCAGGACAACCAACAGGTAACGGAACTCTTGCACACTGGAGGAAGTAGCTGGGCTGAGTCTGAACCCGATAGCGAACAGCTTCAATTTGATGAGAAGACCGATCGTCAGGGGCCATTGGTTTTAGGCGTTGCCATTCAAGCGCTGCAACCAGAGGAAAAATCACCCCAAGCCCCCCTCCAAAAGTCTAAGACTGAGACCCTCTCGCCACAACCTGCAACATCTAGCACATCACCGAGTCCTGCTCCGGCAGCGAATCCCGGCAGTGAAGAACAAGGTTCGGAGCCAAGCTCTGCTTCGCCATCTCCTAGTCCCTCAACCTCTCCGAGTCCTTCCCCTTCAACCTCAGCCAGTCCAGAGTCTCAGGCTCAACCGAGCCCGAAGGAGACTCCGAAGTCGCCCACAACACCGAAGGGAATCACCAATCAGATTGGAACACCCAAACCGCCGACCTCAGGCTCAACACCCAGTCCTCAAGCATCACCACCCAGTTCAACATCTGACGCAGCGCCATCACAGACTGAGTCATTAGCTCGGATTGTGGTCATTGGAGACTCAGATTTTGCATCCTCTGGACCGTTTGAACAAGTCCTGAACGGCGACTTATTCCTCAATGCTGTGACCTGGCTCGGGAGTGATGAAACGAATCCATCGCTTTCGATTCGTCCCAAGGAAGTCACAAATCGCCGGTTACAAATCACACCAAAACGACAGAGACTGTTAACTATTCTGGGGGCGCTCCTCCCCTTAAGTGCGCTAGGAATGGCGGTGACGCTTTGGTGGCAGCGTCGATAGGGTCTAAATTCAGTCGCCGATGCGTAGGTAATTATGAAGTCAAATACTCTCATCTTGGTCATTATTGCTACGATTTTTGCCGGAGGGGTCTACGTTTGGGAGCGCCAACAAAATTCATCTTCACAAACCACCGAAGACGGCACTGGAACCGACATTTTTACCTTTAATGAGGATGAGGTAGAGCGTTTGACCCTGACAACGCCAACACAGACCCTGACTTTTAAAAAGGCAACCAGCGGCCCCAGTGCCTGGGCCATAGAACAGCCAAAGGCGGGACCCGCAGATGAAGCAGCTGTGCTGTTTTTAATTAATCTGTTAGCGACAGCTCGTAGTCAACGGACCCTAGAAGTCTCACCGACGCAAAAACAGGAATTTGGCCTCGTTCAACCGACGACCGTTGAGGTAACCTTGAACGATCAACAAACCCATACACTGGTTCTGGGCGGGAAAGACTTTGAAGGCAGCTCCATTTATGCACGGGTCGATCCCGTCAAAACCGAAGTGCAGTCATGGACGGTTGACCTGGTACCCACATCTTTTCTGGATGCTGTCTCTAGGCCGCTGACGGAGTGGCAATTTCAGTCTCAAAAAACCACAGATACTTCAAAGGAAGCTGAGTAATTGATATGTCTGTCTCCACTGCCCGGCTGCTGATTTCTTGTCCTGACCAACAGGGCTTAGTGGCAAAAATTTCAAACTTCATCTATGCCAATGGTGGCAATATTATCCACGCAGATCACCATACAGATTGTGCGGTAGATCGATTTTTGACCCGCATCGAATGGCAGCTAAACGGATTTAAGTTGCCCCGAGACCTTATCGGTCCGGCATTTCAAGCAATCGCGGAACCACTTAACGCAACCTGGGATCTCAGCTTTTCGGATGCGGTGCCTCGAATTGCCATTTGGGTCAGTCGTCAAGATCACTGTCTCTACGATCTGATTTTGCGCCAGCGAGCCAAGGAGCTGCAAGCGGAAATTCCGCTGATTATCAGCAATCACAAGAATTTAGATGCGATCGCAACTCAGTTCGATATCGACTACCACCATGTTCCCATCACCGCTGCGACGAAAGCAGACCAGGAAGCAAAACAACTAGAGCTACTTCAGAAATACAAAATCGATGTGGTGGTGTTGGCAAAATACATGCAGATTCTCAGTGCCGACTTTATTGCCAAGTTCCCTCAGATTATTAATATCCACCATTCGTTTTTACCTGCTTTTGCCGGAGCGAACCCTTACCAGCGGGCCTACGAACGCGGTGTCAAAATTATCGGGGCCACAGCACATTATGCCACTGCAGACCTCGACCAAGGCCCCATCATTGAACAAGACGTCGTGCGGGTCAGCCACAGGGATGAAACAAAAGATCTAATCCGTAAGGGTAAAGATCTAGAACGGGTTGTCCTTGCCAGAGCCGTGCGCCTCCATCTGCAAAACCGAGTCTTGGTATACGGCAACCGCACAGTGGTATTTGGCTAATGTTGCATCGCCAATCGAGGGAGAGAACTTCCCTCCCACGCTTTAGCGATTGCCTGATGGCAGTTGAGCCGCAGTTAACTCCAGCAATGAACTTTTTGGAACCGCTTTAATCTCACCGTTGTAGGTCGAGGTCAGGCTTTGCTGCAGCGTTTCTGAGGGGTGAAACAGAAAGATGCGGGTAAATCCGTCGGGAATATCTGGGACGTTCGGATCTTGTACCAACTGAAACTTCACCCGAGGCTCCACGAGATACGAGAGAGAAATAATACTGGCAGGATTGGTATCTGAATCGGTGCTAATCACCAACGGATGTTCGACTTGATTAATAATTCCAGCAACATAGGCATTGTCAGGATCCACTACCTTGGTCCACCAGGATTCCACCTGAGAGATGGTGAGACAAGAGGCTAAACCCACGGTGAACAGCAGAGCCGTTACCCCCTTCCACAGCAGCGACCACCGGCTAGAGAAGAGATTGTGGGCCAACACATAGGCGACCGCAATCTCGATACCTAAATACGTCGGCATAAAGTAACGGGCAGAGATAGAACGCTGCCCACCCATCACGACATCAAGGGGAACTAATACAAGCGGTACAACCCCCATTAATCCCATCACAAATAACCATGCGCGTCGTGGTGCCTGACGACAGAGAAAAACTAAGGCATAGATCACAAAACTCAGAATCACAACCAGACTCAAGGCCATGATCGGGTCATCAGGCCAAAGACCCACATCAAAAAATAAATGACTCAGATTCCACCCCCACCTTAGGGCACGATCCTCGGCCAGCATGGGGGCCTGAGTCCAGCGGGTCACCTGCTTTACCTGTTGGTAGGTACTGACCAAGACCAGTATCCAGGGTAAAAATAGAAGCGTGGCTAACCCCGTCGCCCAGCCATAGGACTTCAAGGATGAGACGGGGCGACTCAGGACCATATAAATCAGGTGTCCAACAGCCACAAATCCGTTGAACAAGAAGGTATAGCAACCCAGGGCTAAAGTAACCGCATAGGTCACCCAGGCCCCCGTCGCCTGAACACGACTGGCCCGCAACAGACTGGCACTCGACAGCAAGATCAACAGGACCCAGAGGCTATATTGTCTGGCTTCCTGCGCGTACAGCAAGTGCAGAGGAGAAATCGCCATCAGGGCCACAGCGATCCCCCCCACCCAGGCAGACGAAAAAAGCTCTAAACAGAGCCAATACAGGGCAGGTAGAGCCAGAAGACTAAAAAGAGCAGAAAGGCTCCGAGTTGTGGTGAGTGAATGCCCCCAGAACAAGACCCAATAGCGCATGAGGACATAGTAAAGCGGTGGATGATGGGCATTTTCGGAGGCCAGAATCTCGATCAGATCCTGTGTCCGACTCTCTGGCCGAGGGGATTGGTAAACCTGAAGATCAGCAGCAGAGACAAGCTGGCCGTTAAAAATAGTCTGCATGTACTCTTGACGTTGATGCCCTCCGACTCGCACGGACGTAAGGACCTCATCATGCCAGTACATTTTCTGGTCGAGGTGATAGAACCGAAAGAAGACGCCCAGAATCAGCAACAGGAAAATGACAACGATGAGTCTAGAGTGGGGATGCTGCCATTTTTTGAGGATCGTGAACATTACTGGAGGGAGCGACTGTGGAACAGGCTGAGGTCAGCGCTGGCAAGATAGTAGCAGGCCCATCCATGATGCGGGTGCACTCTCCATCACTAAAGCAGCGGTTAGCCAATTTGCTGATGGATGCAGCCCAGTCCATTGCCTCAATTGAATCAATTCCCCTACAAATCGAAACGCGGGCCACTATGGGCACCTTCGTCTCACCCATAGCGCTTCAGCTTGCGGGCCAACAGTCCTCGATGAAGGTCGCGAAGACAATGCTCTCGGCAATACCTCCCACTCAAGGACTGAAGCTGTGGGTGAAAGACCCCGGATGGATTTATGGGCAGTTCGAAACGGAAGTAATTACGACTTGGCTCCAGCAACTGACGGTGCATAATCCCAGACTTCAGCCCCCATCTCAAACAGTCCTCGATGATAGCTTCAGCGATCCTCTACTCTTTCCGGTCCAGTATGCCCATGCCCGCTGTTGCTCCCTCCTGCGTCTAGCCCAGAGGGAAAGATTAATCGCATTACACCCTCAGGATCAAGGGTTTGACGTGCTTTCCACTCCCATCCCATGGTGTACGGAGCAGCACCAACTCCGATTGCAACACCCGACGGAACAAGCCATCATTCAAAAACTGCTCGAATTCCCACACGGCTTGCAGTCACCGAAACAGGTATGGTGCAGTACAGACTTATCGAGTGTCATGCTCCCGTGGCCCATCGAGCATCACCAACGGGTTCGTTATGCCCAAAACTGGGCCGAGGTCTTCCTGCAATCATATCGAGAGTGCAGAATTTTCGGGTCAGTGAGCCAGACAAATCAACCGCTCAGTCAGGCTCGCCTGGGTTTAGTCGCAGCGACGCAGCGGGTCCTTAATTTTTTACTCCAGGACATGCTCAATCTCCTAGCCCCGAGAGAATTATGAGGGAAATTTCTGGCATTCCCTATGCCTCCACCTGGGATAGCCAGATTTGACAAGAGGGTACACATTCCTTAATAATTCCAATTGTGTGAGGAGCGAACAATACAAAAAAGGCATCGAGACGAAACACGGCCAGTCGTCGATGCCTTTTTTGATGTCTAATTTTAGGTGGCCTTTGGCCACTCAACATCAAAATCATACCCAGCACCTATGGATACCGTTCCCATTATTCGCACTGTGGCGGGCTTACAAAGCTTCCTTCAGGTTATAGAAGCAACGCCACAGGCACCCGAGCAGGAACCTGTACTCAGTCCTCTGGGGTTGGTACCGACGATGGGAGCGCTGCATGCAGGACACCTCAGTCTGATTGAGCGAGCCTGTCAGGAAAATCGGTATGTGATTGTCAGCATCTTTGTTAACCCCCTGCAGTTCGGCCCGACTGAAGACCTAGATCGCTATCCCAGACCCCTGGAGCAGGATCAGCAGCTCTGCCAGAAGGCAGGTGTTGATGCTATTTTTGCGCCGGCCCCTAGTGAGATTTTAGGAGCGGGAGCACTCACAGCCGTCGTTCCTCCGGCAAAGCTAACGGATCGGTTATGTGGTCAGTCAAGACCAGGACATTTCCAGGGTGTTGCGACCATTGTGCTCAAGCTTTTGAACCTCATCCAGCCCGACCGAGCCTACTTTGGTCAAAAGGATGCTCAACAGTTGGTCATTATCCAGCACCTTGTTCAGGACCTCAATGTGCCGGTGGAGATTGTGCCTTGCCCGATTGTGCGAGAGGCTAGCGGTTTAGCCTTAAGTTCTCGTAACCAATTCCTTAAAAATCGACAGGAAGCTGCAACCATTGCTCAGAGTCTTCAGGCTGCCCAGACCTGTTTTAAATCCGGTGTGAGAGATCGTGAAACGCTCTTAGGCAAAGTGCATGACACATTAAGCCAAACCTCCCAGATGGAGCTGGATTACCTGGACCTCGTGCATCCAGAAACACTAGAGCCGTTGTCTATGGTGGAAGAGGTAGGACGAGTTGCGATCGCAACCCGTCTCGACAACACCAGATTGATCGACAATATCTTGCTCGATGCGCGCCCCCCCATCCTTGCCATTGACGGTCCAGCAGGGGCCGGAAAATCCACGGTCACTCGTCTCTGTGCACAAGAACTCGGCCTGAAATACCTCGATACCGGTGCCATGTACCGAGCGATTACCTGGCTCGTGTTGCAATCCCAGATCAACCTCGAAGATCAGCTGGCCATCGCCGATCTGGTCAGTCAAAGTGACATTAAGCTAGAGCTAGACGCAAACCCCGATCACCCTCCCCGTGTCTGGGTGCAGCAGCAAGATGTCACAGACGCCATTCGCACGCCAGAAGTGACCCAATCGGTTTCAGCCATTGCCGCACAAAGTGCAGTCCGGCAAGCCCTCGTTCGACAGCAGCGCACCCTAGGGCAATCCGGTGGCCTTGCCGCCGAAGGTCGAGACATCGGCACCCAGGTATTCCCAACGGCAGGCTTAAAAATCTTTTTAACCGCCTCCAGCCTAGAGCGCGCCCGGCGACGTCTGAAAGATTTAGAGCAACAGGGTGCTGCTCCCATTAGTCTTGAAGCCTTAGAACAACAAATTGCACAACGAGACAAAAAAGACAGCCAACGATCACTGTCTCCCCTTTGCAAAGCCTACGATGCCATTGAAGTGAACACAGATGGCCTCAGCATTCTCGCCGTAACCGAAAAAATAGTTGGGCATTACCGGAACCGTTTTAGCTCTTAAACCATCAAGTAAAGAAGAAGCGTATCTCATTCCTTCTCAGACCTCCAAGTCCCCTCAGTATAAGAGCTGAATCTAGAGTGCATATGCTAGAGTGGGCATACTTTTGGAGTCAGCATGGGTATGATTAAAGTAGTCGTACCTTGGTCGCCATCGAAGCGCGACATCAGCATATCTCAACAACAACCCGGGTAAGTCTATGGTGTTCTCAAAGCGTGGTCTTGTACTAGGAGCCACAGCCCTTGTCGGTGCAAGCGTAGTACTCACAGGCGCCGGTTTACATTTTTCAAAAAGTTGGGCACTACTGAAAGAAGGCCCCAAAGAGATTGTTGATGAAGTTTGGCAGGTCATAAATCACGACTACGTGGATGGCACCTTTAATGGGACAGACTGGCGCGCCGTTCGAAACAAATATTTAAAACGCAACTACACCTCCAACAAAGAAGCGTACGAAGCCGTGCGAGAAATGCTGGAGCCCTTAGAAGATCCCTACACTCGCTTCCTCGATCCAGAGCAGTTTAAAAGTATGCAGATTGATACCTCCGGTGAATTGACCGGGGTAGGCATCCAGATTGCTCAAGATGAAAAGACCAAAGAGATTACCGTCATTGCCCCTATTGAAGGCAGCCCTGCCTCTAAGGTCGGCATCCTGCCCAAAGATGTGATCACGAAAGTTGATAGTACAACCACTGAGGGGTTAGATATCAATGAAGTCGTCGGCTTAATTCGCGGTCCAGTCGATTCACAGGTCGTCCTCACCGTTAAGCGGGGAGACGAGCAGTTGAGTTTTCCCATCAAGAGAGAACGCATTGAACTGCATGCCGTTGAGTCGGAGAATCGCCCCTCAGCTTCTGGCGGCATTGGGTATATTCGCCTGACGCAATTCAGCAGCAATGCAGCGGCCGACATGCGGACTGCCATTAATAAGCTCAATAAACAAAACGTTGCAGGCTATATCCTTGATTTGCGGCTCAATCCTGGCGGGCTACTCTACTCCAGTGCTGAAATTGCCCGGATGTGGATGGATAAAGGCACGATTGTTTCCACCGTAAACCGCCGAGGTGAAGTCGATCGACTGACCGCTGGGCGCGGAAAGCTCACCGACAAACCATTAGTGATTCTTGTCGATGGCGGGTCTGCCAGCGCTAGCGAAATCTTGGCCGGTGCCCTCCAAGACAACGATCGAGCGGTTCTTGTAGGTGATAAAACCTTTGGCAAGGGCCTCGTCCAGTCCGTCCATCCCTTAGAAGATGGTTCGGGCTTAGCAGTCACCATTGCAAAATACCTCACCCCCAGTGGGCGCGATATTAATAAAAAGGGTATTGAGCCGGACTACAGTGTAAAGCTAACCGAAGAACAGCTTGAGGCACGGACCCGGGAAAAGTTTGCAACATTAGCAGACCCTCAATATGTCAAAGCGCTCGATATCTTGCTAGAGAAAATTGTCGCCAAAGATCAAACACAGCTGCAGTCGGCTGTTCCTGATTAGCTTGTAAACGAACATCTCTTTTAGGGCTGAGGGTCTATGACCCTCAGCCCTAGCTTTTTTTAGAGCCTTCAATTGCGATCAACTTAATTGAGAGAGACCATCCTTTCACGGTAGGATTGGCAAGATGTAAAGCATTGTTGAATCATGGTTGAGCGACCCATTAAAAAATCTGAGCGTGTCGAGCGTGGCGATGATGCAAAACGCAATGATCGCCCCAACAAGGGAAAGAAAGGGGGTCGTGGTAAGGGCAGAGGCGCGCGCGAGGAACGCAAGCCAAAGATCTCTCCCGCATTGATGCGCGGACCAAAGCCCAGCGCAAAGTCAGCAGAGCCTGAACCAGAAGTCGTAGAGCCGTCAGAAGCCGAAAACGCTGCAGTGGTTGCAGAGGCTGATACCGCCTCAGAAGCGACAACAGAGGCTTCAGCAGAAACAGCAGCCCCCGAAGCTTCTGAAACCACTGCCACAGAAACTGATACTGCAGAAGCAACAGCTGAGCCAGAACCCGCTTCTTCAGAAGCCTAACTCTGTGTTTACTTCCTTCAACCATTCAGTCAGTTAAACTTTGAGCCTTCTCCTTCCTTTGTCTTTAGGAGGAACAAGGCTCAAAGGAAAGTAAATGCCATTCCGATTTCAAAGCAAAGGTCATTCTCTGACGGGTGCGACCTAGAGATTGCGACGTTAGCCCATCAGTCGCACAGATATCCTGATTTGAATATCCCAGCTGTTCCCAATTTATTTCAATGGAGACAGGCTGACTTTTTCTTCTCGACACTCTCCGAATTCCCTGATTTTTGAGGGGAGAAGCCAGTGTCTGCGTCTGCACCTCTGAGAAGGATGGCGCAATAATGGATACAATCGTCTTCTTCTTTTCCGGCGCAGACCAAAGAACCGCCTGATGCCCCTCGGGCAGACCCTCAATTTTAAGCGGCCTCATCGCAGGATCTTTGAACAAAGGTTGTAAAGCCTCACGATAGCCCTTACTTCGGTTGGGTGAAGGGGGGGCTTCAATAGACAGCAATTCGACGTTTTGGCTCGCGATATTTTGTTGCTGTTGCGTCGAAAGCTCACTCACGGTGGGCGAAATAATCTGTTGATAAGCAGATAAGTCTCCTTCAGCAAGGGTGCGATCGTCGATAATCGCAGTGGGGATTTGCTTGTCTAGCAGGAGTCCAAAAACCTCTGTGACAGGACCCGCTACATCTGTCCATCGTTTTCGCAGACGACGTTTGTTGCGGGATTCCTCACTGAAGTGAATCGCCACGCGACGCACAGGGGCTGCACCTTCAAATAAAGGTCCTAATTTTTGATCCAGAGCAAAGATCTTCTCTAGGGCATCTCGGGGGGTTGCCCCTTTCCGATTTTTGTCTGAGGTAATATTCAGTTCATCGACATCAACATTGGCAACCCCACCATGGGTGACGACAGCGCCCACAGCACTATAGAGCTGCTCATAGTTCGGTACACCGTTAATCCAAACGTGGGGAGAGGCTCCTGAAGTGGTTCGCAATAAGTTCCAACCCAGTGCCATCCGCACAGCGTCTGAAGGTTTGTTGCGCTTCAGATCAGGGTGAGTGCGAAATAGCCGGAGATTAATGCCGGTGCGGGTTGCAATATGGTACTCCGTCTTTGGTATGCCAGCCCGGGCCAAGTCCGTTGTCATCTCTGGATTAACCAGGGATGGCAGCGAGGTGGTGCTGACAATAAAGGCAAAATTGGGATCATTACGGAATTTCTCTGACCAACGGTTCATCACTTTTGCCATAGTCTTACCCTGGAACTGTTTGAGGGCTTCTTGATAGGCAGGAGACGTCTTTTTCCGGCTGGCGAATTGAGGGTTTTCTTGACGGAAACTCGTTTCAAGGGCGGTTCCGTAGCATCCATCGGGTGGATAGTGGCGAAAGTCGAGGTAAACACCGTCTGCCTTAAAGCTCTGTAGCTCTTGGAGGCGGTGGGAGACAACATCACCAAAGGGACTAGAAATATCTAAATACTGGCCTTTGGCTTTATGTGCTTCAGGGGAACCTTGAACAGTTTTACATCCCCATTCAGGGTGCTGCTTGAACATCCGTGTATCAGAGACATCCCAGTAATAGGCCAAGAATTTTCGACCTGCAGCATGGGCCTCATCAATCATAGGCTGCACCTGATTTTTGATGTCCCTCAATTGAGGTTGGCCCTGTGCATCAACAGGGACAGTGCTTGGCCAAATCGGATCTTCAGCTTGGGTTTTAACGTGACGAGTCAAGGCAGGAGCACCAAGCTTTTTGAATTCCGCACCTGCTTTTTTATAGGATTTTAGCCAGGTCTTCCCGAAAGAAGCATTCACTTTTTTACGTCGCCGGGTACTTTTCAGATATCTCGCCTGGGTCAGGGGTGAAAGACGCGTATGGGCATGAATGCGATGGGACTCATACCAGTCAGGGACAGCTGCACCTCGAAGGGGAAGCGACTCAACGGGTCCACATGCGATAGCAGGACTGATTAAAGCCCCGAAGCCAATTGCGAACAGCTGGGCAGGCTTGAGAGATTTAAGTGGATTCTGATGCATGGCTGAGACTCGCAGTCCTTAACTTGGGCACATCCAGAAATGATAGGACATAATCTTCGATTCGGAGCGGATGCTCAACCATGCTCCCATAGGGGTTAGAGATCGTTCTCTACAGCTAAGATCGACTTAGCGCTCAATCGAGTATTGAGCCTTGAGACTCATCGCTTCTCCAGGAGAGATATTGATAATATCTTGGGCTGCGTTGGCGGTCTCGACACAGAGCAAACGCTGATAATCGGTGTCTTCTAGATCAGCCATACTGACGGAGTTCTCAATCCAAGGGTTCCAAACGACAGCGGTTTTGCTGCCTTCAGAGGCAATGTGGATGCGGCGATCGAGGGATAGATCATCGATGATTAACTTGGCGGGAGGAGCTGTGTAGATGCGATCGCATTCCTCCGAAAATTCCACCACGCCCTGCTGCGTTTTTTGCTGCCCACCATCCACTTTATCGAGATAGTCGGAACCGTTTAAGCCCAAGACCTGAACTCGGTTAACATCACCAATCTTGAAATAGGTATGAAGAGCCTGGGAAATTGAGAAAGCCTGGCTCCCAGTGTTCTGGGTCTTCAGCTCTATCGATAGCGTTTCACCCACCGTATAGATAATCGTGAGATTGAAGGCTTGCGGCCAGATGGCTTCAGTCTCTGGCGAATTAACAACCCCCAAAGACACTGCAGTGTCTCCCTCTGGTGTGGTTTCAGTTCCCATCACAGTCCACAGGCGATTGCGAACGAAACCATGACTGGGACGCCCTAAGCCCTCCGGATCGGGACCAAACCAAGGCCAGCAGATGGGTGTCCCCCCTTTAATAGCTTTGCCCTGTTCAAAATAGGCTTTTGTACTGAGAAAGAGCAGATCTGCTGGTTCGTTAACAGGCTGATAGGACAGAATTTGACCGCCATAAACGGAGATTAAGGCTTTAGCTTTGCCGTTACTGATCTCAATTTGGGGGAAGCCTCCCTTACCGTCAACAAATTTAAGCTGATCTGCAAGGCCGAACTGGGTGTTGAGTTGCTCAGTATTCATGCGCTTATATTGATAGTGCCAATATCCTTACAGTAGCCTGGCATCGTTGACCAATGTCATAACTAGCGCTTCCAGAGTTCCCCTAGAGATGTACTTAGATTATTTAATTTAGGGGCAAAGACAACGTTGCATGATCAACGTGATATCCCTAGCGACAGAGGTGGGGAATTGTACAGTATGATTCGTGGGCAAGACATCAGTCCTTTCATGAGCTTGACAGCCTATCCACCTAGATAAACAGGATTCAGTGGAACAGCAGGCCTCTAGGGTTCAACGTTTGCCACAGCCCCAACAGTACTGGTGCGATAGGAAAAACCTCCGCACCGAAGAAGAGTCTAATCTTTATATTTTTAGATCTATTTTCTTCTCCTAGACAAAGGAGCTTCTTAATCCACATTCTCAGTAGAATCCCTCAGGCCATTCCCAAGAAAAACACCGAAGATATAAATACAAGAAG
>CALFCG010000149.1 GCA_937951315.1 uncultured cyanobacterium
ATGAGAGCTTGAGCTGTTTGGATATTTTGTCGGACAGATTGAGCTGAGGTCAATAAAGCCTGACCTTCAGATTGCGTCAAGTCTAGTTCTAGTACCTTCGAGACGCCTTGGCGACTGAGGCAGGTGGGAACACCGAGAAAAATATCTGATAAATCGTATTGTCCCTGTAGGTAGGCCGCTGCCGGTAAAATGCGGGAGCGATTAAACAATATCGATTCCACCATGAGGCTGGCGGAAGAGGCCGGTGCAAAATAGGCGCTTCCAGCTTGCATGAGACTCACGATCTCAGCACCGCCGTTACGGGTTCGTTCGACTAACCGAGCAATGGTTTCCGGGGCCATCAGTTCGGTGATGGGAATGCCGCTGACGGTGGTGTACCTCGGTATCGGGACCATCAGATCCCCGTGGCCGCCAAGAACCATGGCATGAACGTTGCCGATGGAGACTTTCAGTTCCATGGCAATAAAGGTTTCAAAGCGGGCCGCATCCAAAACGCCTGCCATGCCCACAACCCGTTCTGGGGGTAAGCCACTGGCCTGCCATGCAAGGTAGGTCATGACGTCCAAAGGATTGGTGACGATCAGCAAAATCGCGTCGGGGGACTGGGCGATCGCATCTTTAACAACAGCGGTCACAATTTTGGCATTGGCTTTGAGTAAATCATCGCGGCTCATGCCAGGTTTCCGCGCTAGCCCTGCGGTGACAACTACAACGTCAGAATTCTGGGTGTCTGCATAGTCGGCGGTCCCCATAATCAGACGGTCATGGGACTCAACCCCGCGCGCTTCCATGAGATCGAGGGCCAACCCTTTGGGGCGGCCCGGTTCGATGTCGAGGAGGATCACATCGGCAATATTTTTTTCAACAATGCGTTGCCCCAGGGTACTGCCGACATTTCCGGAGCCGACGATGGTGACACGAGGGGGCGCTGCTGTTGTCATTGCTCTGCCTTAATTTCTATGCTTTGGGGGCGGCTTCAAGTTGGTCTAAGCGCAGCCAAACGTTGGGCGTGGGCACTAAAAACTTCACCTGGGCGTAGTCGCCTTTGACTTCGACAACTTCACCGGTGCCCTCAAAGACATAGGGAGGGAGGCGTTTGTCGCTTGCCTGTGCTTCAACGCTTCCTTCAAATTTTTCCCGGATGATGCTGACAAAGCTTCCTTTTTTGACGGCCATAGCTGCGATTTGATCAGGTGAACTCCATGGCTATTGTAATCGTTTCTCTTGTCTCAATTGCAGAACGGATTAGGCTGACTGCAGTTGTCGGTCCAGAAATCTCAAGATGATCAGCGCAATTGCAACTGTTCCTGCCATCCCGACCCAATATCCTTGGGCTATAGCTGGTGTCTGATCCAAGGCGACTCCGCCCATTGAGGGGCCAATAAAATATCCTGCAGCCCAGCAAAGAGAATTAATCGAAAGGTAAACCCCCCGCAGAGATTCGGGGGCGAGGGTTGCCACCAGAGAAGAAGCGGCGGGTGCGTAGATGACGGATGCGATCGCAAATCCTGTCAGCGACAAGGCGGCCCACAATAACCCCAGGTTGGCTGAGGCACCGCTCAAACCTGCAAACAAAAAGCCAATAGCCCAGGCACAGGCAGACACCATGAGGACCCGAGAGCGACTGAGTCGGTCCAGGGAGCGAGCCAAGGGCAGTTGGGTGATCACACTCAGGAAAATATGCCCCGTAATCAGACCGCTAATCATAGGTTCAGGAAAGCCAATGCCCTGCTGTGCAAATCGTTTTAGATACAACGGCAAGACTGTACTCACCTGCGCTAAATAGGTGGTCATCATGATATTGACCGTTAGATAGATTAATAAACGCCGGTCTTGGAAGGCGAGGAGCCATCCATTAATGCCATGATTGCCGCGAGTGGAGGCTTGGGTCGATTCTGGAATCGCAAAGTAGACAATCCCTAAAAACAGCAAAAAAGAGATCGCATCGATCACGAACAACATACGATAGGCATTGGCGATGGCAATCACTGCCCCCCCCAGAACAACTCCGAGACCGAGGCCCACATTATCTGCCAGCCGCGTGATGGTATAAGCTTCATTACGTTGGGCTGGGGTACTCAAATCCGCCACCGTCGATTCTGTGGCCGGCCAGTAGAGCCCTACCCCCATTCCCATCAGCAAATTCCCGATCACCAAGGTGGGAAAATCATCGGCAACCGCAAGGGCTAAGGCTGCAACAGCAGAGATCGCCACCGCCAACATGAGGGTGCGCCGCCGTCCCCAGAACTTAGAGTCGGTCATCGACCCGCTTAATATACGGCCCACAACACCCGAGATAGACGCGGTACCGATGGCAAATCCAACCGCGGTGGAAGAGATTCCGACCTGTTCCACAAAGAAAATGGCGAGGGAAAAGAATGTCAGGCCGCTGCCCCATTGAGAGAGTAAACGACCGGCAGCTAGGATCCAAATCTGACGGTCAAGCCGCGGTCGCCAGAACAAATTACGTTTCATATCATCAATAATGGGGTGGAACCGTTTGTGTTCCTGGGCTGTCGATGTTTTTATTCGGCTGAGCTTTAATAGGAGTAGTGATGCCCCGTTTCAGGAATCCTAATCATACAGTCTGTGTTGACTGACGTTGACCCTCCCGCGATCGATTTGACATGAAAAAAATAGTCCTGTTGGTGTTATTCCTCTGCGGGTTGGCCTTTGCCATCGCTAACTTTCCGGGATTGTCCGCGCAAGGCACCTATCGTTCGATTGTCCTCGACTTTAGAGAGAGTTTGAGTACGCCTGAAATCGAGAAACGGGTCGATGCGATCGCAAAGCAATATAACGTCGAAGTCGACTACAACAGCGAGTTTTCCCAGAGCGATCATATCTTTGTCCTCCAGGGCAAACAGGACTTGTTGGATCAATTACGCAGCTCTGACCTGAAAGAACTCACAGAATTTATCGAGCCGAACTATCTGTATCAGGCATCCCGTGCGCCCAACGACCCTGATTACAGCAAGCAGTGGAACCTGCGCAGCATCAACGTTGAGTCTGCGTGGGAACGCACCAAAGGCAGAGGCACCACGGTCGCCGTCATTGACACGGGAATTTCGCCTGTTCCCGACCTCAAGCAAACGCGCATTGTTCGGGGTTATGACTTCGTAAATGATCAAGCCAATGCCGCTGATGATCACGGGCATGGCACCCATGTTGCAGGTACCATCGCCCAGTCCACCAACAACGGATTGGGGGTTGCGGGGGTTGCCCATGAAGCCCAGTTGATGCCGTTAAAAGTTCTCAGTCGACAGGGCGGGGGCACCGTCTCAGATATTGCCGAAGCCATCCGCTTTGCAGCGGATCATAAGGCAGATGTGATCAATATGAGCTTAGGGGGTGGGGGTGAGAGCAAACTGATGCGAGAAGCCATCGAATATGCCCATCAAAAAGGCGTCGTTATTGTCGCTGCTGCCGGAAATGCGGGCCGAAATGCCGCCGAATATCCGGCTCGATATCCCCATGTCATTGCCGTATCTGCCTTAGATTCGCTTGGTAATAAGGCTCCCTATTCTAACTTTGGGGCTGGGATTGATATTGCCGCGCCGGGGGGAGCCTTGCAGGATCGAAGCGGAACCGGCGGTATCCTCCAGAATACGATTACTCCTGAAGGCGAGTCTGTGTATGCGGCTTTTCAGGGCACGAGTATGGCCTCTCCCCATGTGGCCGGTGTGGCCGCATTGATCCGCTCCGCCGGGATTCAAAGCCCGGATCAAGTTGAAAAAATTCTCAAGCAGTCAGCGTTGTCGAGCCAGGGAGATGCCGAGAATCATTTCGGGTCTGGAAAACTAGATGCGGCTGCCGCTGTTGCCTTGTCGGCTCAAAAAAATACAGGCCTTGGAGGAGTACTCGCCTGGTTGCGGAATGGACTCTTCTTCGGTTCTCGGATTTGGTTTGATGCCGGTGCCATTAACTGGGGTCTTAAGCTCGGCACATTGGGGTTAGCCTGCCTAATCGCTTGGTCTTGGCGCGCCCTATTACCGTCGCCCTGGAATAGCTCTTTGTTGATGGGGCTTAACTTGGGCAGTGTGGGATTTTTTCTGTTGCGGGGTCTATATATCGTTGATTTACCCCAATGGCCGTTACGCATTCTCGGCAGCTCCATACCTGAGCTCGGGGGGGCCTTTCAAGGCACGAGCCTCTTAAACCCTTTGTTTGCCAATGCTTTGATTCCGCTGTTCTTGATTGCGCTATTGCTCAGCCATCCACAATGGAAGTGGTTTGCCATTGGCAGTGCAATTGGCGTTACGGCTTGCCTAGCCATCAGTACCGTTCTGTTCCCCGGTGTTTTGTGGCTCGGGAATCCTTTGGTGGCACGTGGATATTTAGCAATTAACGCTTTATTCTGTTTTGTCGTGGCTCGATTGGCGACAAAAACGGCAGCAGCCTAGCCAAATCGGGCTTTACTGTCTCTCACCTTCAATCCCAGCGAACCCATATCGAGCCATTCCGTGGGTATCTCCTGCGCTAGCTGATCGGGGTTTGCGCTTGTTGGGGGAGTTCAACAATATCTCAAATCTCTGCTTTCTATGATTGACCCCGCCATGGGGCTGTTGTCTTTAGAAAGATAGCTGGGCACTCTAACTGCAGTGGACCCCCAGACTAGTTTTCGAGACTTTATGACTAACTCTATTACAGACTCAGCGCAGAGTACGGTTCGTCCGTTTAAGCTCGTGCGCTATTTCTCAATTGCCAGTATTAGTGCATTTGCGATCGCAACTGCAATTCTCGGCATTGTCTATCGAGATCAATCGGTTCGTGACCTCATTAGTCAAGGAGAGCAACAGAATGAAACCCTAACGCGAGCATTTGCCAACTCCATCTGGAGCGAATACTCTCCCTTCCTCTCCATGACTCAGCAGTTCAGCAATGAAGAACTGCGAAAGCACACACACACGATTCAGCTGCAGAAGAAGGCCATTGCCCAGATGCGTGGTTCCTCTGCTCTCAAAGTCAAAATTTATGACCTGCAGGGGCGCACGGTCTTCTCTACAGACGCTGCCCAAATTGGCAAAGATAAAAGTGAATCGACTGGTTTTAAGACTGCCCTGGCAGGTGATACCCTCTCCCAGCTGGGGCACCGTGATACCTTCAAGGCCCTTGCCGGATCACTCAATGACCGCAACGTTCTATCGAGCTACGTTCCGATTGTTAGAAATAGCCAAGTCGCAGGTGTTTTTGAACTTTATAACGATGTAACCCCCCTTGTACAAAGGATTGAGACAACGCAACGATTTATTATCTTCAAAAGCATCCTTATTTTTGGCGTCTTGTATCTGATCCTCCTCTGTCTGGTTCGCTATGCGGCGAAGGTGATTCAGTCCCAAAACGAGGCCCTACAGAAATCGGCTGGGGCACACAAACATCAGGCTGATGCACTCAAGCAGGCCCTCGATGATGTGCAAACCGCTCAATCTCAACTCATTCATCAAGAGAAACTGGCTGCTTTAGGGCATCTTGTTGCGGGCGTCGCCCATGAAATTAATACGCCGTTGGGGGCGATCCAAGCCTCAGGCGTCAACATGAGCAAGGCCCTGGAAGAAGCCCTCTCAGAGATCCCACATCTCTCCCAAAAGCTGACGCAAGCGGAGCAAGTATTGTTGTTTCGGCTGGTCGAGCAATCGCAACAGAACGAACGGCTGATAACGTCCAATGAAAGGCGGCCTCTGCGAAAAGCGATGGTCCAGCAGCTCAAAGAATGGGATGTTGAGAATCCTAGACGTGTTGCAAACCTCATGATTGATATGGGGATCGTGGACAATCTAGACGTCTTTCTCCCTCTCATTAACCATCAACAATCTGCCTGGATTCTGCAGCTTGCCTATAATCTCACTCGTCTGCCGGTGAGTAATAGCACCATCTTGAAAGCCGTGGAAAGAGCTGCCAAAGTGGTCTTTGCCCTCAAAAACTATGCCCGACAAGATCACAGCGGACAGCCCATATTGGTCAAAATCACGACGGGTATCGAAACGGTCTTAGAGCTTTACCACAACGAACTCAAGCATGGTGTGGAACTCACCCGTCACTATGACGCTGAACCTGAACTTTGGTGCTACCCCGATGAACTGATTCAGGTCTGGACGAATTTGATCCATAACGGTCTTCAGGCGATGGACAGTCAAGGTGCCATCTCCATTTCAGTGCAGCAAATCGCAGACGACTGCCAAGTCAAGATTACCGATTCTGGCAAAGGCATTCCTACTCACGTTCAATCCCAAATTTTCGAGCCCTTCTTCACCACTAAAAAAGCAGGAGAAGGTAGTGGATTAGGTCTCCACATCAGCCAGCAAATTATTGACAAACATAAGGGCACAATTACCTTAAAGAGTGAACTTGGGCATACTGAATTTACGATCCGTCTCCCCCTCACTCGGTTACAAGAAGATCCCGATAACAGCTCTGAATCCAACACCGCCCCTATTGGAGAACTAAGTTATGTCTGAAGCCGGAATTCTCTGTGTAGATGATGAAATCACAATTCTCGATAGCCTTAAGGAACAGCTTTTTCGTTGCTTTGGGGATCGTTATCTTGTCGAAGTGGCGAGCAGTGCCACTGAAGCCTTAGAGGTTATGGAAGAGCTGCATGACGATGGTGTCAAAGTGCTCATTATTGTCTCAGATTGGTTGATGCCGGGTATCAAAGGTGATGAGTTCTTGATTAAGGTGCATCAGCAATACCCTGAGATTGTGACCGTGATGCTAACGGGACAGGCTGATGAAGTTGCGATCGAACGGGCCCGTAACGAAGCGGAGCTCTATGCCTGTCTTCATAAACCCTGGACCGAGAAAGAATTAACTCAGGTGATTACTTCAGCCCTTGAATAGTCTATGAAGCATGCAGCTATTATTTGTGTCGATGATAATCCGGGTATTCTCAGCAGCCTGGGTGAGCAACTGAGACGTGAGTTCCTGGACGCCTACGAGATTGAACTCGCGACGGATGGTGAGGAAGCCCTAGAGCTCTGTGCGGAATTAACGGCTGAGGGGATTGAGATTCCGGTGGTGATTTCGGATCAGCAGATGCCGGGGATCCAAGGCGATCAGTTCTTGGCCATTTTACATGCCCAGTATCCCCAGACGTTGACGATTATGCTGACGGGGCAAAACGACATGGCTGCTGTGAGCAATGCTGTGAATGCGGCCAGTCTCTATCGCTTTATTCCGAAACCTTGGGATCAGGCCGACCTGATTTTGACTGTTAAAGAAGCACTCCGTCGTTTCTCTCAGGATCATCAGCTGCGTAAACATCAACAGGCGTTGCAGCAGGCCAATGATGATCTTGCTCGCTCGCTTTCGCTGTTGCAGGCAACTCTAGAGTCAACGGCTGATGGCATTTTGGTTATTTATAATCGGGGTGCCATCACCCATTGCAATCAAAAGCTTGCGGAAATGTGGGGGGTGACACTCCCCACCGATCTCAATCAAATCTTAGTATTACTGTCTGAACAGCTCCAAGATCCGCGTCAGTTTGATATGCAGAACTGGGGTGAAACGCATTTCTTGCAGCCTGCCCGATCTGACCTGTTGGCCCTGACGAATGGTCGCCTGATTGAATGTTTTTCGCAACCGCAGATGCTCGATGAAAAAGTGGTGGGACGTGTCTGGAGCTTCCGCGATGTGACTGAACATCGGCAGGCGGAAAGAATGATTCGCTATCAGGCCCATTATGATGAGCTGACCGGGTTAGCCAATCGTCGTCAGTTTAATGATTATCTAAGCCAATTTCTGACGGTGGCTAGGGTTAACCGCGAACAACTTGCTGTTCTGTTCCTAGACTTAGATTTTTTTAAGTTGGTCAATGATTCACTCGGTCATGTGATGGGTGATCTTCTCCTCCAACAGGTCGTCAGTCGTCTGACAAGTTGTTGTCGTGATCAAGATCTCCTGGCTCGTTGGGGCGGTGATGAGTTT
>CALFCG010000150.1 GCA_937951315.1 uncultured cyanobacterium
ACTTCCCAGAGGGCATCCAACCGGAGGGCAGCGAGGAAGAATAATGAATATTGTTGAGAGCATCAAGATGGCTGGGGCCACCCTGATTGCCAATCGGCTCCGTAGTAGCTTAACCATGCTGGGCATGATTATTGGCAATGCTTCCGTGATTTCAATGATTGCCGTGGGTCAAGGTGCTGAGAAGTATGCATCTGGACAATTTGAGTCCTTAGGCCCGAACTCTTTGTTCATTGTGCCGGGGAGCGACAAGGCCAGACGGCGCAGTTTTGAGATCCCTAAAACCCTGGTGCTTGAAGATGCCAAAGCGATTAAAACCCAGGTTCCAACGGTTCAAGGGGTAGCGCCACAGCTTCAGGCGCAGCTTTCCGTCGTCTACGGAAATGTCAATACCAGTGTGCTCGTCATGGGTACAGATCAACATTATTCCGCCGTGCGAGACCATGATGTCGACCAGGGCCGATTTATTAGCGATCTCGATGTTAAACGGGGCAAACTTGTAGCGGCCATCGGCTCCGATGTGGCAGACAAAGTTTTCGGAAATACCAATCCCCTCGGCAAACAGATCCGGATCAACAACCTCAGCTTTCAAATCGTAGGCATCATGGAAACGAAGGGGTCTTTCCTCGGTTCCAGTCAGGATGATGTGATTTTTATTCCGCTGCCGGTGATGGCCAATCGGTTAACAGGTTCCACCTCTCCCTTTGGCACCCAGCTGACTTTTATTTCGGTTTCTGCTCGCAACCAGGCCAGTATTCCCGCCGCACAGTTCCAGATCCGCAACCTGCTTCGACTCCGCCACAAGATTATCGAAGAGGATGATTTTACGGTGCGATCGCAAAAGCAAGCCCTCGAAATTATCGGCAACGTCAGCGGTGCCTTAACCGTCATGCTGGCTGCCATCGCTGGCATCTCTCTTTTGGTGGGCGGCATTGGCATCATGAACATCATGTTGGTTTCCGTGACCGAACGGATCCAAGAAATTGGCCTCCGCAAAGCCATTGGGGCCTCACAGCAAGATATTTTGGTGCAGTTCATGATTGAAGCCATTATTCTGTCCGCAGCCGGGGGCCTAATCGGGACAGCCGTCGGTGTTGGAGGAACCATCATTGTCGGTGCTTTCACACCCTTAGAAACAGGGGTTTCAATCCCTGCAGTCGTCATGGCCGTCAGCGTTTCCGGTGGTATTGGTCTCTTTTTTGGGGTCGTCCCTGCCCGTCGCGCATCAAAACTGGATCCCATTGTTGCTTTAAGAAGCGCTTAATCATCACTAAAAATTGAGCTGAGCGACATATCTATAGACTGTCTGTCTTGAGACATAGAGCGAAATCAGAGGCTTAATTTCGTGTTTTCTATCTAGCATTTGAAACTTCTCTTGTCCTTCACTTTACAGTTGAAAGTTTTTGGCGCAATAGACGCAAGATTTTCCACACTGTATGGCCCTGAAACGACATTCTGAAAGATCTTGAAACACGAATAGTCAAGGGATCAAGAATACTAAAAAATAGTTTTACCTATGCAAAGATAAACACTGCATTTGGACATTCCTGTTCTATGCAAACAAGAAAGTTGTGAGTCTTTTCAGGTATCGGTATTCATGAACAATCAAATTCAGCTTGGTCAAATCCAAGACTTGGAAACACAAAAAAGTCTCTTTTCTGGACGTTATCGTTTTATACAAACAGATCTGATCAGTCCGGGTGAAACATCCTTCGCCCAAGGCTCGATCCGACAGCCACAATCTGGCATTGAGACAGATCAAAGTCGTTTCAGTCAAACATTCGGTTTAGAGTCCATCTCTCCAGAACGGTCTGCTTCCACATCATTGGGTAGCCGAAATACTCCAGATACACCCCCATCGGGCAATGGAGAATTACCTGAATTAGTTCTAGATCCAGTCACTCAACTGGTGACGGTCGATGATGATTCCCCCACTGTTTCTGTCCTTTGGGACCGAGCCGTCCAGCAGGCTGTGATCAATGGTTCACCCGGTCCAACCGTTGCATCCCGCGCCTATGGCATGGTGCACACAGCCATGTTCGATGCTTGGGCCGCCTATGACCCTGTTGCTATCGCAACCCAACTGGGAGACGATCTGCAGCAGTCCGTCTCAGAGAACACCGTCGAAAATAAAACAGAGGCCATGAGTTACGCGGCCTATCGCGTACTCACCGATCTTTTTCCTGAAGAAACAGCCAGTTTTGACGCCTTGATGGCTGAATTGGGCTTCGACCCCAGCAATGCCACCACCGACACCAACACCGCCGCCGGGGTTGGAAATGTCTCTGCAGAAGCGCTCCTAGAGTTTCGGCGCACGGATGGCTCCAATCAGCTGGGCGATGATCCCAACGGCACGCTGGGTACCCCCTACTCGGATAACAGTGGTTACACTCCCTTCAATGACACCGGCAACAGCGTCGATATCGAACGATGGACGCCCGAGAATGTGCCCATTGATGCTGCACCGGGTGAAGAAAGTGGAACCCAACAATTCCTGACCCCCCAATGGGGTGACGTCACCCCCTTCAGTTTGGATTCCGGCGATCAGCTTCGTCCTGAAACCCCTGAGTCCTTTTTACTGGATGGTGTTCAAGGAACAGTGGACCTAGAAGCTAAAACCATTACCCTAGACGACGGTACAGTTCTACCCATTAGCAAAGACCTGATTGGTACCGTCATCAACCCTGGCTTTATTGAGCAAGCAGAGAGAGTTGTCGATGTCAGCGCCAATCTCACCGATGAACAAAAGCTAGTCGCCGAATTTTGGGAAGACGGAGGCGGGACATCCTTCCCGCCCGGCACCTGGATGACCTTTGGACAGTTCGTCTCCGCCCGCGATAACAACAGCCTCGACACCGATGCTCAGCTGTTCTTCGGACTCGGGAATGCTGTCTTCGACGCTGGCGTCAGCACCTGGGAAGCCAAAACGTTCTACGACTATGCCCGTCCCGTTCGAGCCATCCGTGATCTTGGTGAACTCGGCCTAATTGGCGAATTTGATGCAGACTTAGGGGGATATGCAGTAGATGCTTGGGCCGGTCCTGGCGAAGGCACCCAAAGAATCCTGGCGACGGACTTTATCACCTATCAAACTCCCAGAACGGATCCCTCTCCTCCCTTTGCGGAATACACCTCAGGGCACAGTGCCTTCAGCGCTTCCGGTGCTGAAATATTGAAGCTGTTTACCGGCAGTGACTCCTTCGGTGGATCGGTCACATTCGAGCCGGGCGAATCCCGGTTTGAGCCCGGTCTGACGCCAGGAGATGAAACGACCTTAGCCTGGAATACATTCACAAACGCAGCTGACGAAGCGGGTATTTCTCGGATTTATGGTGGCATTCACTTCGATGACGGCGACCTCAATGGTCGAACGTTAGGTCGTGAAGTGGGTCAATCTGTCCTTGATCAAACCCTTCTGTTTATTAACGGAGGCCAAGCTGTTAACTCCATTACTGGTAGCGAGGAGCGCGACTTTTTGCGCGGCACTCAGGACGATGATCGCATTGTCGGTCTCGGTGGCAATGATTTCATCCTGGCTCGCCAAGGCAATGATCGAGCCTTGGGGGGCGATGGGCGTGATGCCATCTTTGGCCAACAGGGCAACGATTCTCTCAGTGGCGGCAGCGGGCGTGATGCTTTGTTGGGTGGCAATGGGCGAGATTACCTGACGGGCGGCCAAGATCGTGACGTCCTTAAGGGCGGCAATGAAAACGATATCTTGATGGGCGATCAAGGCAATGATGTTTTGATCGGCGGTCGGGGACAAGATGGCTTTGTCTTCGGCAATGGAGACGGCAAAGATATCGTCTTTGATTTCCAAATCGGCACGGACTTCATCGGTTTAACGGATGGTTTAACCTTTGACGATCTGGATATCTCACGCTTGGGACGCAGTACTGTTCTGGGGGTCGCCGAAACAGGAGAGGAACTAGCACTCCTCAGAAGAGTTGACGCCTCCCAATTAACGGAAGATCAGTTTGTTGTCGCAGCTGACTTCTCCGGTTTCACCAACCTTCCGAGTGATACAGCCGTCTAGTATCACCCACAATCAATGTTTACAAGTGCGGTCGAACATGTTCGACCGCACTTTTCTTGAAGATGCTCAAGCCAGCCTCAAGCTCCACTGAGCCTTGGAGGCAAAATAGATTTTTCTCTGCAGAGAGGTTAGATTGGAGGCGCTTGTCATTAATTATTGACAAAGGCATATGTTGAAATCTCTAACCCTAGGCATTGTTCTCAGTCTCAGCACGCCCATACTTCCTGTCTTAGCTGAAGGCATAGAATTACAAGACCGTCATCACCAAGATGTTCAGCTCTATTTCCAACAGGGGTTGTCTGACTACGAGCACAAGAATTATGGAGATGCGATCGCAAACTTCAATCAAGCCATCGCTCTCAACCCCAGTTTTGCCAAAGCCTATTTCCGGCGAGGCAAAGCCAAATCAAAGCTCAAAGACTACACGGGTGCAATCACAGATTACAATCAAGCCATTCAGCTCAATCCTAGTGATGCCAGGGCTTACAATGCACGGGGTAATGCCCACAGCTACCTCGACAACGGTGAAGATGCGATCGCTGATTATGAGCAGGCCATCCAGATTGACCCCAGCTTTTCTTGGCCCTACTACAATCGTGGCAACTTAAAGGCCCGAGCACAAAACTATAGCGATGCGATCGCCGACTATACGTTAGCCATTCAACTGGATCCCGAGGATCCAGATATGTACAATAATCGAGGTCGAGCGCGGCAGAAGCAGCAAGACCACCTCAGTGCCATTGCAGACTTTACCCAAGCGATTCACCTCAAACCTGATAATGCCAAGGCTTATTACAACCGTGGCCGTTCCCAAGCGTTTCTCAAAGAATATGACGGTGCAATGGCAGATTATAACCAGGCTGTATCACTGTTCAAAGCTCAGGGGAATACGAAGGCAACTCGCATCATTCAAAGGAGTCTCCGAGAACTCGAGCAAGCCTTCGAGCCCATCATCAGCTGATGTTCTCCTGGGCAGACTCTCTCTCGGATTAAGTTCAGCCCTCTTTGTCTCTTTTCAGAGGGACTAAACCAAGCTCAGCAGTTCAGCGTTTTCAATCAACTGAGAAGTCGCCCCATCTGCGGTTGGGACAACGTTGTATGCGGCAGCATTTTCACGGCCAGAAATCACCCGCCGCAACTCACCATCAACGAAATGAACAGCGGCACCATCATCAATGGCAATGCCAGGGGGGAGTTTTCCCGTTGCCACATGGCTTTCAAAGGTCGGCTGTCGGGTTGCATCGGCTGAATAGTGAGGGCAACAACTCCCGGAGATGAAATTGAGACACTTTATGAGCCCCAGAGCCTCTGCCCTGGCATCTGTGACGCCACATTCAAACCAGCAAACCGCTCCTGCACTGATTCCTGCAAGGACTGTTCCGTTCTGAACGGCCTCTTTGAGTAAGGGGACTAAGCCCCAAACTTCCCAGATCGCCAACATGGTGAGGGTATTGCCACCACCCACATAAATAACGTCTTGCTGTTTGACCCAATCGGCAAGATTTGGGGTGCGATAGAAAAAAGTGAGATGTGAAGGCTGACAGTTGAGTTTGGAAAAGCGGGTATAGAACTTTAGGCAAGAGCTATCTGAGTCACCACTGGCGGTTCCTAGAAAGCCAATCTTCGGTTGGCTGGTTTGGCTCTGCTCAAGCACATAGGTATCAAGACCAGTCTTGGCCTCGTCGGAGAGGCCCCCACCGCCAATAGCAATAATCTGGCCTTGAGTCATGAGCACAATTTAACCAACAGGATTCATCAGCCATAATATCGCTAGATTTGCTAGGAAACGCTGCGTCTGGCAATTAAGACGATGTGAGACTGGGTAGAGAGCCAACTGCATCGAACGCGGCTTTGATGACGATAAGATGTCTATTAATAGCCAAGCTACGGTCTGGAACTTCCCGCTGTGTTGACACTCACGCTTTGCAGCTCATCGAGAACAGATGCTACTGCTTGGATAGAGCACTGGCATGCCCTGCGATCACATAGAGTGAGCCTGTTGAAGCGGAAGCCCAAACACGAGTGTATCGAATATGTTCGTCAATGAATGCTCCGTTGTAGCTGCCTTCTAAGTGAATTAGCACAGAAACAATGGCGAAGCCTTCGTGAAGCTGAATCTGTTGATCGGAGGGGGTGAGTGCTGTCAGTTTGAGCGCTCCAGATTGATGGAGGGCTAGATCTTGCTCTTTGCTGATCAGTTGGCCAAGATGGGTGGTGAATAGTAATTCTGGAGCAATCAGTTTGTCCAGTTCGGTGACATCAGATGTCAACATGGCCTGTCTGAGACGTTCTTCATGTTCCAGGATTTGGGATTCGGAATGTTGACTCATTTTTTCAGTCCATTGTTGAACGTCTAGTCGTTCGGATCATCGAGTGGTAGAGCGACAGGATGTGAAATACATACAGCGGGGGTCTATCCGTTACGGTAAGTCTAGCCCCAGAGCTTTTTGTCGCCCACGCCTAACGCGCATTACATCAAATCGTTCGCCCTCAAAGACGATTTGTCTCACTTGCTTGGTAGCCGTTGTTGGTGATCTGCACGAAATGCATTAGATCAATCTCTAGCTGTCGCCCGCTCACGCTTGATCTGATCAATCACACAGAGAACATCCTCTCGATTTTTTGCAGACATCAACCAAGACGGCAACCGATTCACACAACTCTTATTGGCCCATCCAAATTCAGGATCACGCACATGTAACCGATGCTTCGCCGCCACATATTGCTCGATCAACCCTAGATGCCGCCTAGTTGTACGCCCAAATATCATGTGACCCAAACCTCCTCCGAATCCAGAGAATCGCTTTGAAATAGCCCTCACGTGGAGGGGATGAACTGGAAAGCGGAGAGATGATATTTTTATTCCAAGTTCGCACCAATGCGCAGTGCGAACAGACAAGTCTACGCGGGGCAAACAAATCACATTTATCGTTGTCCTGACCAATTGGCTTGTGCGATGCACACCTCCCACACCGAGGACATTCCACCAACACCTCATCCGCCATCAACGTATAAATTGTGTCACCCGGATCTGCAAAGCGATCATTGTGCAGGGGTGTTTCCATAACGCCACATCGCTGAAATTACAGTCCCTTACAAAATACCCCGAAGATTCAGAGTAAAACCGGGCAGC
>CALFCG010000151.1 GCA_937951315.1 uncultured cyanobacterium
CGGGTATTTGCTTTCCAGGTAAAGTCGAGGAGATCGCCAAGGCCAGGAATGAGGCCCACTAGAGAATCCAGGAGGATATTTCCTACCATTTGCCAGACGATGTTGGTCGGTACTCCCATGCGGGCCGCTTGGGAAATGATGTAGGCACCTATTGCACCGCCAACGACATCTCCGCTCCCGGCTGCAATGCCCAGCAGACCTAGGATTGGATCGAGGCCGAATCGAAATTTTGTGCCAGGAATAGGGATGGCGTTATCCAGCAAGAAAGCCAGTCGTCGTAAATGTTGGACTTTCTCTGAGGTGGGTTTTGGAGGCGTTCCTGCTGGCTTAATCTGGGACATTCTAGGTGCGGGTGAACAGTCGGATATTTAAGATTGTTGCAGGTTCCCATGCAGCGCTTTGCAGTATAAATTCACCAGCTCAATTTCAGCGACGCTGTTGCAGACGGTAGAAGCCAGGGCTGGACTGCCCACCACAATCGCAAGGCATTGGGCACGGGAAACCGCGACGTTTAAACGATTTCGATTCATTAAAAAATCTAATCCCCTCGGGGCTGTCTCTCTAGTACTGGCGCACATTGAAAGAATCAGGATGGGCGCTTCTTGACCCTGAAATTTGTCAACGGTGCCGACTCGGGCACGCTCGCCTAAGGTTTCGCTGAGATAGCGAACCTGAAGATTATAGGGGGCAATCACTAAGATATCGCTGGGTCCAATCATTCCCTGGGATTCCCCGCGATTCGTTGTGTAAGGCATTCCCGTTAAGCATTGAACGAGGGAGTCAATGGCGACCACTTCCTCTGCACTGTGTTGAGCATTGCCCTCATGCTCCACGGGAATGACGAGAATACCGTTGCCTTGATCCACTGCAAATGGCTGGGAACGATCGATTTCAATGGTGTGATGCTGGGTTTCGGGGTGGTGTTGCAGTCGGTTTTCGTAGATGGCCGCAGAAATAAACTCACAGATGGACGGATGCATTCGGTAGCTGGTGTTGAGGAAGATCCCCATGTCTTTGGGGATCGTGGCTTGACCGTTGAGGTAATACCCCAGTGCTGATTGCCCACTCTCGCCAGGGTGGGTGGCTTGGATCGGTTGCTCAAGCTGCATCTGATCCCCCATTAAAACGATGTTGTCGGCACAACTTGAGATCGCAACAAAGTTAGCCAGCGCCATCTGTCCCGCTTCATCGACAAACAGATAATCCCACTGGTCTCTCATCTCTGGCTTGCAAAGCTGGAAGGCTGTCGCGCCGAAAAGATGATAGTCAGATAAATTGACCTTCTTTAAATCTATTTTCCAGGTGAACCCTGCTGCAAGAATGCGTTTATCTTGCTCGCCGCCGTATTTGATCCCGGACAATTCAATGGCCTGCTCTTGACACATTTGGGCGACCTTCAGCATCAGGTTGGCGATCGCCTGATGGCTATTGGCTGAGATGGCAATCGTTTTTCCCTGTTGGACTAAGTGGGAAATGACATGGGCTGCCGTGTAGGTCTTACCGCTCCCCGGTGGACCTTGAATGCACAGGAGGCTGTGATCGAGATGGGTAATGGCTGTAAGGGTCCCCGACAGGAGATCGCTCTCTGGGGCAATGATCTCAGAGCCAGAGTGATTGCGGATCCGAGGCGGTTGGCGATAGAGCAGATCTCTTAAGGCGGGTTGCAAGATCCCTGACTCACGCCACTGCTGAACGGTATCGAGAATCGACTGGGGGAGGGCTTTACTAGAAATCAAGTTGGCATCGATCAGACTTGTTCGCTGGGGTGGTTCCCAGTCTGGCCGTGTTTCTCGGGCTTGATCGAGTTTTTTCTGGGAGATCGAAATCATCGCTCGTCCGGTCTCTGCATCGAGTTCCGCCAGACTACAAGCCGTGGGTTCTTCCGGCACAAACCAAGTCATCAGACCTCTGCTAGAGATCCGTAGCCGCAGGGGTTGAGCCGGATCGAACTGGTATTCATAGCGCCAAGATTTGCTTCTACCGCTGGGAGCAATGGGTGGTGTGATTGTGCGTTCTAGACCCGCGATGCAGTCGGCTTCATCAAACAAATCGGCCTCATCCATTTGCAGCCAGGTAAAGCGCTGCCACCAAAAGGGCTTGGCTTCCCGCTGATGGAACTGGAGTAAATGGGCCAACAGCTCCTGAACTTGGTACTCAGACTGTCGCTGAGCATCGAGTGTTGATAAATCTTCTGGGATCTCAGACAGGAGTTCTGTTGCCAGTTGAGCCACCGGATCTTCGATATCGGTGGGAAGTTCTGTTTGTGTCTCGGGATCAAGCTTGGGTTGATACTGGATCTCTGCCGCCTGTTGTTGTTCTCGAAGCCAAGTGGCCAGCTCATAGGTTGACTCGCAATCGACGCGGTTGTAATCCTTAATGCTCTGCAGAATCTCAGATGTTTGAGGGGTGTCACCCTCCTCCTCCTGTACCTGTAGCCATTGGAAATACTGCACCACTGAATCTGCTGCATTGGTAACAGCTTCATCGCGCTTCCGACCGTAGAGCGGTTCGAGATATTTAATCGAATAGCTGGTGGTCCCCACCAAAAGACCTTGACGGACAACTTGATACAGATCGATAAACACCTCAGCTCTCAGGAGGGTATCAACCTGGATTTCACGGGTGGCGTAGCGTTGCATGAGTCGCTTGAGAGCGATGGTTTCGTAAGGGGCATAGTGGTAAACATGCATGGCTGGATCGTCGAGCCAGCGTTGATAAATCCAGTCCACAAAAGACTCGAAGGACTGCCGCTCCATTTGAGGATTGTGGGCCCACCAGTCTTTGAACTGAAGCGTATCGCCATCTGTAAAGACGGCTCCAAATAGATATTCCAAACCCCCTTTGACAAGGGGATAGCCTTCCATATCGAAGTAGACATCAAGTGTGCTAGGTGGAGGGAGCAGTGCCAAGCCTTTCCGAGGATGCGCTGGGTCTGGAGGAATTGGGCGATATTCAATCGTGTCGTCGATTTTATCTCTCTGGAGTTGGGCTTGCTGAATCAGGCGAGAATAAGTGGCCTCGTCAAGCTTGGGAATATGCTGAGTTGGTTTTGCCTCCGCCAACTTTTGCATGGTGTTGATGCCTGCTGCCTCTAGCTTGCGAATTTGGATTTGGGTAATATTCGCGACTTGGCTGAGGTGATCTGTTTCCAGTAAATGAGCCTGGGCGATATCCTGCCAGCGCCCATGATTCCCTGCTCCGGGGAGGGGGCGCTGCTCGGCATCAAAGTCAGCCATTCGGCTGCGGAAGGTCTCGCGGACTTGATAGTAGTAATAGATATATTGCTCGGTGGCAAAGGATTGTTGGGTGTGATCCCCTAGTAATAGTTGAAAGGTGTGAGGAAGGACGCCCTGTGTGTGATGGAGTAGGTCTAGATAACAGGCGGACTGAATGACAAAATCGGGCTTGGGGTTGAGGGCTAGTTTGCACTCTAGGGGCAGATAGCTCCAGTCCCCGAGTTGAGAGGGCTGGTCTACACGGACCAAAAAGTCGGGATAGCCGATAAAGTCTTGATGCCGCAGGGCGGCTTGGTAGATATAGTGGTGACCGGCCTGCATCGCGGCCAGGGTGAGGTCAAAGTCGGCTCGATCTTCAATTTTGTAGACACTTTCTCCCCGTTGCAGGAGTTGATCTAAAAATTTCTGTTCATGTTCATGCCCAAGCTGCACCAATGCATTGAGCATCTGATCTGGCTCGTTTTCTGGGATGGGGTGGTCAGGATTTTCTAGGCTGAAGCGATCCATCCAGGATGCAAATTCGCTATTGAGAAACCCGATAAGGTCTTGAGGAGAGTAGAGGATGGTGTTTTGCGATCGCTGCATCGATTGAAAGCCTCCTCTAAAATTTAGTGTCTCAGGCTGCTTGGATGATAAACGTCTATACGTCTTTTTTGAGCAAGTTACGACAGGCTAAGTTTTCTCAATTGTTTAGATATGAGTGGGTCTCAGGATAATCATGTGAAGGGGGGGCTGATCTCGATTGCATCTTAGCAATACCAAAACCAAGCATTAGCAAGCTGTCTGAGGATGTTTCTGTCCAGGGAATGATCGTTACGACTTATACGTGGACCCTTGACTCTTACCACCAAGTATTGAACCTGGAATCTTCGAGAATCAGCCGCTTGAACCGAGGTCAGCAATGATGACTTCAACATGATGTTAGAAACCGAGAGAGAGGCCAATCGGTTATTTCGTCCTTAACCGCGATGTTACGTCGAAAATGTTGTCATCAACGAAAGGATTTTCGATGTGCTGAATCCTTGCCTATTTGGCTTTAAGTTCTGGGTGCTGCGATGTATACTGTCGTTTGTGTTTGCCATCTTTCTGCGGAATGAAAGCCAGTTTTCAAGACCTAAGTGGTTATCTACCTTACCCAATTAAGTCTTGAACTTTCATGTATATTTCTTCAGCGTTCGAAATGTCAGAAATTCGAATGCCACTTGTATGACGTCCTTGTTGAATGCTAGTTGCAGGTGTAGAAAGTACTATTGTTCCGAGACCATATTTCTTTTGTGCGACACCTTTTCTGAGATTGATCTCTGTGATGTTTCTGTACTTGATGATTTTGTTTTCTATGGTCCAAAAACCTTCAGAATATTCAAGCCTGTCTGGGTAAAAATTATAAGAGGTTGCAGAATATGTCTTTTTTTTTGTGAAATAGGCCATATATGGAATTCCGAAAAAAGCGGCTGCACTACAAAATAAAAATGGAAACCATTGTGGGAGATTTAGCCCAAGTGCTTCTATCAACAATAATCCAAATCCACCGAAAAAGCCGCCTGCCCACACGGTCATAAATATCTGAATTGGTAAGACTGAGGCGACCGTGACCCATGGAATGAATATCGGTCGGGCTGTGATAACAGGAGTATTGAGATCAACTGAAGGTGGTGCTTTACCACTGCTAGTTCTACCTTTTCTTAAAGTTGAGGTTCCACAGTTTGAACAAAATTTCTCTGACTCTTCTACTCCATGTCCACATTCTGTGCAAAACATAGTTCCTCCAAGGACCAAAATGGTGATTAATCAACGGCGTGTTCTGGGATTAAAATGCCCAATAAGAAAGAGGAACTGAACCTTTGCTGAAGAATAATGTAAGATCTCAAACTGAAATATGTATGGCTATGATGTAAAAATAAGATATCCTACTCATCGGGTTTATTCTTTTGATACTGCGCTCTTTACAAGTTCTAGTTGAAATTTTCAAATATTTTCCAAGCAAGAAAAATATTCTAGGGTTTAAAATTATTTGGGCCTTCATCGATTAGGATGTTGTTGTATGCAATTTTGAGGGATGAAAAATCTATTCCTCTGAATGGTTTATAGAATGCTGGTATTGCATCTTTAAATCTTGTTTTCTTGTCCCATTTTGCCTTGGAATTCTATTTGTTGAGAACAGTCCCTCATACTCTTATATTGCCATTGGTCCATAACTATTGCCTCTGACGCTAAAGGTTGAAATATGAGTGATCAGTGCCTATATCTATTGCTTTCAGCACAAGCTGCCAATATCCATGAAGCTTGGATTCTGGTGGACTAAAGCTATCCACCTCGCCGGTATTGTCAGAGCCTAAAAAGCCATTTATTCTGGAATTATTCGTGGAATTCGCTTCGAATAATTGGCCAAACCATATAATGTGGACAAAAAGTTTTAGGTCAATCACGTGTGTTGTTGTGAAAGCCAGATGGGTGATTTAGTGCTCGAATGCTTTGGGAGATAGATGTAAGCACGTGGGCAAGAAATTCTTCACGGACCTTTCGCCACGTAAGAACTCATCTGAATTGATATTGTGTCAGGTTTATTCTTAAGTGAATAACCTCTGTTTAGAAGAACCCAAATAGACGTTATACAATCTGCTTCAGCACTGCTTCAAACTTATCAACGGTGCGATCTACATTTTGCAGTTTATCTAAACCAAAAAGCCCAATGCGGAACGTCTGAAAATCTTCAGGTTCATCGCACCGGAGCGGCACCCCCGCTGCAATCTGCATTCCCAACTCCTTGAACTTTTTCCCGGACTTCATCTCTGGATCATTGGTGTAATTCACAATCACGCTCGGGGCCTGATATCCCTCCGCAGCAACACTCTTGATTCCCTTGCCGACCAACAGCGCCCGGATGCGATCGCCCAATTCCTGCTGCTGTTGACAGACGCGCTCAAACCCATAGGCTTCCGTTTCATTGATCACATTCCGGAACACTGTTAATGCATCCGTCGGCATCGTCGCATGGTAGGCATGGCCCCCTTTTTCGTAGGTCTCCATAATTTGCAGCCACTTGAGCAGATCACAAGCAAAGCTGCTGCTGGTTGTTCCTTCGATGCGTTCTCGGGCCAAAGCACTCAACATGACCAAACCACTGCAGGGAGAACTGCTCCACCCTTTTTGTGGCGCACTGATCAACACATCGACGCCACAGGCTTCCATGTCAACCCAGATCGTCCCCGAGGCGATGCAGTCTAGAACAAAGAGGCCGCCTACATCATGCACGGCGTCTGCCACAGCTTTGAGATAGTCATGGGGCAATATCATGCCCGCAGAGGTTTCGACATGGGGGGCAAACACAACCGCCGGTTTTTCCGATTTAATCGCTGCAATCACTTCCGCAATCGGTGCTGGTGCAAAGGCCGCTTGCGAACCCTCTCCAAGGGGCCGTGCCTTCAACACCTTAGACTTGGCTGGGATTTTACCCATGTCAAAGATTTGAGTCCAGCGGAAACTAAACCAGCCATTGCGAATGACGAGACAAGTTTGGTCGGTTGCAAATTGGCGGGCAACAGCTTCCATTGCAAAGGTGCCACTTCCCGGAACCACGACCACAGATTGAGCGTGATAAACCTGCTTGAGGCTTGCCGAAATATCCTTCATCACGCCCTGGAAGGACTGCGACATGTGATTGAGGGCCCGATCGGTATAGACGACGGAATATTCCAAGAGTCCATCGGGGTCAATTGTGGAAAGTAAAGCAGCCATGTTCAGTCCCTACGAAGATATCGTTTATGTCAAGCACTCTGGGTTGAGTGTGCCGGAAGTTTTGAGACGGATTCGAAATCGCACTTCCATATTCTAGACGCACATTTATTGAAACGAGATGGAGTAAGGGCCAATGTCACCCCATCATGAGTAACAATGGAATGACCAAAATGGCAAGGACTCTATGACCGTTGATGCTCGTCAATATGCGCCTGCAACGCAACGCAACCGAGATGCAATTCTAGAGGTTTTGCATCAGGTTTTACCCCCGACAGGAACCGTTCTGGAAGTCTCCAGCGGTTCAGGAGAACATGCCGTCTATTTTGCGCCCCAGCTACAGCCGCGATATTGGCTGCCCTCTGACCCTAACCCGGTGGCTCAAGCGAGTATTGCCTCCTGGAGAGAGCATCAGCCCTCGGCTCATCTCCTCGAACCGATTCCACTGAATGCGGAAGATCCGAGCTGGTGGGTGGAGCAGACTCCAAATGGCGGTGGTTTGGCCGAGCCGATTGTTGCGATCGCAAATATCAATATGATTCACATTGCCCCTTGGTCCGCTTGTTTGGGGTTACTGGCCGGGGCCGGACGGATTTTGCTACCGGGCGGAGTTTTATACATGTATGGTCCCTATAAACAAAAGGGAGAACATACCTCGGACAGTAATGCTGCCTTTGATCAGGGGTTGCGATCGCAAAATCCAGCCTGGGGGATTCGCAACTTAGAAGACGTCATTGAAGCGGCCCAAGCTCAACAGCTCCAGTTTCAGAAAACAGTCTCGATGCCTGCCAACAACCTATCCGTTATCTTTCAGCGCAGTGAAGAGGCATGCTAGCTGTCATAGGAAAAAAATCTATGCTTAGATAGCCAAGAGACTGACCCATGCCATCCTCTTTAGGAGGGATCGGGGCTAGCCGAATTCGCTAAAACCCTTTCCATTCCTATTCCGTTCGATATCTGCATCTATAGAAAATTAATGGAGCCTCATCCCAGCAGCCAATTACGCCTGACTTCCAAAACAGAACAACCCTGTTATCCCCTATCAGGTACTCAAGAAATAGTCATTGGGCGTTCACCCGATTGCCAAATCTTGTTGGACTCGAACGATTTCGGTGGTGTTTCTAGACACCACGCGAGTCTTAGGGCAAACAGTACTCCAGCGGACTCAGCCACAGATATTGCTTGGCAGATCTGGGATCTTGGGAGTGCAAATGGGACCTTCGTGAATGGGCGGCGTCTTCAGGGATGGTCTATCCTCACGCCCGGTGATTGTATTTCACTGGGACAAAATGGACCGCAATTTATTTTTGAACAAAGGTCACGCCCTGTTCCGGTCCAGTCTCCACAGCCAGCCTCCAGGAACGATCTGTCGGTGAGCCAACTGTTGCCGGTTATGTCCGTTCGCCAAGACTTGCTGAAGAAGGGATTCTTGATTCCCGGCATTGTCACCGTGCTGGTCGTTGTGTCACTGTTTGCCGCAGTGGGTCATTCCAATCCGAATGTCTTTAATTATCTTCTGGCCCTTTACTTAGGCTGTGGTGCCTTCTTTTTTATCTACCGGCTCTGTGGGCAGCGAAAATCCTTGCTCGTGATTTTGTTCTCGACAATCTTCACGATGATCCTGTTGGCAACGCCTATCTTGACCATCTTTATCGTCTTTTTTCGACAAGGATTTATCGGTCTCATTCTGATCCCGCTGGGTTTTGCACTCTTCGTTGTTGCCTTTAATAAGTTGACTAAAAAGTTGATCCGTCATGCTGTGGGTTGGGCATTGTCTGGCTTGGGTTGCATGTATGTCGGGTTCTGGGTGCTTGCCTCTGGAGACTATGTCGCTAAAAATTTAGAAGATCCCACGACCGGATTTCTCAACCAATTGATCAGTCATTTCTTTGGCGCGGGTCTGATGGAAGAAATGCTGAAAGCGGTCCCCATTTTCGTTCTATTCGCTCTGGGTCGATTATTTCGATCCCCTAATTGGGAACGTATAGGTGTTTGGGAACCCCTAGATGGCATTGTTCTCGGCGCCGCGTCAGCCCTCGGCTTTACTCTGGTTGAAACCGTGGGTCAATATGTGCCCAATATTATGGAAGAAGCGGCTCGGGAGTTTGGTGTTGATGCGGGTAACGTCTATGCCATCCAGCTACTAATTCCGAGAATCTTAGGCTCAGTGGCCGGTCATATGGCCTACAGCGGATATTTTGGGTATTTTATCGGCCTCAGTATTTTGAGATCGAACCAACGCTTTCAGATTTTAGCCATCGGATATCTCACCTCTTCTTTCCTGCATGCTGTTTGGAATGCGACCCCAAGTTTGGCTAGCTCTCTGGGGGGGCTGCTGGGCAATATTCTGCAAATGGTCGTTGGCATTGCGGCCTACATTTTCTTGACAGGGGCTATTCTCAAAGCACGACAACTCTCACCCAATCGCGCGAAGAACTTTGCAACTCAAATGGCCCCCCCTCTTTAGGCCCACATCATCCGCCTTGTGGAATTGAATAAAAAAAAGAGCTGCTATAAGCAGCTCTTGCCTGTGGTGTTCTCCGATATCTCACATACCCTGATTTTGTTATTGACCCAAGGATTGGGGTTGCTCAAACCTTTGCCTAAAGCGATCTTGCTTGATCAAAGTACTCTCTTGTTGAAGTTCGGGTTGTATCGGCTTAATTTGTTCCTTTGCTTTCAGCGTGTGGGGTGGGCAGCTGAGACAAGTCGGGCCAACGGGAACTCTAACTTTCTGTCGTAACTCAGAGACTCGTGGGTCAAAGCGAGGTGTGCCATTAATACCATCACAACCGCTGGGATTATCAGGTGCAGGTGTACAGGCTTGGGCCGGCGCAGTTGCGACCACTGATAATGTCGAGAGGCCAAGCAGACTGACCAAAGCTATTTGCTGTAATTTCATGGATGAAGACCTCCGTGTTGCGAATACATTCACTATCGCGGTTTCATCTTGATGGGGCAGTGAGCTACCTCACGTCATCAGCGTGATTCTCTGAGTAATAAGAAGTATGCTAAATGAGGCTTGCAGCGTTTCTCAAGTGTCTATCCCATCGAACGTCGGTCTGAACCGGCCTCGAACAGAGGGTGTCAATGCAAGGTGACTTCAGGTTTTATCTCACACGAGAGAGTGGATTTTCTGCCTTCGGTAATTCGGGCTTTACTTGTTCCTTGCGGTTTGCCATTTGCTGCTGATTGACCGCCACCACTAATAATGCGGTGCCAACACTAAGGCCTAGACATAGGAAGGTCATTTTCAAGGGGGTGAGGCGCTGCAATTTTCTGAGAATATTGGCCGGATGCTGCACCATGTTTCGTTGGCAGCGCGCTAGCAAATGACGGGTAGAAATTTTAACTCGACTGGATAAGGGCCTAACAGCATGGCGTGCCTTTTCAACGGCTTGAGTGGCCCGTTGAACGAAGGTCTGAGCGGACTGATCTTGAATTTGTGCCGACTGCTTCCCAATTAAACCAGGCTCTTTAAGAATGTCGAGCCGACGGACTAACTCTGATTCCACTGGCACAATATCTGCATCTGTTAGGCCCAGCTCTCGCTGCAGAAAATTAAATTGACGGCTGAGATCCGGTGTTAGAGGATAGTCCTTGCGAATGGCTTCGGTAAACGCCGTCGCATAATCCTGTCGTTTCTGATAGTACTCGCGCCTGGGTTTGAGGACTTCTGTTTCAATCGTGCTGGCCTCGTCTAGATCTAAACCCAAAATATTAGATAACGTATCGAGGACCACGCGATTTTCAATGGAAATTTTGCCCTCTTGACTGCATTCTTCGACCTGTTTGCGATACTTAAATTTTGACTCATGTATAGGGGAGCTTGCCATGACCGTTTTGGCGACTGTCCGAGCGCCAGATATGACGGGATCGAGGGCCGGTGAAGCCTGGATCAGCTTTCTTTGGGCATAGGCATGCCATTCATCAAGGGAAATCTCGCCGTCGCAGTTGAGATCGGCAGCACCGGTTTTCAGGCCTTCAACCAGGTAAAAGGTATAATCTGAACCCTCTGACTTTGGAGGAATAATGGCGGTTTGAGTCGAAGCGGCCGACATTAAAATGGTGCGTTTTTCGCCCTGAAACTGAGGTGCAAATTTTACGTTCTGTCTGACAGCGTCCAGAGTGGGGATGCCTTTATCCGTACACCAATCAAGAATTAAGGTTTGATGTTGTGACCGGCTATCCCCCATGACGTCATTGACGAAATCAGCCGTGATCACGGTGGAGCGCACGACATTGCCATTGGAACCGAGACGACTCAGGTGGGTTGTCAGCCCAATTTTGTCGTGGGGCTCTAGCACACTCACATAGCCTGAGAAATAGAGGAGAACCATATCTTCAGGCTTGCGATCTAAAAAGAGTGACTCAATGGCTTCTGCCATGGTTTGAGGATCAGGGTTGATCAGGGTTTTGACCTCATCAAACCCCCCTTGCTCTTGGTGCTCAAGAACACCGCGTATCGCTTCTACATTTTTGAGAGTGCCAGGTAATGCCTGCAATCCTGTGCCGTACTCACTCACTCCGATTAATAGAGCAATTTTATTTGTGAGGGTTTTATGACGTGGTGTTGTTTCCTGAGGGGATGGAGTGGGTTCTAGAACGGGAGAAAGGAGGGCGAGCTCTTCCATTGTCAAGGACTCAGTCTCTTCAATCTCTAAGGATGCTTCCGTTTGTTTGACTTGTGGTTCCAGTGGAACGCAAAAATCAAGACATTGGTGTTTCTCTAGCTGTAGGTGACAACGCCCTCGTGTTTCAAAGGGAACCATTACGCCTGCCCGAGTCGGGGCATACTGCAATGACTCAGGGATGACGACGGATTCTAGCGCCGTGGGAATTTGTTGGCGGTCCACAATTGTGAGTGGACCATGCTCTAGACAGTCAAAGATAAGGTTTAGATCACTCTCTGATATTTCCTGGACGAGGTAGTAACAGAGAAAATACGGAACACCATCCCGCCCCATCTCATCAATTCCGTCATTGTAGAGCCAACCAAAGAGGCATTCTTGCAGAGAGAGCTGGTGAAGGTAAATGGAGCGAAAACCAACAGTTGGGGGACTGTAGGCGTTCCAGTATTGATGAACAACTGCCTCTACAAAGCTGTGCTGTACGTGTACGGGGACCTGCGGGCCGGCTAATCCTTTGAACCCTGTCGCTGAGAAGCTAGTGTAGACAAGCTGATCGACCTTTAATGCCATCGCAGTGACTCAATAGAACTCTATCAATATGCTAGCGGAACAGTTCTCTTCAGTCTGTGAGTTTTGACCTGCGAGTTTTGACTAGGCAAGTCTGACTCGATGTTCTGGAACCTGTTGGGGCTGATCCGGTGCTGCACATGCTTCTGAGTCTACATGGGACGGGGGCAAATATTCGTTATCTTTTCTGACTAAACCACAAGCGACGAAATGTCTAGACTGGAGCTGAACAAGCTGCTCAATCGGATGGACCTCATTGCTTTGTTGAAAAGCGACACGTAAGTCTTGGCCAGCAATTTGTTGCGTGGGCACGTTCCCCTCTCCGGCCGAGAAACCAAAGCCAAGGGCAAAAAACAATGCACTTGTACTACCCAGTCTTAAGCAAGAGGACGCTCTTGAGCTGAGACGTTTTGTGAAGTGCTGTCCTTGAGGGGAAGTCATATCGTTCTCCAGAGCCTACGGCACGGGCAAAGCATAAACTTTAGGGTGAATGACCTTGCCCACACTGCAAGGCACAAGAAATATGATGTGAAGTGCGGAGAAACAGCGATTGATCAGAGTCTGGTATTAGCGTTGTTAACCCAGACTCTGATCAATCGCTGTAAAAGCTTATGTCTATAGATTAGAGGCCCATCTCTTTCCTGTCAGTCCCATACTTGAGCTGGGCTAGTAGAAATTATTGATACACCTGTCTTCAATAAAGTAGAAAAAAAGAGAAGCAAGTAGAACCTGGAACCCATCAATCGTTGGCCCATCAGGTCTTGGCGATCTATGAAGTTGTGCCTGAGCTTCATCCTTGGACTGGTGTGGACGGATCCAGAATCTCCTCGTATTGTTCTCAACGCTAGATCACAGGGCGTGTGATGCTAACGTCACGGTTCACCGCCCATGCCCATCACCGACTCTACGGGGCTTTTTGAGGATGATATGCACATCAATCATATGGAGACTTGCATCAGTGACGAAACAACTTATTCACATCATCGCTCTCGGAACTCTGCTGGCAACGGCAGGTCTATCGGCACAGGCACAACCTCTCAAACCCCATCCAGGTCATTGTCCGGAGGGTACGGTGCCTGCTGCTCCGCCCCTGAACCCTCAATTAGGGTGTTTGCCCGATAGCTTCACGGCTGAGCCCCCTTTTCAACCCAATCAGTCAACCTTCAAGCCGGAGAAGCAGGTGTCTGTCTTCCAGCCTGTGCTGATCAAGCAGCAACCTCAGCAGCAACCGCCTCCAGGTTGCCCTCCGGGGTGGACCCAGGCCTCTAAGCCCTTGAACCCTCAATTGGGTTGTTTGCCTGGGAATATTCAGTCTCAGTCCTCCTCTCAACCTGCTCAGTCAACCCTAAAGCCGGAGAAACAGGTGTCTGTCTTTCAGCCTGCTTTGATCAAGCCGCAACCCTCTTTCGGCTGTCCTCCAGGTTGGACTCAGGCCTCTAAGCCTCTGAATTCTCAACTGGGTTGTTTGCCTGGGAATATAAAGGCCCAGCCTTAGTGAGTTTTGATTAGAGACTCCTACAAAATTCATCCCGCCCTAACTCTAGCTAGGGCGGGATGAATTTTACCTTCAATGTGAGCTGTTTTCAGCTAGCTTTTTGCTGCTCAGGACTATGCGCTTGCGGCTCTCGCTGCAGCTGCTTCATCGGGATGAATTCCCAAGCGCGTCAGGTTGATGCGCCCCCGGTTATCGACTTCCCGAATCTTGACGACGACTTCATCGCCCATGGAAACTTCATCTTCAACCTTGCCCACTCGATAGTCGGCCAGTTGTGAGATATGAATCATGCCTTCCTTGCCAGGAACCAGGGAGACAAAGGCTCCAATGGGAATGATGCGGGTGACTTTGCCGAGGAAGACGTCACCTGCGGCTAGCTTGCGCGTCATGCCGGCGATAATTTGGCGTGCTTTTGAGGCACCCTCTTCTGTCACGGCAGAGATGGTGACGCGACCGTCATCTTCAATGTCGATCTTGGCACCGGTTTGCTCGGTAATACCTTTAATGGTTTTACCGCCAGGACCAATGATCATCCCGATCTGATCAGGATCGATCTTGACCGTTAGCATCCGTGGGGCGAAAGGAGAGGTATTGTCGCGGGGCTTATCAATGACCTCTAGCATTTTCCCGAGGATGTGAAGACGAGCCGGTTTGGCTTGATGGATGGCTTTCGAAATCACCTCCATTGGTAGCCCGGTAATCTTCATGTCCATTTGCAGTGCTGTAATCCCGTGATCGGTTCCAGCGACTTTGAAGTCCATGTCACCTAGAAAGTCTTCAAGTCCTTGAATATCAGTCAGGACCCGAACTTCGTCTCCTTCTTTAATCAGTCCCATGGCGGCGCCGCTCACCGGCTTTGATAGCGGTACGCCGGCATCCATGAGCGAAAGGGTCGAACCACAGACGGAGCCCATGGAGGTGGAACCGTTGGAGGACAGTACTTCTGAAACCACGCGCAATACGTAGGGGAACGTCTCCTGATCTGGGAGTACGGGGACTAATGCGCGTTCGGCGAGTGCACCATGACCAATCTCTCGACGACCGGGTGAGCGCATGGGCCGCGTCTCACCGACGGAATAAGGCGGGAAATTGTAGTGGTGCATGTAGCGTTTGTCTTCTTCTGGATGGAGATCGTCCATCTTCTGAGCGTCGCCGGGGCTACCGAGGGTGACCACTGACATCACCTGAGTGAGGCCTCGGTTAAACAGTCCGCTGCCGTGGACACGCTGGGGTAAAACGCCAACCTTGCAGGAGATGGGACGCACTTCATCGAGCTTACGGCCATCGACGCGGATGTTGTCGTTGATGACTTGGCTTCGCATCAGTTCTTTGGTGATGCTTTTGAAGACTTTACCGACTGATTTGGGGTTCGCGGTGGCAGCAACCTGAACGGGATCGGTTTCAGCTTTGTCTGCGATCGCAACTTTAACCGCTTCTTTGACTTCATCTAGAGACGCATCGCGGACATTCTTGTCTTTATCAAACCGCGCTAGCACTTTCTTGATCGCATCAGAAGACTGGTCGCGAATGAAGTCCTCGAGAGTGGGGTCTGTTTCAGGGGGTGTCTCTTCTACGATTTCAATTCCCAATTCAGCGATTAGCTCCTGCTGAGCCTTAATCAAATCGCCAACGGCCTCATAGCCGAAATCGATGGCTTCGATCACATCTTCTTCGGGGACTTCACTGGCACCGGCTTCAATCATAATGACGCCATCCGGTGAACCTGCGACTACGAGGTCTAGATCGCCTTCTGCAATCTCGCTATAGGTTGGATTAATGACGAAGTCATCGCCAAGCAAGCCGACACGCACGGCTCCTAAGGGGCCTTTAAATGGAATTTTCGCGAGCAGTGTTGCGACAGAGGCACCTGTGATTGCCAGCATGTCGGGGGGGACCTGTTCATCCATTGATAGGGTAGAGGCCACAATCTGGATGTCATCCCGGAGCCAGTTGGGGAACAGAGGTCTCATGGGGCGGTCAATCAGGCGACAGGTGAGGGTTGCCTTTTCTGGGGGGCGAGCTTCCCGGCGCAGAAAACCACCTGGGATGCGGCCGGCAGCATATAAACGCTCTTCGTAGTCAATGAGTAGGGGTAAAAAGTCGATTCCTTCTCGGCCTGTGGAGCGTGTGGCGGTGACCAACACCGACGTATCCCCTGATTCTACTAAGACTGCTCCACCTGCCTGTGGCGCGAAACGACCTATCGTGAGTCGAATATCCCGTCCGTCTACGGATATTGACTTAACAATTTCTGACATTCAGTTTTCTGTCCTTCTTCTTTGTGTTTCACTTCTTTCTTCCGTACTAGGGCGATCCTAGCATTGATACCGTCTGACTGTGCTTCAATCCTTAACTGTAGCGCGTCGTGCCGATGCTGGCATAGTGCCTTGGCTTTCACAACAATAGCGTTTAATGGGTCGTTAGATCTCTGGTCTTTGGAGGCAATTGTTAGGGGCTTTTTTATTCCTTTTTGGATTGGCTAGGTCACCCGAAAAATAAACAGTCTTGGGCATAGATTGTTGAGGGAACACCCTGTAGCATAAGAACAGGAATAACCTTGCTTTGAGAGATCTCTCGCTGTGAGTGTTGCTGAGCAACTGTTGATTGGGTCTGAGGACTAGCGATTGGCAGTTTGTTTGCGTCGCATTTCTACTTGATCTAGCTTTGAGTTCACTATGGCAATTTTGCATGGCAACTGGCTTCCGGCAGCGCAGCAGGGGTATGACGCGGTCGCTGGGATGGGCTCTCTCTTTCTGTGGGGTGAAACGTGGCGTCGGGCTAAGCCCAGTAACGAACTCTTCAAGATTGTTCCCCATGCCTTGGCGATGACGCCGGTGGAACTTGCGGAGCATTTAACGCAACAGGCAGAAGCATGGAAATTGTCCCAGGGGGTAGAAGATGCGATCGCAACTCCTCCTAAGCGTCTGCGCAAGACCAAAAAGCCGGGACCAGTTTATTGGGGGAATCAGACTGTCTCTCTGCTGGCCCAATGGCAGGATGATAGTCCCGCGATTTGCCACTCTAACTTGCAAGAAGCGGAGGGGGGAGAGTTCGGGCTACAGCCGGTCCAGGTGACGGGACTTTATCTCAGCCTGCCGGAAGCGATTGCTTTTCTCAATGGCCTGCCCCTCAATCCGGGACGCATGGCCGAAAAGTCCCTTGGAGATGACTTAATTTACTGGTCCCATACGCTCCGATGGGGGCTTGATTTACTGGCGCGGGGGAAGTTCTTGCCCGCCCTTGCCCCGGAGGGTAAAACCTATGCAGCCTATTGGAAGCCCCTCTTTGATAGTGCGGCGGATCAGGTGAGACACCGTCAGTTTGCGGCTCGGATGCCGTCAGTCTGCCGGTTTTATCAGGAAGAGTCGCCAGACTGCAAGATCGATCTTCCACCGGATGCGACCCACGTTCTTACCCATTTTCTGCAGCAGGTTGTGGGGCATCAGGTGCGCCAAACCATTGATCCTGAACTGGAAAAGACCCTAGACAAGGCCGGATTAGATCCGTTGCTGCAGCAGTGGCTTAGGTCGCTGGGGCCAGAGGTGACACCGCTCAAAAAGGGGGGAGACAAACTCGAAAGTGCCCTGCAGGATTGGACCGCTCCGTTGCAGCAAGATCTGCAGCAGGACTTTCGCCCTTGTTTTCACCTTCAGACCCCGAGTGCCGGTCGCAATGCCTGGAAGCTGGAATACTGGCTGCAGGCCATTGATGATTCATCCTTCCTGATCAGTGCTGATGCGGTGTGGAATACGGCCACCGAACAGCTTGATTATTTAGGGCGCACGATTGATCGTCCCCAAGAGACGCTTTTAGTGGGGCTAGGGTTGGCTTCGCGGGTTTACCCCATTTTGGAAGAGAGCCTTGAAAGTGCCCGGCCCACGGGAACCGCTCTCACCCCCGCCCAGGCTTACGAATTTATCAAGGCTGCAGTTTGGCGACTAGAAGATAGTGGATTCGGGGTGATTTTACCGCCGAGTCTTGCCAATCGAGAGGGGCTCGCCAATCGGTTGGGGCTACAGGTGAAGGCCCAGGCCCAAGATCCCAGTCGAGGGGGACCCATTGGTCTGGAAAGTCTGTTGAAGTTTGGCTGGGAACTGGCGATTGGGGGGCAGACCCTCTCAAAAGCTGAGTTTGATCAACTAGTGGCCCAAGACTCGCCCCTGGTGGAAATTAATGGCGAATGGGTGGAGTTGCGATCTCAAGATATCAGAGCGGCTCAAGCCTTCTTTGAATCTCGCCAAGATCAGGCAGGTCTATCCCTGCAGGATGCTCTCCGTATCAGCACTGGCGATACTCTCACCCTAGACAAGCTCCCCGTTGTTAACTTTGAATCCTCGGGGCCGTTGCAGGCATTGCTGAATACATTGAGTGGGAACCAAACCCTTGAACCCGCCGAAACCCCCAAGAAATTTAAAGGCGAACTGCGTCCCTATCAGGCTCGTGGGGTGGGCTGGCTAGAATTCTTAGAGCAGTGGGGATTAGGAGCCTGTCTTGCTGACGATATGGGACTGGGCAAGACCATTCAGTTCATTGCCTTCATGCTGTCCCTCAAAGAGAAAGATCGCCTCAATGGACCTGCACTCCTGATTTGTCCGACCTCTGTGCTGGGCAATTGGGAACGGGAGGTGAAAAAGTTTGGTCCCGCCATCAAAGTGATGGTTCACCACGGGACTGACCGCGATCAGGGGACGACCTTTGTGCGAGTCGTGAAAAAGCATGATCTGGTGATTACCAGCTATCCGCTGGTCCATCGAGATGAAAAAAGTCTCAAAAAAGTCGACTGGTGGGGGATTGTGCTAGATGAAGCCCAAAATATCAAAAACTCTGAAGCCCGTCAGTCTAAGGCGGTGCGAGAACTGCAGGCCCATTGCCGCATTGCATTGACTGGCACTCCAGTGGAAAACCGGCTCACTGAACTGTGGTCGATTCTCGATTTCCTCAATCCTGGTTATCTCGGTCCCAAACCCTTCTTTAAGCGTCGGTTTGCCACTCCCATTGAAAAGTATGGCGATACGGCTTCGCTGCAAACCTTGCGGTCCCTGGTACAGCCCTTTATTCTGCGACGGACCAAGAGTGATCGAGACATCATTCAAGATCTGCCGGATAAGCAGGAAATGATTGTGTTTTGCAGTCTGTCTCCAGCCCAGGCGGATCTCTACGAAAAAGTTGTTCAGGACTCCCTCGATGCCGTGGAGGCTGCAGAGGGGATTCAGCGGCATGGCTTAATCCTGAGTACGTTGGTGAAGTTGAAGCAAATTTGCAATCATCCCGCCCAGTTCCTTAAGGAAGACAGTCTGGAAGAACATCGTTCTGGCAAGCTCCATCGCTTAGAAGAGATGTTAGAAGAGGTGTTAGACGAAGGCGATCGCGCCTTGATCTTTACTCAGTTTGCTGAATGGGGCAAGCTACTGCAGCAGTACCTGCAGCGCAAAACTGGCAAAGAAACGCTCTTGCTCTATGGGGGCACTAGCAAGAAAAAGCGAGAAGAAATGATCGACCGTTTCCAACACGATCCTCAAGGGCCGAGGTTGTTTATTCTGTCGCTGAAGGCTGGCGGAGTGGGCCTCAATCTAACCCGAGCTAACCATGTCTTTCACTTTGATCGATGGTGGAATCCCGCCGTGGAAAATCAGGCGACAGACCGTGTGTTTCGGATTGGCCAAACCCGAAATGTCCAGGTGCATAAGTTCGTCTGTAATGGCACCTTAGAGGAGCGGATTCATGAACAGATTGAAAGTAAGAAGGCTCTGGCTGAACAGGTTGTCGGGGCTGGAGAAAGTTGGTTGACCGAACTTGATACTGATCAGCTCAGGAACCTATTGTTACTCGATCGCAGCGCGGTGATTGATGAAGATGCTTAGTTGAATCTCGTGGGTCTTTGAGGTTTAGAAAATATCTTGCCCTGTGAGTTCTGCTTCCATGTTGTCTGCTGTGAGGAGCGTTTCCATCATCAGTTTGACCAGTTGAGATGCTGGTAGCTCAGCATCGACTTTCATAGTGAATACGCCGTAATGGGCTTTCTTGTTATCTAGGACCGTTTGCCAATTCCCCAGCTTTTTCCTATTGCTATCCATCAAAAACTGATTGGCAATGTCTAGGGGGAAAGCACCAGGTGAGCGGTAGGCGGCTGAATGGATTCTACGAATTTCTAGGCCACCAACTTGCTGGGTCTCAGAGTTGATGAAGACATGCTGTTTGCGTTTGTTCGGCAGCTTCACTGAAACTTTGAATTGCTCTTGATCACCGAGAATCGCATAGGTCATCCCGGCTTCATCAAGGGCTTTTTTGATGCGGGGGTCGCCTTTCTCTGGACTGGTTTGAGCGATGGCAACGGGGGATGCTGATAGGAGAGCAAACATTGCTGTTAAAGAGGCTGAGAGTATGAAGCGATGCATTACTCGATTGGTTCCCTGACGATGTTGATTGGATTGATCGCTATCGTAGGGTTATTCATGATGAGCAACTCTTTGGTTACTAAAACTGCAACCCAATCTAGGAGGGTGTCTTAATGTCTATCTCTTGAGTGTTATATCGTTTGAGGGACTAGTCTGTTGCGTTTGACAGCTACAGTTAGGAATAGATAATAGATAGGCGAGGTGAGTTTTGGCCTCTGAGGGTTTGCTGGGACATAAGATCCCAAATTCCTGTTTGAACGAACGAAGCCTGTGATATGTGGAGCAGGCTCTGGGCATAATTCGGAATATTAGGAGAGAAATTTTGAATATCAACCCCTTAGTACAAGCTGATTTAGCGCAAGATCAGATTGAAAAAGTTCAGGCCGGAGAACGGCAGGCTCAAGAATCCGATTTTGAAAATGGCATGCGGCACAATCGGAGGAAGCGGTTATTGAAGATGGGGAAAATTATCCGATTAGCGCATAAGATCGACAGTAAAATGCATAACTGATTCTCGGTTGAATTATTGACGTTGAAGTGTCCAAACACCTATTTCTAAATACACCCGGCATTGGTGGAAATTCTGGGTCCTTTTACTGTAATTGTTTGAAGCACTAATCTTACTTTGTTGTACATTTACTTCGATTTTATCTGTCGTAAGCTATAAATTAAAAAAATCAGCAGAACTATTGGTGATTTTGCCTGGTTGTGAAAAGTCTAGAATGGGATTTAGCATAGATCACGATCTGTTTCGTCTACATCTCCCCCTTGTTTCAGATAATTCCTAAGCCACTCGCATCCTTGAGAAAGTAAATTATTTTCTTCCAAAGCTAATTCCAATTGCCAAAGCCGTGCTGTCCCGTCCTCGCTGGCAGAAATCAGCCACTTGCCATCTGGGCTGAAATTTACATCCCAGACAGCACCGTCATGGCCAGCTAATGTGGCTAGTTCATTACCTTGAGAAGACCAAATTCTAACGGTTTGATCGGCACTCGCTGAAGCTAATATCTTTCCGTTTGGATGAAAAGATAACTTTCTCACTTCAGACTTATGCCCCACTAGCTCAAGGAATGTTTGGTCTTCGGGAGACAAGTGATCCTTGATAGAACGCAGGATGATTTTATTTTCAAAGCCACCCGTCGCAATTTGTGGAAACCTTGGGTGAAAAACAACAGTGGAAACACCCTTTATATAGTCATCAAAAGAATTAACGATCCTACCTTTTTTGTCCCAGAGCTTGATGGTTGTATCAAGACTTGAAGATGCAAATAAGCTATCATTCTCATTGAAGGCAATAGATTTTACTTCACCTTGATGTCCTTTAATTGTTCTAATCAATTTCCTCGATTGATCCCAAAACTTGAGCTCACCATTTTGGCAGGTAGAAACGAGTTCTTGCCCCTCAGGGCTGAAGGCCAAATCCCAAATTGCGCCACATTTGCCTTTTAATGTTTCTAGAAGTTTATATTCCCCGGTACTTGTATTCACCTGCCAGTACTTGATGGTTGTATCCCAGCTTGAGCTAGCTAAGATTTTCGAATCAGAAGTGAAAGCTAATCCTTGCACCCCTGCCTCATGCCCTGAGATTGTTCGCAGCAATCTTCCCTCAGGTGTCCAGAGCTTGATGTTGTTATCGTTACTAGCTAAGGAAATAATTTGACCATCAGGACTGAAAGTCGCTTGATGAACTGTATCTTCATCATTGAGTACTTTGCTTATGGGACTATTCAACCGCCAAAGACTAATTCCTGAGCCTGACTCACTACCTGTTATCAGGGTATTACCATCGGGACTGAAAGCAACTTGCCAGATCCGCTGTTTTGGCCCCTTCAAGGTTTGAATTACCTTGCCCTCTAAATTCCACTGTTTGATGGTTTTATCCCAGCTTACGGAGGCTATGGTTTGACCATCAGGGCTAAAGGCAACATCTGAAACGGTCGCTTGATGATCCTTAAAGATCTTCACGCCCCTGTCTGAGAATATATTTGATTCTGTTCGTGACCATAGTTGGAGCGTCCCGTCATAGCTGGATGCAGCGAGACTTTTGCCATCGGGACTAAATGCAAGCCCTCGAACGTTGGCTTGATTGAGGAAAGGCAACGTTTTGCTCAAGGTTATCTGCTCCCCATCAACCTGCCAAAGTTTGATGCCCTGATTATTTCCTGCCGAGGCCATAGTTTTACCGTCGGGACTAAAGGCTAGAGACCAAATCGCCTCTGTATGGTCGGTTAGTTTGGTAATCAATCGGCCTGAGGTTGACCAGAGGTGAATAGTACTGTCATCACCAGCAGTGACCAGCATTTTGCCACCTGGGTGGAACGCGACGGTTCGGAGAGCCCCTCGATGGCCGCTGAATGTGGTGATTAACTTCCCTTCAAGATTCCATAACTTCGCCGTTTGATCTTCACTGGCAGTTGCAATTTGTTGTCCATCGGGACTAAAGGCAATTTTCCAAATATTGAGCGTATGATCGATACCAGAGGCGATGGGAGCACCTTCTTTGTTCCAGAGCCGAAGTCTGAAATGATCGCTCGTGGCAATTATCGAGCCGTCAGGACTAAAGGTCGCTGCTATTGCTCCCTTGAGACGGTTGTACTCTCGACTACCGTACAGTGCTTGCAGAAGCGAAGTTTTCGTCTGTTGTTTCAGTTGAGGGCTAGCAAACTTGACGGATTTCAATAGCTGGCGGGCTTTGACTGCCTGCACCAATGCTTCTAGAGATTTATCAGTGCGGAAGAGACTATCGGAGTACGAAGCCAGTGCTCCAATTTGACTCCGGGTGGCTCGCTGAGATTCGAAAAATGCGACAGTTCCTAGTCCTACTGCAACGAGAAAGGCAGTGCTGACGGTTGCTAATAGAAGCCTGAGGACATTTAACCGACGTTTTTCTGTTTGAAGTTGTTTGTTCCTAAGGGCGCTACTGGCTAAGATAAAATCGCGTTCGTTTTTACTGAGTCCCTCATCTTTTTTCTGAAGCCATACTTCGGCTTCAGAGAGCAAGCGGCCACGTAAAAGGGCGTCAGAATCGAGATCGTTTTCTTCCCAGTTTCGCTGTGCTGAGCGGAGCGTTTCTTGCCATTGTCGAAATGCGCCGTCCTCTTGAATCCAGCTCTTTAGACGTTCCCAGATTCTAATTAACGCTTCGTGGGTAACTTCTACAGTTTCGCTTCCGGTCTTGAGGTCTCGGCTGGTGACCACCAGTCGTGCGGTGGCGAGTCGAACCACCAAATCCCAATTCTCGGATGTTATTTCATCTCGTTTGGCTAGCCGACGGGTCGCTTCCATGTTCTCTTCTAAGCGAACCAACTGCATAAAGATTTTGCGTGTTCTTTTCTGATCAAAGTTTGAAAGTTGGGTAAAGACGGCATCTGCATGTCGAGCTAAGGCGGTTTCAACGCCCCCAATCTCAGAAAAGGCATGGTGTGTCAGAACACCACGTCTTTGTTTAGACCAAAGTTGTGTGAGGGCGAATTGGAGTAGGGGTAGTCTTCCTGGATGTTCATAGGTCGCTTGAATGAACTTATCTGTTAGCCCTTTCTCTAAAGTGACCTGGGCTCGAGCGGCCGGTTTCTCGATCGCTGCGGCAAGTTCTGATGGGTTCATAGGGGAGAGATTTAGCACCGCTCCCTGTAAGGCATCACTCAAGGGTCTGTAGTTGAGGGCATGTCCAAAGAAGTCGGCTCGCAGAGTCAGGACTATTTTAAGAGTGGTATTGGGGAGATGTATCTCCTTAAGAAGACGTTCTAAAAAAAGCTGCTGATCGGCTTCTTCACACAGTGTGAAACATTCCTCAAACTGATCAGCAATTAGCACAATGGGGGTTTGAGGCTGAAGGGCTAAAGCATTAGTGAGGGTATCTTTAATTGCATTTTGACGATCTCTAAGACGAATTTCTAGGTCGCTGATATTTGAGTTGGTATGATCCGCGAGGGCAAGGGAGGATGCCAGCTCTTGAAAGAGATTATTACCGGGTCGAAATCGAATAATTGTAGGGGGGGGATCCTGTTGTTTGAGATACGGAACGAGGCCAGCCAATACAACACTAGACTTCCCGCTTCCAGAGGGGCCGACAAGAGCCACAAGGGGCAATTTGTTCACTGATGCAAACAGTGAGGCTACGATCTTTTCCCTTCCAAAAAATAGGTCAGCGTCTTCCTCTTTAAATGCGGTTAGACCTCTATATGGGCAAGGAGCGATACCGCCTAGCTGGAGCCAATTAGGAGCCTCAAAAGCCGGATTTTGACAGATTACGGGTAGCCACGATGCACCAGGAAATTGCTCTTCTACATCTTGCAGCTTGAGTCTGGCTTGACGAACGGCTAAATAGAGAGAAGATTGTTGCAGAGCATAGATATCGAGAAAATGCTTTAGAAAAAGTTGGGCGATCTTGTTGGGTACAGGTTCCCGCATAACAATGGTGACAGGAATATGCAGTTGTTCTAGGACTTTTGCTAACCCTAGACCATCACAGGAATTAAAGATGGCAAGTTGGAGTCCATTTGCGATCGCACATCGCAAACTATAATCCAGCTCCTCAAGGGACAGGCTACCGTCTTCGATCGCAGGATTTAGATAAAGCCGTCCACTCTCCTGCTCCACTTGGGAATCGCTATGCCCCGCAAAAAAGAAAATATCCCAGCCTTGTTGTTTTTGAAGGTGCGCTTCAAGTTCTGATTTAGAAGGACTGATCAGAAATTCAACGGTGGCATCTTGAAGCTGCCCTAGAAATTGCTGTTCTTGAGTGAGGTCAATATCCGCCGCATCACCCAAAACGGCTAGGATCGAGACATGATTGTCCTGGGGGCGTTTCTGAGTGATCTGAGGACGCTCAAACTCTGGGCTAAATAGCGCCATTTCGGCTTTAGAGAAGGCACCGAAGAAATCCCACTGGTGCCAGGGAAGTCGCCGGAGCCACTTGTCTTCTGTTTCCAGGATGATTCGAATATTATCGGTCGGAGAAAGTTGCGATCTCAATTGTTGCTCAAGTGTAGAAAATGTCCCAGATCGCAGCCAAGTGTTGAGCTGGGTGGCTAATTTCCGAGATACTTCAGCAAACCGAGGGCGTGAGATATTCGTGATTGCGTCTTCCAAAACTTCAATCTCGCCAACAGACTGAGAGGGAGATAACATCTGAAAACGCTGGCAGAGTCCATTGTAGAGAAGTTGCCAATTTCGAAACAGTGCCAGCAGCTCCGGTTCTGCAGGAAGCTGAGAAATATACTGTTGTGGTAAAGGATGTCCTGCAGTCCAAAGTTGAGCTGTAATTCGGGGTAACCCTCCGGTCAAACTCCCGTCACCCAAATTCAGAAGAATCGTTTTGGTCATTCCGCGTTTACCTTATACCGCAGCTTTCCAATGGGATAAAAAGCAACTCTTGCAAACCTTTAAGCCCTGAGGCCCAAAAATCTTCCGGAAATGAAAATCTACAGCATTTCCCTCCGTCATCGCAGCTTTGGCGGCGATTCTATGGGCTGAAGAAGCCCCATCAGCCCAACTAGGAATGGCTTTGAATCGCCTTCATTTTCTCTGATTGCAGCACTATGGAATAGCAATTATTAAAATACATCAGCGAGCACTGAAACTGAGTCATCCCATATAATATGGACGATAGAATGGGAAAATGAAAGTATCTGAGTCAATATGAGACTAGAAGTGTTTACACTTCCAGCGTTACCTATCTGTTCTTTTCTCTGAATCCTGTAAGAATCATTGATGAAACTCAATGCAAGTCAGTTTATCGTCAAGCAGAAGCAAAGAGCTTTGGGTTTCACTCCTCTGCTTCAAGAGCAAACTGTAGAGTTTGTCAGCTACTTTTACCCAATGTTTGCTATCCCCAATCTTTGTTCTGAGAGAAAATATTGGGGATGACACGGATAAATCTTCTGAGGCAGTTTGGGTGCCTCTGGCAACTGAGTCTAGGCCCTACTTCAAAGAGCTACACTCACAAAACTGTAAGTCTTGCTCAGCAGTTTGTTCAAGAAACCTCAGACTCACCTCCCTTCACCACAGATGTGAGTGATTTTGGTGTCTGTCAAGAACAGAATCAGACCGTTACATCCCATTTGCTTGATTCATTCAAAGACCCAGAAGCTGCAATTCGGAATCGTGCCTTGGCAGGATTGTGTTTGCGTTGCTATCTATCACAAATAATACTTAAGACCTGCCAAAGCCTTGCCAGACAATTTAGTTCTCATCGACAGTTCAGTTTGCGTGATCTCCTCTCCTTTGTTCTCACTGATGATGGTAAATCTCTGGTTGTATTGAGTAAGGATGGAAAGTTCCAACTTACTTTAGACAGCACAAACAACACGCAAAAAAGCACATTTGATATCTTTGCTGTCAAAATTCTCCAGACCTTTAATGCCGATCTTGTGGCTGGTATGAGCTTGGATAGTTGGGCTGCTTTGCAGACGCGACAAAGTCCCGATCTCAAAGCATTTTTATCAGAGTATGGGTTTAGGGCATTGAGTGACTGGGCACTCTTGAATCGAGTGAGTAAAACACAACTTACTTGGCTCACCCCATCAGATCGGTTGTTAATAGAAGCCTTTCATCAGATTTACCGGCGTGATCGCTGCCAACAGGCACAGCGTGGTAAATGTCCTGTCCCCACCGCATCTCAACTAGAGCAGATGCAAATGTACCTCAAAAAATACAACGAGAACAGCCTATCCCATCAAAAACTGTTGAGCGATCTGAAACGGGTTGCAGCTCAGTTGCGTTCCTACGATGTTTGGAATAATCGCGAATCTCTGGATGATCAGAACAATCAAGCATCTGGGCTAGCTGCAATAGATAATGCTATTGACTCACTGAAGATTGAACAACAGGAATTGAGTCATTTCATACATACACAGTTAGATCTAGCTCTGACTCAGTCAATTGTGCAAGCACTTCGGTCTCAGATCGAAACACTGCGAAAAAGCCGTGCTTATAAACCGTTCGCTGATCAGTTTGTTCACGGCCTCCGTCTCTACTATGAGCAAGGCTTCACCTTGAGAGAGATAGTGCCCAAGCTGGGCATGACTAGTTGGGATCAGGCCAGACGCATTCTCAACCCTGGCAAATTATTGACACGGGTGCGTTCTCAAGTTGTCTCTCAACTCTTAGAACAAATGCTCAACAAAGCTCACCAGATGGGCTTGACGCCCCAGCCTCCACAGCAAGACTACCTAACAAAACTGGCAGAACAAGTTGAAAATTTTATCGATACCGAGATCTTTAATCGCGCCGCAGAAGAACTGAGAATTGGTCAAAATCGGTCTTTAACTAGCGACTATGCCAATAGATTGCGTCAAGTTCTCCGTAGTGATGTTCTTTCTAGAAATTAACCCCTTTACAAAGCACATAATGAGCAAAAGAATGCTCCTACTCTTCTAAAACTCTACTTCTGGTTTATTTGCAGATGCCAATGATTTCTACGTTTTTAATGAGTTTGATAGAGTTCTCAATCATGAGGATATTGCTATAAAATCATCATCACGTTCCATGACAATTGGAATAAATCGAAATTTTAATCTTGTAGCATAGAAGTGATTAATATAGGAATTGCCTAAATATGAGCGTGTATCATGGAGATTTCTAACCTCAAGTCGTTCTGTTGTCGTGATTCGATACAGATCCTAGAAACCTTCGTTGAATATGCTGAAAATGTATTTCCCTACAATAGGCAATGCTTTTCATCTTGATTGAAAAACATGTGTGAATTGATTACCCCTTCATCTCATTATCGACTGACACTGCCTGAATCAGTGCTGTTAGAACCGGAGCATTTTATCCAGGCTAGTATTCTCAGCCGTTCGATACGAGATTGTGGCCAACAATGGCAGGCCTACCTAACCGCCCTGGCATATCAAGGTGTGATTCAGTGGCTAGAACATCGCGCCCCAACCTTGAAGATCGAACTCAAGCTAGATTCTCAGGCCGGCTCTTATTTGGTGATTCGAAGTTTGTTTGATAGTTATCCGTTTACTGTGGGCATTGTTGCGACTGAGGAGGTTCTGAGTGGTTTCCTCGCAATTCCAGAAGCATTAATCAATATCCCAGTGCAGTTCTGTCTCTGCACCGAGGTCTCAACCGAACAAGAAGAAGTATCTATCCTGGGCTTTGTGTCTCAAGAAAAGCTCCTACCATTGATTCAAGCAAAGCAGTCATCCTCTGTACTTGATAAGAACATCACGCTTCCCCTGACCCTTCTGGATGCAGAACCGGATCATTTATTGCACTATTTTCGTTATACGCGCCCTGCTCTCAACACCACATCAGTTACTCCATCTACTGCCATCGACAGTTCGGATCATCCCGACTTCGCTACTCATCTATTGGATTGGTTGGGGGGAAGAGTTAGCAATGGATGGCAAAACCTTGCTGAACTGCTAAATACTGAGTCACAACTCAGCCTAAGTACTCGCAATGTGAGTCTTGAGCAGAGTCGGTGCAAGTTGATCGAACTAGGTCCCGATCAAACCAAAGTTGCAATGATCCTGAGTGTTGTATCAGAACCGGATGAAAAGTTAAAAGTCTCGGTTCAACTCCATCCAACGGGGAAACAGTATGAACTTCCCGAGGGTATCTCTTTGCAACTCTATTCTACAGGCGGAGAAAATTTACAAACGGTATTCACAGAGCATCAAGACAACTTCGTCCAGTTGAGGCCCTTTAAGCTACCGCCACTAGTTACCTTTGGTCTGAGTTTGACTTATTTTGAGATGACTTGGAAAGAAACCTTTGTGCTATAGCACTTGTTAGTGTTTGGAGCTATTCGTCATCGTTGACCCTTATGGATGATCAAACTGGTCTCTGGAATCCTATCTTTAGCAAAGTTGCTTGTTATCCCTTGATTACATAGATCTCAATTGGCTCTATCGAAATTGAAGCCCGTTTGATTGATTAGATATCTGATAGGAGAGTTGATGCCTCAATCTGAGTCCTGGTAGGTGATTCTGACACTAGTGCTCAAATTCTTTCGTTTGAGGAAAACTAGCGAGAGATAGAATTTGATGCCAATCCAGCAAAGAGCCCGTAACGATTTAGCATACAGCAGATTTTATTTGACTTCCTACAGCTGCAGCAGTTGGTAAAGCAATGTGTGAATAGCTTAGGTCTATGAGAGCAATGTTCCGTTGAATAAAAAAACAATTCCCTAAGGTGTGTTCTACAGGACAGCAATCTACTTTAACTGCCTTGCTCTTCAGCTAGGCAACAACCTTTACTATTCAGCACTTCCAAAAGTCAAAGCATTAGCCTTAATTCATTAAGTACTGCATAAGCAAATGACCTCTTCATCTATATAAAAGCGAAGGTACTCTTCGATTTTAGAAATATGTGTGCAATTTAGCGCAGAGTCTCATTGATTTGGAGTTGTCAATTCTCATCTAAAAACGAAATGAACAGCCTTTCTTCATGGGTAATTGCATAAGCGAATAACATCCCTATCTATATACAAATAAATGCACTCATCGCTTTTTGAGCGCATTTGAAAGTTTAGCGAAGAGTTGCATCAATTTTGAGTTGAATGATAATTACTTATGCATAGACCTTCTATATTAATTATTGATAGAGATCCCACTATCTTTGATACGATAAAGGTCCTTTTATCTTGCCAATGCTATCAATTTAACTATGCTCATGATGGTGAATCAGGTCTATTGGCGATTGAACAGTGGCCCCCTGATCTAATCTTGCTGAGCTTTATATTGCCAAACTTGAACGGAATCGAATTATGTCAGCGCATTAAAGCGATGCCTGAGGGGACAACAATCCCAATCATGATGATGACGAACCAAGCCGTTAGAGAAAAACTAATTCTAAGTTTAGCGGCAGGTGCAGATGACTTTATAGGAAAGCCCTTCAACCGTCGTGAGCTAAGAGTGAGGGTGCAGGCTTTACTACGCATCCGTCAACAATATCAACGACTTGAATCATTCACCCATCACTTAACAGAGATCATTGAAGACAAGATGAACGAATTGCAACGGGTTATTTATCATGATGAATTAACCGATTTACCCAGTCGACAATTCATCCTCAATACATTGACTGAACTCCTCGCTTCTGGATATCTACCTTGCGCGGTCGTTTATCTAGACTGTAACGAGTTTACGCTGATCAATGCTTCCTATGGTTATATCGTTGGTGATCAGCTACTGCGTGAGATTGCGAAACGTCTCCAGCTGCAACTTCGCATCGGTGATGTATTGGCCCGAATGGGCGAAGACAAGTTTTGCTTCGTCTTGGCTCAAATTGAGAATGTCAAGGCCCTTGATTATTTCATCGACACTATCCGACACAGTCTAGATACACCATTTCTCATTGAGGGTAATGCGATTTATTTGACAGCCAGTATTGGAGGAGCGCTCGGGAGTGAAATCACACAATCCCCAGAAGAGCTATTGCAGAATGCATATATCGCAATGTATCAAGCAAAGGGAAAGGAGAAAGGCTGTTACCAAATTTTCAAGCCTCACATGCAGCAGTTAATGGTGAGTCAAATTACGTTAGAACGTGACCTCTGTAAGGCTTTTGAACAAGAGGATTTCTTTCTCTGTTACCAACCAATCATATATCTTCAGACCCAAAAAATTGAGGGATTTGAAGCTTTGATTCGTTGGTGCCATCCTAAACGGGGAATGGTGCCACCATCAGAGTTTATCCCCTTAATGGAGACCTCTGGACTCATTAATCCTGTGGGCCTGAGAGTATTACGAGTGGCTTGCCAACAGCTTGCTCTATGGCAGATCGAGGGTTGGAGGCATCTAACAATGAGTGTGAATTTGTCGATGCGACAATTTTCATATCCAAAACTTTTAGATGAGATTGATCGAATTCTAAATGAAACAGGGGTTAATCCAGCCTGCCTAAAGCTAGAGATCACTGAAAGTACTGTAATGACGGATCCTCAACAGTCCCTTGCAATTATTAAAGAACTGCAGTCCCGTCAGATTCATATCAGTATTGATGATTTTGGTACAGGATATTCTTCCCTAGAACAACTTCACTATTTTGCCGTAGATAGCATCAAGATTGATCGTTCTTTTGTCCTTAGATTACAACAAGAGAATGTTGCTTATCATATTATTGACATGATTCTTTCACTGGGCAAAGAATTAGGTCTATCGGTCATTGCCGAAGGAATTGAAACAAGTTCGCAGCTGCAACGGCTGAAACTATTGAATTGTGAGTTAGGCCAAGGATATTTTTTTGCGCCCCCTCTTGCAACAGATGCAATTGAAAGACAATTTCTTGCGAATGCCCTTATCTAGAATAAAGTATTATTCATGGTTCTTGTGTTGATTTATTGAAGCTTGAAACTAAATCTATTGGTTTTAAAGCCCTTTTGATAGAATCTGAAATTTAGGAATTAAATAATAATGTAAACAGAATTTAGTCCAATGATCCTGTCTAAAGTCTTCGATTTTATAGTTTTCCTAGCTATAATTTCTCCATTCCTCTGTGGTTCTATCGACACGTCAATACGGTAGCTGTACCATACGTCAATACGGTAGCTGTACCATCTCATTTATATTGCCTTGAACACCACCGGAACCATCAGAAAACTGATAATCTTGGAGATGCACTTTCATATTGATACCCGATTTTGGCTTAAGCGAAATGAGCCCCTTTCTATCGATCACTTGCCCTGGCAGAAATTCCCATCGAAAACGCTGTAAAAGCATTGCCAAGACAACTTTTAGCTCCATCTGAGCAAAAGCCGCGCCAATACATAAACGAGGCCCCGCACTAAAAGGGCTGAATTCATAGATAGAGGGGGTAAGGGTTTCCCATCGTTCGGGCTTAAATGCTTTCGGTTCACGATAAAGGTCCGGAATCTGGTGTGTATGGTAAAGGCTCAAAAAAACTTCCGTCCCTTTCGGCAGAGTATAACCCCCTAATTCAGTCTCTTGAGAAGTCACTCGACCATTCCAAGGGACTGCAGCCACAACCCGCATACTTTCTTTAATGATTCTATCGAGCAGTTCCAGTTGAGAGAGTTGCTCCACCGTCGGCGGTTCTCCCTGCAATACGGATTCGAGTTCATCCACTAGATCTGCATAGACCTGAGGATGTTGAGATAACAAGAATAGGGTCCAAGTCAACGTATTGGCAGTGGTCTCATGACCTGCCAGAAAAATAACCCCAGCATGTCCTATCAGTTCTTCTTCCGTCAGTTGCTGGCCATTATCTTGATCACGAGCATGGATCAGCATCGAGAGCATATCTATCTCTCCGCTGTCTGCAGACCTCTTCTGAGCAATAATTTTCTGAATTTTCTGCTCGTACTTCGTCACCAGGGTCAAATAGTCCGAAAACGGAAGACCAGGAATATCGACGGGTAGAAGCCTTGTTAAAGGCGAGAGTTGAGTCGATATAACCTCTTGCAATAACTCCCCAACCGTCTGATCGCTGGTGTTGATATCTTCGCCAAACAAGGTTTGGGTGGCAATTCGCAAGGTCAAGCGCTGCATAAATTGACCGATCTCACAGGATTGATCCACCTGCAAAGCATCGAGTTCAGATTGCGTGATCGCAACCATATCTTCTCTATAGTGATTGATGCCCTGCTTATGGAAGGCCGGAGCCATCAATTTCCGTTGTTGAATGTGATTCTCTTCATTGACCCCAAACAAACCCACACCAAACGTCTTTAAAGCCTTGCTTCGATCAGACTGATTTCTTTGGCGATAGAGCGTTCCTGAAAGAGGACACTTATGGTAGACGTGATGCTGAGTTGCTACATCCCGCACAATATCAGGACCGTAAGCAACCACCGTACCGGGGCAGTTGCTGTCAGGGGAGTATAGATTTGTCCCTCCACCAGCCGTTAGCGCAGCGACTGGACCGTAAGTTTGAAACAGTTGACTGCTGAAACCAATAGAATCTACCCCAAATCTTGCAACATTGAGCTTCCGTCCCACGATGGGTAGAGATGGGGGACCTGGTACAGTCCATTGACGCTGTTCTGCCAGTGCCGTCATTGACTTGCCCTCACGTTATTTTTTCTAGAGAGAAAATAAAGCCTTGCCTATTTTATTGTTTTCATTCTTTCGCAACAGAATAGCATGGCCAATATCTAATAGAGTAGCGGGTATGAAGAATTACAAATAATTGCATATCAAAGAGTCTTTGACCCTGATGAATTTATGCTTACTTAAATAGAGAGAATCTGTTTCAGTGTCGCTTTTAAGTTACTAAAAGAGAGGCTTTCAAAACAGATTTTTGATGGGTGAAATTCGATTACTATTTTGGGGTCTAACTTTATGAATGCACTGCCTGAGAATGTCAAGGAACGCTTCAAATACTATGAACCCGACGGGCGTACTTTCGCCCGCTTTGATCCCGAGAGTCCCTTGCCTCCAGAGGTTGAACCCACTGATAGATATGAGGCCCATCTTGGCTTACAGGCAATTCCGACATTACCCTTGCTACCTTCATCGGTTCCTGTTCTCAATGCGCTTCTGAGTCGGCTCGTTAATGTGTTGGGGTTTCGCAGTATGGCTGGCCCCCTTTTGCAGGAATGGATGCCCGCTAATTTAAGTCGTTTGCAGCCCGATAAGTTTAGTGATGAGTACTTTGTTGAGCGACGCCTCAACGGCTTTAATCCAGGCAAGCTCAATCGTGTCGAAGGACAGGAGTGGCAATATGCCGTTCACTATAAGACGGGACGCTATAAAACGAAGCCAGGGGGGCTTCTCCCCGAATATAGTGAGGCGCGTTTTATCCTTAAGGATCGTGCTTTGCAAGTTCACTCCATTGATTACTCTCTGAAAGACCAAACAATTGTCTGCTTTCCCACCGATGGCCAAGACTGGGAAGATGCGAAATATTATTTCCGCAGTGCTGAATATGTCTTTCAAGAAATACAGTCCCATCTAGGGCGAACGCATATGAACATGGATCAATATGCAATGGCCTTCTATCGGAATATTGATCGCAATCCAATCCGTGAGTTGTTGCTCCCGCATTTTGAAGGGCTGCTCAACATTGATAAAAAAGGAGCCTCCCTCATTATTGGGAATACAGGGTTTATCCCTCAGGCTTCTGCCCTAGACTCTGATAGCGTCAATGCCGTTCTGACTGAAGAACTGACGACCTTAACCTATCACTGGTCACCCGCAACCCAGGCCCTGCCTGACCCCATTGATAATAATTACTTTGACCCTGCTGCCCTTGCGATGTGGGAGTTGTTAGAAGAATATGTGGCTGCATTTTTTTCGAATAACCAACCAGATATTCAGGCGAATTGGGATGAAGTTGTGGCGATGTCTCAGGATCTAGTGTCTCATTCCATTTTGGACCCAGCCATTGGCACCCTAGAGATTAAAGACGAAGCAGATTTGCAGAAGCTTTGTGTTTACGTGATTTATCACTGCACATTCTTTCATTCTTGGGTCAATAACAAGCAGTACGAAGATGGAGGCGATATCGAATATACAGCCATTGGTCTCTGGGATAAAGATGATCCTAGTTATGATCCTAAACTCGTTCAAGAAAGGCATGACAATCAAGTCAAATTGATGTGGACTTTGGCAAATGTCCGATATAACCCAGCCCTTGAATCTGCTCCGCTGCCCCTGAAAAGGCTGCTGTGGAAGCATCAAGATCGCATCAGTCCTGGCATCCCTTTGGATTGGATTATGATGAGCATCAATATTTAGCTTCAAACCTATATCAGGAAAAGTATCGAGCAATTTCGCCTGATATCTGCGCCTTCAGCGTGCTTTAGTTCAGGCGATTGTTCGTTCATAGCTGTTGATACCCGTAATGTGATTGTGGGCAACATTTAAAAACCTGTTTCTGGAGATGAATCCTAGCGTTTATTTTGCTTCTAGTTTGTCTAGCAGTCGATCGATGCTAGATCGAATGTTATGGAGCAAATAGAGATCTTCATATCCCAGGCGAGCCAGTCCTTTGACCACGTAATCTTGATTCCGCTTTGATAGGCCGATCCGCTCCATCAATCGCAATGAGGATGATTTGAGACTGGCGTATTCTAACGGCGACATTTCTTGGCTGTTAATGCGGTGGTCAGCAGTCTGGACTGCGGTTTGCGCTTCTGAAAGGGCAAAGCAGTAAACCATTACGGCTTGGGCGAGGTTTAGCGAAGGCTGCGGCCTAAATTGCGGAATCGTGGTCAACAAATCACACTGCTCAAGATCATGGCGACTGAGGCCCGATGTTTCGCCTCCAAAGACCAGAGCGACTCTCTGCACGCTGTCCGCTTTATCGCTGAGGTGCTGG
>CALFCG010000152.1 GCA_937951315.1 uncultured cyanobacterium
ATTAACCTCATGCTAAGCATATCGTGGCCTGGGTCATTTCCGGTGGCGTCGGGGGCAGGTTACACTCATCTCTATTGACCGTTGGTCTACCATTCCCCTGTAAATATGTCATTTGAACCCCTCGGTCTGTCCACCGAACTCTTACGCGCTATTGCAGATCAAGGCTATAGCAACCCGACACCTATCCAGAGCCAGGCGATTCCCGTGATTCTTTCCGGGAAGGATGTTCTGGCTGGTGCCCAAACCGGGACCGGAAAAACTGCTGGTTTTACCCTGCCGTTGCTTCATCGCTTGAGCCAGCCCTCAGGTCCTAGACAGCGAAGATATATCCGGGCTCTGATTCTAACGCCGACCCGTGAACTCGCAGCTCAGGTGAGTGAGAGTGTGAAAATCTACGGCAAATATCTATCATTGCGTTCCGCCGTTGTCTTTGGCGGCGTTAGCATCAATCCTCAAATCTCCCGACTGCGAAGCGGCGTGGATATTTTGGTGGCAACCCCTGGACGACTCTTAGACCATGTTGGTCGCAATACTATCAATCTTTCAAAACTAGAAGTCTTAGTTTTAGATGAAGCCGATCGCATGTTAGACATGGGGTTTATCCATGATATTCGCAAGGTTTTAGCGCTGCTGCCCCCCCAGCGCCAAAATTTGTTGTTTTCGGCCACCTTCTCCAAAGAAATTCAATCGCTAGCGAATGGGCTTTTAGATTCACCGACGTTAATTGAAGTGGCTCGCCGCAATACCGCCGCCGAAAGCGTCTCCCAAACCATTCATCCCGTTGATAGCAAACGCAAGCGTGAACTGCTCTCTTTTTTGATTGGGTCGCGCAATTGGCAGCAGGTTTTGGTTTTCACGCGGACCAAGCATGGCGCTAATCGTTTGGCTCAGCAACTGGAAAAAGATGGCATCACGACGGCTGCCATTCATGGCAATAAAAGTCAGGGTGCCCGGACGAGAGCACTTTCCAACTTTAAGCAAGGCAGTGTCCGCGTTTTGGTGGCAACAGATATTGCCGCACGGGGACTAGATATTGATCAATTACCCCACGTGGTCAATTTTGATCTACCCAATGTACCTGAAGACTATGTTCACCGTATTGGTCGCACGGGGCGGGCAGGAAATGAAGGGCAAGCCGTCTCGTTAGTTTGTGTTGATGAGCATAAGTTCCTCAGAGATATTGAGCGGTTGATCAAGCGTGATATCAATCGCGAGATGATTCCTGGTTATGAGCCAGACCCCACGATTAAACCCGTGCCGATTCAAACTGGGCGGGGCCGAAAATCCCCGGGAGGACAGAAGAATCGGCGCTCGCGTCCCAAGAAGGCTCGAGGGCTAGAGGCTGGGCGAAAATCCTCACGACCTGCCCGTCCACGAAAGCGTCAGTCGAAATAAAAGCTGGGCCAATTTTCCAATGCTTTTAACGTTGATGGTGACGCTAGTCCGAGTGATGAACTCGGCCATTCGCCTTACCGATAAAGGCGAAGCATGGATTGAAATGAGAAGTTGTCAAAGCTACGGGGGTCAGCGCGATTTCCCGAGCGATCGACTTCTCGGTGGGTCGTAATCCGATTTTCGGGAACGCCTGTTCTTGCCACTAACCAGGCTAAAGATTTGTACTGTGCCTGAGTGTAGCCAGAATGGCCGACGTTCTTACTTTCTCTTCCGTCGGGTGGTGTTTCTAGAGAAATATGGTAGGCAAAGTTATTAACTGAGGGCGGTAAATTAGGATTTGTCCGGACTGTTTCTGTCCCACGATCACCTTCAAAAACTGAGTTGCCTGCCCCAAAGGCACGTTTCTCGGGTGGGACTAAATAAACCACTGTTCCATCAGCCCAAATTAAAGCGTGATAACTGACCTGGTCTGCGTCATTGGGATGGGGCGTTTGAAACGTGTTGACGGCACTCATTCCAGAGCCCACGGTTTCATGAAGGACGATAATCCAATCATTGCTGGCGGGTTGGCCCAGAGCATCTTGGGCGTAACGTTCACCGAAGTTAGTGGGATGCACCGCAGCCTGAAATTGCGGTGGCTGGTAGCCAGTGCCATTGGACGGAGGTGCTGGTGCCGCTGGAGATGGCTCTGCAGGAGCGGGGGCTAAGGCCGGGGATGGGACTGCTGTTGTTGATGGAACCTGTGGCGATACGACTCCTGGATTCGCTGTCACGTAATCATTGACAGAGGGGGCTGCCCCAGCTGAGGCGGCGACTTCCGGGAAGGGGTTAGCCTCAGCGGGGGGTGGATCGACGGCTTTGGGCGGCGATCGCAACAAATCCAAAGAGTCGTTGTTTCGAAGGCCAAATGCTGCTGTAATGGCCCCGGTAATAGTGAGTACAACGATCAGGAACAGAATATTTTGTTTCATCATATTCCCCCCTAGCGTCGCTGTCGGATGTCTAGACCATGGGTATCTGTCCCACAGGTCTGCAGCAGATCATATTGCTCACTGAGTTGCTGCATGCATTGCGTTTGCTTTGGACTGGGTGACCAATGAGCTGTGGATTTGTAGCAATAATAAGTTTCTAAGCCATCAATGCCCAGCTCAACGGCAGCGGCAGTCAAGTTCTCCGCTGATTTCTTATATCGCGCAGGATGCGCTAACACCGCCAATCCCTTCGCTTGGTGAATGGCCTCAATCACATATTCTGCTTGACCTGCCTGGTCCCTGATTTGCTGACCCTGCAGGTACTTCTGGAGTGCTGGGGCCTCAACCTCAAAATCGTAGCCAAGGATATGTACATCAGTGTTTAACAGTGAAGCCGTAATCTCTACCCCTGGCCATAACTGGGGCAATATCCGATCAAGAGTTTGATCTTCAAGCCATTGAGACGCTAGTTGATAGCCCTTAGCAGAATGATGATCAGTAATGGCGAGTCCTATGAGTCCTAGGTTTATAGCCTGCTCCATTAATGCCTCGGGGCGAAGTTGACCGTCTGAGCAATGGGTATGGAGATGAAAGTTATAGCGATAGGGACAACTCTCTCGATTAATCGATTGAAAGGTTTCCCGCAATGAGGTTTGAGTTGTCTTTGAGTTGTCTTTGACAGCAATGGGGGGCATCACTCAACCTTTAATGCGGTGAGGTTTTACTATATCTCACCGTTTTAAAGGTGTGCTGGTCCCTCATGCCGTTAACCATAAACTTTAAGCTTCTGAACTCGAAGGAGAGGGGGGTTGAATCAAGAAAGCCGCTATCGCGCCACCCAAAAAACCGGCGATGTTACGGGCGATCGGGAGCCACTCAGTGGTTCGGGAAATCACAGGGCCTAGGCCGAATGAGAAGAAGAGAATTCCCCATAGGGGCGAGAAGATGAGAGCCCATTGCCATGCGAAAACCTGCCCTTCTTTGCGAGGATGGGCCGCAAAACCACAAATAATACCGCCAAGGATAGAGGTGACTAGCGTCAGGATCCACTGTTCTTGAGGGAGTCCTGGGACAGAATTACATCCTCCGCGTTCTAAACAGACCTTTACCGAATCAAGTGCCTGGATAATGGCCTGATCTTCTCCGTTATCGCGAACAAAATATTGGTTGCCGAAGCGGGTTTGTAGCTCGATCCAGAAAGTTCGAGGTAAGAGTTGATAGACATCATCACCAATGTTGAAATTTAGGATGTTGCCACCCCGTGTATCTTCTACCAGTACGACGCTTTTATCATCGAGTCCCCAAAAATTCTTAATTGCCCGACCGGGGGTTTGGTCGTACTGAGTTAGGACTCTTAGCTTCCAACCGGTTTCTTGCTCAAAGGTGTCGAGCGTTTGATCGAGGTTCTCTCGCTGAAGACGTGTTAGGGACTGGGCTAAATCAATGATTGCAGTGGGTTGATCGGGTAACAATTCAGGGTTGTCAAAGGCAAGGGCTGGTGGGGTTGCAAAACAAACACTGAACGTAATAAAGACTCCTAGAAAGAGTGTGAGGATGCGCTTGAAAGAAGGTTTTTTCATTGATTTAGCAAAAGAGGTCAGCAGCATTGGGCCCCGGGTAGGCAATTAAGTAATGAATCTTAATAGTCAGTTAATTTATCTTCAATAATAAAACGAATTCAAGGGTCTGGCTATTCTAGGTGATCTCTTTGGCTGCTAAGTGGGTACTCTACAGGGCAACAAGGTTGTGTTCTCACGGCTGTGATGAAACATTTGGGGCTTGAATTCAGTCTTCTTTTACAGGAGGAAAACACCCCTAAGCATTACGGTTATTGACACCTGTAGACCTTTGTCAGAACCGAGAGGGATGGCCTATGATGAAAAGAACAAACTCATACTGACTTCGCTTTCTACAGGTGGAGCAAAGTACAGAGTACAAAATCAGTCTTTGGGCTAAAGGAGAAAACGGTTGAAATAGAGACGCCACTACGACTCATTGAGGGCGCACCTCGCTGCCTAAATTTTGATCCCGACTGTTTTAGGGGAGCCTAAATGCCAAACGCAAAACTAGACACCAAGCCCAAAAATGCACTTGCTGGAACGGATATGGTGCGCACCTATCTGCACGAAATCGGTCGAGTACCGTTGTTGACGCATGAGCAAGAGATTATCTTCGGCAAACAGGTTCAGAAGCTAATGGCCTTTGTGCAGCTACAGGAGAGTTTGACTGAGGCGTTAGATCGTGAACCAACGCTGGCAGAGTGGGCTGAGAAGGCTGAGATCAGTGAAGCGGACCTGTCTGTTGCCCTGCGGCAAGGCAAGCATGCCAAGCAAAAAATGATTGAGGCCAACTTACGCTTGGTGGTCTCCGTGGCAAAGAAATATCAAAAGCGAAATCTTGAGCTTCTAGATTTAATCCAAGAGGGCACGCTGGGGCTTGAGCGTGGTGTAGAGAAGTTTGATCCCATGCGGGGTTATAAGTTCTCAACCTATGCCTACTGGTGGATTCGTCAAGCCATTACACGTGCGATCGCACAGCAAGCCCGTACAATTCGCCTCCCGATTCACATTACCGAAAAGCTGAACAAGATTAAGAAGGCCCAGCGAGAACTCTCGCAACGCTTGGGTCGGAGTGCGACACCTGCAGAAATTGCAACGGAACTCGAAATAGAACCCGCGCAAATTCGCGAGTATCTCACCATTGCCCGCCAGCCTATCTCTCTTGACTTGCGGGTCGGGGATAACCAAGATACTGAACTGAGGGATTTGCTAGAGGATGATGGACAATCCCCTGAGCAGTTTACGGCAGGTGAGGCGCTCAAGGATGATATGTCCCAGCTGCTCGCAGAACTAACACCTCAGCAACAAGAAGTACTAACGTTGCGGTTTGGTTTGGACAACGGTAAGGAGTTGTCATTGGCAAAAGTAGGACAGCGACTTAGTCTTAGTCGCGAACGAGTGCGACAGTTAGAGCGTCAGGCTCTTGATCATCTACGTCGTAGAAAGACGCGAGTCCGCGAATATCTTGCAAGTTAAAGGTTGAGCTCTCTTCCAAGCTAAACGTCTCTTTCCCCTTAAGGTTTTCTTTAAGGGGACTTTTTTATGGACTTTTGCCAAACTTGTATATTTAGATGCTTCAATGACCGTTATTGCCTTTGATCTGGATGGCACAATTAGTGACCCGGCTTTGGGGATCACGGCTTCAATTAACCATGCATTAAAGACTGTCGGGGCTGTGCCGCACGATCAAGACCGCTTGACGCAGTATATTGGGCCCCCATTGGATGAAATATTCTCATCTCTACTGAGTACAAAGGACACCGTCATTATCGAATCTGCTGTTTTAGCCTATCGAGAGCGCTATGTTTCTATTGGATATACAGAGAACGTTTTATACACAGGAATGCGTGATCTATTGTCCAACCTTGTACAAAGGGGAGACAAACTATACGTCGCAACCTCTAAACGCCCGGACATTGCCAAATTAGTGCTTGAATATTTTGAGTTGACCCCCTATTTTTTACAAATCCTAGGTTGTGGACGGACTCGCAAAAAGCAGGAGCTGCTCAGGGACATTCTAGATATAGAGAATGCTTCGAGTTTGGTCATGATTGGTGATCGTGCCAGTGATATGAACGCAGGTGATGCGGTGGATGCAACTTGCATCGGTGCTTTATGGGGATATGGGAGCGTCAAGGAGCTTCAGGCGTCAGGAGCAGAGGTATTGTTTCAACATCCCTTGGAGATATTGGGTTACCTTACCTAAAGCAGTAGAGG
>CALFCG010000153.1 GCA_937951315.1 uncultured cyanobacterium
AATGCACATTTTCAGAGAGCATATCGGCAAAAATGCTGCGTTCAATCTCTTGGCGGGAGGGCGGCTGTTCTTCGTCAATGGTGAGGGTGTGATACTCTCGCCCCGTGACATCGTACTTCAGCAAAAAGACGAGGGCTTCACTAATTTCTTGGAGCTGGGTTCGCAAGTCTCGAATATCGATGTCGGAGCGGTTAAAACCAATGCTGCCCTGAATTCGCAGTTCAGTGATGGCGTTTGCAGTTTGCCCCTTCTTGGCAGCACGGGTTACTTCTTTAATCGCAAGCTGTTCCACTTCCTCAGGGGTTTGGTGGGGTTTCACTTTACAGGTCAGACGCAGAATCGGGCGCTGTCGATAGTCTCGCTTCAGGTCTGCTTCAATGCCATCGGCAGACAGATCTACTAGATAAACACCGCGTGGGTTTTGCTCTTGATTCTCAATGACGCTATTGGCTTCGGTGGAACCGGGGTTAAAAATCCAGCCTTCAACGGCGTAATTCTGATGGATGTGGCCAAGGGCTAAATAATCGACTCCGGCTTCTTTGAGGGGGGCAAAATCTTGGTATCTGAGGGAGCCTTTGTAGCGGGCCACATAGTTTTCAAGGCCGTGGTGGAACATCATCACGGTGGCATCGGGACCGGGGGGAAGTTGCTCAATGCTGAGGGCAAGTTTTGCGATCGCAAGTGGGGCAGTTGCGCCATACCAGCGGGAGCCAATCACCCGAACGCCACAGTCTAGGTCAATGTAGCTGCCACGTTTATTCTCGAAATCCCACGGTTCTAGGACTTCTTCATTATCGGGCTTGAGTAAAATCAGCTTTCCCCAACTGGAGAGATACCGGAGCCAGCTGGTACGCGACCCATAGGGTTCGTAATCATGATTGCCTTCAATGGCGAGCACAGGGATATTAGCCTCGGTCAATTGGTTGAGACAAATCTGGGCCTGATTGAGAACGGCGGGTAGAATCTGACGCTGCTCGAAGAGGTCACCGGCAATCAAAACAAAATCAACTTTTTCCTGGATGGCGTAACGATCTAGGGCATCTTGAAAGGCATAGAAAAAATCTTTGGTGCGTTCGGGGTTATCGTATTTGCTGTAGCCGAGATGAACATCCGCAAGATGGAGAAATCGCGCCATAATCGTTCAGCGGTTCAAAGTTTCCTCAGTGTAGCGAATCAGGTGGTGCCGTTCGCACCTCTGGGGTGGCTTCAGTTGTGCAGCCGATCAAGAAAAGAGGGGGACGCAAAATGAAGGAGACCATCATGCAAGCATTGGTTCACAAGTTTGGACTATCGCTCCTGTGTTTGGGCGTTTTATTACCGACACACGCTCAGGCTCAGAGCTTCCGGTTTGTGGCGGTGGGAGATATGCCCTACTCCCCCCAGGAACGACAAGCCTTGGATGGGGAGATTAGAGATGCTATTGCAACTTCCCAGGTTCCTTTTGTGGTTCATTATGGTGACTTCAAAGGAGGCGGGGAAACCTGTTCGGAGTCGCTGTTTACAGCCCGCCGCGATCAGATTTATGGGTTGCTGCCGGGGCGCGTGTTCTATACGCCTGGTGACAACGATTGGACGGACTGCGATCGGCCTTTTCTGAAAGAACCGGCTTCAGAGTTAACGCAGCTCGATCTGATGCGTCGGCTGTTTTTTGATCAGCCTTTGGATCTGCCCGAAAGTTGGGCCTATGCACGTCAACCGAATTTTCCGGAGAATGCTCGCTGGCAGCAGAATAATGTGGTGTTTACGACGCTCCATGTGCTGGGAACGAACAATGGTCGTCAGGAAATACTGCTGGATGATCCTGAACTAGCACTTTCGCTGGTTGAAGCCCGCGATCAGTCAAATCGGGTGTGGCTGCAGGAGGCTTTTGATGCAGCACAGGAGGCTCAGGCGTTGGTGGTGACGGTGCAAGCCGATGTGACAAATCCTGACGGGAGTGGGGCCTGCACTGCATACCACCGGATGAATTGTGATGCCTTTGCTAATTTCCGTGATCAGCTCATGCGCTTGGCAGCGAACTTCCGAGAACAGGGTCAGCCTGCTAAGCCTGTTTTACTGGTTCATGGGGATACGTTTCCCTTTTGTTTAGACAAAAAGTTTGGCGGTGAGATGGCTCCCAATCTTTGGCGGCTGAATGCCTGGGGTGATTTTCAATCACCGCCTGATGCTACCGAAATTACGGTACAGCCCTCTGTTATGGATGAGCCATTTGCAGTGAAAACCTTGCTGGGACAGACCGCTCCTCAAGCCAATTGTCAGTAGGTTCAGGCTCCTAGCTGCTTTTTATGTCTGAACCATAAACAAGACAAGACCTCCATCGATTTCATGCCAGCCACTATTCAAATAAATGGCAGGAGACAAAAGGTTCTAACTGTAGTCAGAAACATCAAGTTCTTGACGGAAAAAATCCCCCCCGTCCAGAGGGAAGCACTGCTGTTCTTACAATTAACCTTTATGTCTCGAAGGTCGGGATTATGCATATGCAGTATTACGCACTGAGGTATCAACTCAGCGCTGTCCAGCAATACTTACTGTGGATAACAGATATCGATTCCAGCTCAAAAGACAGAGTTATTCTTAGCCCGGATCAACGCATCCTGTCATTTACAGATCTGAAGACTCTCCAGGAGTACAACTTAGATAATTGGCTCGCGATCAGCCCTCAAGATCTACCAGCACTACACAATCTTGACTGGGTACTGAACTGGCTTAAGGAGCCCTCTGCTGACACTTTAGATTGCGACCCAATACTGACCGCTTGGAATCTGTTCACAGATATCTACAACTCCGTAGAAAAAGACCAAGCCGCTTTTGAAGCAGTTGATAAAGCCAATCAAGTCATTTACGACAAGATATTCTTTGGCAATAATCACCCTGCCATCACCCCCGAGGGACAACAGTATCAACCTTCTTGGACCTCAGACGAAATAGAGCATCTGTGCGCGGTCTTGTCAGCAGGCTTAGAGATGTTCTGCAAGAATTTGGCCACAGCCAGATCTGGAAAGCGTTAGGCTGCAAGCCGTCCTATATATCGATAGACTTCAAGAAATTCAGTCTTGAGGAATCATCAAATGCCAAGTCGGAATATTGATTCAATCAAAACTCTGTTCGAAAGCCGCTTAACAACACTTGAACATCTCCTGAAGACAGCCCAGACTCATTTCTCTGATAGCGAAGCTTTCCTTCAGGAGCGCATTGTAGATGACATGCTTCCCTTCGGAACACAGATAGCTTTCACCTGTAACCAACCCCGCAACTTTACGCTGTGGTGTGACAACAAGCCTGCCAATAATCTAGATGCAGAGGTCACCTCTCTCTCGCAGGCATACGAACACATTGCAAACACGAAAACACTTCTTACGGGAATCAATGTTGACGACGCAAAGCTGGATGAAGTTTCGCGCATAGATTTAGGACAGAGTCTTTACTTCGAGCTGTCGGGTAGCGCCTATTTAGATGACTTCTTGATTCCAAATTTCTATTTCCATATGGTCACAGCCTACGACATTCTTCGCGGGTTGGGTGTCCCCATTGGCAAAAGAGATTACATGCTGCACCTGATCCCCTTTGTCAAAACGGCATAAACCTCACAAATTAAAGGCAATGAACTATTGCACTGGCTGACTACCACTGGCTGACTACCATCACAGACAATAATTATCCCCCTCTAAAGAGGTCTCATGAAATAGCCACGAATTATTGATGCGGCCCATTATGAACAGCGATAGCGAACAAACGAACTACCATCGGTAATCGCAGTGAGAGCCTGTTGATCGTCCGAAAGCTGAAAATCGATATCACTCAGCCAAGTCTCGCCCTCACCAGATAACTCAATCTTCCCAGTCAGTTTACGCTCCCCATCCGTCGCAATATCTTGAATCAGCCCTTGGCTTTCATGAAACTGAATCCGTTGAGCATCGATCACAAGCCTAGTGTCACCAGCCTGCGAACCACACTGCTCTAAATTAGAGTTCCATTCCCCTTGAAACGGCTTAGGAATCTTCTGGCCCTGCTCTGTCTTAGCTAAATCGTCAGCCTTTGAACATCGATAGCGAACAGACCGACTGCCATCGATGCTCAGCGTCAGAGTCTTTTGATCGTCCGAAAGCTGAAAATCGATATCACTCAGCCAAGTCTCGCCTTCACCAGATAACTCAACCTTCCCAGTCAGGTTGCGCTCCCCATCAATCGAAATATCTTGAAAAAGCCCTTCGCTTTCATGAAACTGAATCCGTTGAGAGTCGATCACAAGCCTAGTGTCACCAGCCTGCGAACCACACTGCTCTAAATTAGAGTTCCACACACCATGAAACGGTTCAGGAATCTCCTGGCCCTGCTCTGCTTTGGCTAAAGTACTTTCAGTCGTGATATCAATAGGCGCGGGTGAAGCCTCGTTAGTCCCTAAATCACTGGGGGATGGTGATGTTTCCTCGACACCTCGCCTGCTCGTGATGGAGGACGTCTTTTCGGATGCCACACTGTTTGCAGTTGGTGACAAGGTTTCTGGAGGCTTGGCCGCAGAGCACCCTCCAATCGTGAACAACAGGAAAGTCATGCAGACAATGGTGCTGGCACTAGGGCATTGAGTGAAACTTCTGGAGTTCAACATTGATAAATACTCTGTGATTAACTCTGTGATTTTACGACAGGGATAATATTCTATGCCTTACCCATAAGTCGTAAAAGCCCTTCTATGGTGAGTTTTCACACATGAGTGATCCTCCAAGTATTGGCGATATCATGGAGTCTTGTCAGTCCTCTCCACAGCGTTTTTACCCCTGGATTACCATCATGTTCTCGGGCCAGGAATCCACCTAATGGGGCTACCCAACACACCACTTGCTCAAGGGTCGGTGGACTTTGGGGTGGCTTAGTTTTGTATTGACACCAAGCGTCTGTCGAGACGAGCATCACCGAGGTTCGATGCCCTTAGTTCTTGGGCTGCCCAAGTTTGCATGATGTTTCCCTCACCTGATGTTAGGGATTAAAAATAACTCTCCACTAATTATGGAGACTTGAGAAGTACACGTCACAATAATTTCAATAGTTGTGGGTAACGCATAGGAATAATATTAGTCTTGTTCCCGCTGCAAAGGCTTGCTCAACACCTTTCAACCCACCCCACCAGTCTTTATCCATGCCCCTCCTCCTCTGTATCACACTCACACGGGTGCAACACTGACCACACGGAAACCAATATTGGTGTTGTATTCATCGGGGTACAGTCGGCTACGGAACGCAGAACGACATTGTCGAGGAGGATTGTTATGAGCCCCCCCGCGAACCACACACCTCACATTGCGATCCACCTTTGTCCAAGAAGAGGCCATCGCTGTCATCCAGGCAGAACCATCCTCAGGTGCCCCATCATAGTTGTTATGCCATCTATCTGCACACCATTCCGACACATTGCCATGCATATCATGCAAACCAAAGGCATTGGGGGGAAAACTACCCACCTCCATCGTCTGCGCACGATACTGTTCACCGAGTGGTGCATCGGCATAGGTAGAGGTACTAAAATAGTTCGCCAACTCATAGGTGATCGTCTCACCAAAATGAAACGGCGTTGTCGTTCCAGCCCGGCAAGCATATTCCCACTCCGCCTCACTCGGCAGACGATACTCCCGCCCAGTCTTCTGACTCAGCTGCTGACAAAATTTCTGGGCAGCATACCGACTCACCCGCTCCACCGGACGCTGAGCCCCCTTAAAGTGGGACGGATTCTCACCCATCACCGCCTCGTACTGTGCCTGAGTGACTGCAAACCGTCCTATCGCAAACTCCGATACTGTCACTTCATGCTGTGGCCCTTCTGCATCCAGACGTTCTAGCTCAGCCTCAGGCGACCCCATCATGAACTTGCCCGCCGGAATCTCAACCATCTCTAACTCCAAGCCATTCCCTAAATCCTCCACAAAGGACTCTACAGAAACAGCCTTACGCTTAATAACCTTTCCCTTCGCATTAACAGTTACTGCTGGTGGTCCCGAGCCAGGCAAGCTACAGCCATTCCACAAACTCACGAAACCCAATCCCAAGCAACCAAAACCCAACTTCTTGAGAAAAGCTCTGCGCCGCAAATTCATCTTCTGAGAGACATTCATGCGTTTAAACTCAGACAAAACTTAGTTAATAATTGCAATTTAATTTACTAAACACTACTGAATACAAGGTCTCTATGCCAGACAACCCTGATGGAGATCAGTATTACCAATAATGTCTGCTTTTCTGACATTTTTTACGTTCTAAAAATATAAATAGTTATCCCTAAAATACTTTTTAGACCTATACACAGCAGATCTTTCAGCCGCTCAGGCATGCTTGCTGATTGCAAGTAAATTCACCAACCCTTGCGAAAAGCGTATGAGGCCTTCTTGAAGACTCTAGGTTAGGAGAATATATTGGCAATCATTCAATGAACCCACATCATTGCTTACACGAAAGTCGAAATATCTCAAACTAAGGTTGTAGAAAATTCCCAAATTAACAAAACCCCTAACTGATACACAATATGTTTGGGGGCCTACAATCTATCGTGACCGAATCTTGTGTTCTCGGATGTATAAATCCCAATTTCACAGCATGGAGATGATACCCACAATCTCCCGGCACTGCTTTAGTCTCCGGCGACGGCAACCCTCCCACCCCATAGAGTGGGTCACCCACAAGCGGAAATCCAACAGCCGCTAAATGAATCCGAATTTGATGGGGACGCCCCGTCAAGATTGAGACCTCCACTAACGTAGATTGATCTGTCCGCTGCAGCACCCGCACATCGCTCCGGGAATATTTACCGTCGGGGGTCGCACTGTAGATATGCCCTAAAAAGGAATGGGGAATTTTGTCGATGGGTTGCTCAATCGTAAGCTGTTCGGGCAAGTCACTCGGTCCAAGCAAAGCGCGGTAGATTTTCTGGAGTTTGCGATCGCGTATTTGTCGACTCAACTCCGATCTGGCCACAGCCGACCGCGCCAACAACACCAGTCCTGAGGTGCCCCGCCCCAAGCGATGCACCGGCACCGGC
>CALFCG010000154.1 GCA_937951315.1 uncultured cyanobacterium
CGTCTTTGATGTGGCACACAATACTGCGATCTGCTGTAACTTAAAAACAAGGGTAAGCTCTCACAGAGATTGAAACCCTATCCAGTAATGTCAGGTAGCCATTTGCGCTCAAGAAGAAACAACTAATGACTCCGTACAATATGGCTTTTGCTTGCTTCACATGCCAGAAGTCATTCAAAAAATCATTGGGTAAAGCACCACCGAATAAGTATCCCTCCCAACTCACTTGTCCTAATTGCGGCGAGATTGCATACAATATGGGTCGGCATTTTAAGCCGCCCAAAAAAAACGATAAAAAGCAATGGGAGAAAGTCCGATTTCTATTTGATCACGGCTTTCGGTTTCAAAAGATTCGTGTTGGTAATCAGTATCCTGATTCAGTGCCTTATCCTGAGACACTTGAAGAAGCAAGAAAGTTCGTCATTAAATATCAGGCATACTCAGAGAGAAAAAATGAGATCTAGAGAGACTAGCAAAGAGAAAGATTCTCAGGCCTATCAGTTTTCAACGCCTTGAGTCAAAAACGATTTCATAATAGCTAGTCGTCAAAATCACAGTAGAACTCAGCCTCTGAAGCCCCATCGTCAATAAATTGATCAAACTCAAAGTAAGTAAAATTTGAGGCTCTATGGGATTGTCCGATATTCAGCAGGAGTAAAGCATCTGTGCAGGTCAGAGGTCTGGGTTCATCATCAATATTCTCTTGATCAACCCAGGCTTGAGTATTTCCGTTGAGCCATCCATAGATCATTTTTCCACAATCCCATAGGGAACTGAAACCATATTCAAGAAACATCGCTTAGCACCATTAATTGCGAAATATGGAAAGGAAACGCCTGAATTCATACTGAAACAAGCACCTACTCTCATAAATTTATAATTCCCAGAGATTTTTACTACGTTGATCACGCTGAGAGAACTCAACAGTTCTTTATTTATTTCTCTGCCGAAACATTAAGTTGACCAAAGCCTAAAAAACGGCCGGTGAAATCGGAGGGTTGAGCAAAAGCAATGACACCAAACCGGTAAGTTCCACCGATGCGAGGGTTTTGTTGAGGTTTCACCATGATTGTCACCGTTTCACCGGGCTGCACTGGTTTGGCAAAGGCAATCGTCACAGCTCCTGCTTTTGAAGGACCACCCATAGAGATGAGCACTCTATTGTTGTTCTTCTTAGGTTCAAGCCCTGTAAACGCCTGCAGAGAATCATTTTGAAACTGCACTACTTCCGCGTTTTCAGTTTGAACAATCCGAATGGCCTTAATGGCTGCCGCCTGTCGAGGATTCTTCAGCGTGAAATAGTATGTGGGACGAGCCTCAATCGCCTGCGAGGTTGAGCGAAACTGAAGTGATTCTGAATGAGCCTCTTGAGCGGCGAATGACAGGGCTGTCATTGCAGGATTAATCACAGCGCCGCCTGCGAGCAAAGACATGCTCGCCAGTAAAGCCACTGATTGAAGTTTTTGATTCCCCATTGCTGTTTTCCAACGTCTATAGCTTGATATTAAAATCGCTGGCTGAGGCAACCGTGAAACCAATCTGGGTGCAGTCTATCGGTTTCATGAGTTTGGACAGGGGGTTTGCTGAAAGAAAAATGAGAAGACGAGACCTCCCTGAAAAGAGTCGTCCTATCGGAATCGCTTCTATCCGTTTTCCTCAGCATGAATATGGCAAAATCATTAGGATACGCTTCGCCTAAAACCTGTTTATGATTGCCACTGCGCCGACCCTTTCCAGTCAATACGATCCTGCCAGCACTGAAGCCAAGTGGCAGGAAATATGGGAAAGCAAAGGGGTGTTTACCGCTGACCCCAATCATGAGGGTGAACCCTATTGCGTCGTGATTCCACCGCCCAATGTGACCGGTAGTCTGCATATGGGCCATGCATTTGAGAGTGCTTTAATTGATGTGCTCGTCCGTTATCACCGAATGCTGGGTCGCAATACCCTCTGGCTCCCTGGAACCGATCACGCCAGTATCGCGGTGCATTCTATTTTAGAAAAACAGCTCCAGGCTGAAGGCAAGACACGTTACGAAATTGGTCGCGATGCCTTCCTAGAAAAAGCAAAAGCCTGGAAAGCTGAATCCGGTGGCAAGATTGTTAACCAACAGCGGCGTTTGGGTGTTTCGGTGGACTGGTCGCGGGAGCGGTTCACGATGGACGAAGGGCTATCAAAGGCCGTACGTGAAGCCTTCGTTAGCATGTATGACAAAGGCCTAATTTATCGCGGAAACTATATGGTCAACTGGTGTCCAGCCAGTCAATCTGCAGTATCCGATCAAGAGGTAGAAAACCAAGAAGTCGCTGGCCACCTGTGGCACTTTCGTTACCCTCTCACAGAGGGAGAAGGTTTTGTGGAAGTGGCAACCACTCGCCCTGAGACCATGCTGGGTGATACAGCGGTGGCCGTGAATCCCAATGATGAGCGCTATCAAGAACTGATCGGTAAGACGCTGAAGCTACCGATTATGGATCGAGAGATTCCAGTGGTTGCTGATGAACATGTAGACCCGGCGTTTGGAACCGGCTGTGTAAAGGTAACGCCTGCCCATGACCCCAATGACTTTGCCATGGGGCAGCGCCATGATTTGCCACTGATCAACATCATGCATAAGGACGGCAAGCTAAACGAAAATGCCGGCCCCTTTGAAGGACAAGATCGCTTCGAGGCCCGTAAGAATGTCATCCAGCGATTAGAGGATGATGGTTTTTTAGTCAAAACCGAAGATTACAGTCACAGTGTGCCCTATAGCGATCGCGGCAAAGTTCCCGTTGAGCCCTTAATCTCAACCCAGTGGTTTGTGAAAACAGGGCCCATGGCCGAGGACACACTCAAGTTTCTCAATGAGCAACAGTCTCCTAATTTTGTGCCGGACCGTTGGACAAAGGTCTACCGAGACTGGCTGGAGAATCTACGTGACTGGTGCATCTCGCGTCAACTTTGGTGGGGACATCAGATTCCAGCCTGGTATGCAATCAGTGAAACCGACGGTGAGGTCCGAGAGAACACTCCGTTCATCGTGGCCCATGATGAATCCGAAGCATGGAATAAAGCCAAAGAACAGTTTGGTGAGGGGGTTCAGCTTCAGCAGGATCCAGATGTCTTAGATACTTGGTTCTCTTCAGGACTATGGCCTTTTTCAACCATGGGCTGGCCAGAAGAAACCGCCGATCTATCGACGTACTACCCAACAAGTACCTTAGTCACAGGCTTTGACATCATCTTTTTCTGGGTGGCGCGAATGACGCTGATGTCTGCTCACTTCACCCAGCAGATGCCCTTTAAGGATGTCTATATCCACGGTCTGGTCCGGGATGAAAAGGGCCAGAAGATGTCCAAGTCAAAGAACAACGGTATTGACCCCTTAGTGTTAATCGACAAATACGGAACGGATGCTTTGCGCTATACCCTGATTCGAGAAGTGGCGGGGGCTGGGCAGGACATACGCCTAGACTATAATCGCAAAACAGATGAATCATCCTCTGTAGAGGCCTCCCGAAATTTTGCCAATAAGCTCTGGAATGCATCCCGGTTTGTGCTGATTAACCTGGAGAATCAGACACCTGCTGAGCTAGGCTATCCAGCGTTGCATGATCTGGAACTGGCAGATCGTTGGATTCTGTCTAAGTTTCACCGATTAGTAGCCCAAACGCGCCATCAGGTGGACTCCTATGGCTTGGGTGAAGCCTCTAAGTCTCTCTATGAGTTTATTTGGGGTGACTTCTGCGATTGGTATATCGAATTAGTCAAACCCCGCCTGCGTGAACCGGGCACGGCCTCTCATCGAGTGGCCCAGCAAACACTGGCGTTTGTGTTGGAAGGAACGCTTAAACTATTGCATCCCTTCATGCCTCACATTACCGAAGAGATTTGGCAGACCCTTACACAAGCCGAGTTGGGTCAATATCTCGCTTCTCAACACTACCCAGAAGTCGCGACAACGCAGTTAGATGCGGTAGCAACCCCCCCGAAAGCTGCGTTTGAGGCATCGGCATCTGACATCAGCTTGGCCGCTGGTGGTTCGGCGGGTTTAACGACTCCGATGGACAGGTCAACGCCGAAAGAAAAGCTAAGTTCACAAGACTGGCAGGTGATTGCCGAACGTATTCTTGCCATTCCAGAAGAGATCGCCCGGTTTGTCGGTAAGCACCGTAGAGGGATGATTACGTTACTCCTTCTCGGCTCCGGTCTATTGGGAACAACAATTGCCAACTCAGTCCTCACAACCATCAATCACCTCCCCTTAGCAAAACCTCTGTTGCAGTTAGCGGGTCTAATTGCCATTCTCCAGTTTGCCTACCAGAAACTCCTATGGAAAGAACAGCGGAAGGAAACCCTTGAAACCGTCAATAAGTGGCGAAAAAAGGTCGCACCGGCTCCAGTCATTATTGACACTCCAGCCTTACCAGTCGCTGAAACATCGGAGGCTGTATTACCTGCAGCTGAGACACCTACAGCATCTTCTATGGAAGCGCTACAGTTTACCGATAACGTCACGGAAGAGCAGTTTGAGCTATTAATAGGTATTATTCGCACTATCCGGAACCTTCGGGCTGAGGCCAATATTAAACCCAGTCTGCCCATCAAGGTAATCTTGCAAAGTGAAAGCGAGCGAGAACGCCAAGCCCTGACCGCAGGCCAAACCTATATCAAGGATGTCAGCCGGGTAGAGACGTTAAGTATTACGCCGGCTTTAGAAGGAGAACTGACACAAACCATTGTTGGCGTTGAGGGCACCGTTCAAGTTTTAGTACCTCTCAGTGGCGTTGTAGATGTGGCGGCTCTCAAAGCCAAAATTGAGAAAGATCTCAAAAAGGCAGAAGGAGAAGTGAAGTCCTTCTCTGGTCGTTTGAAAAACTCAAAGTTTGTCGATCAAGCTCCAGCAGAGGTCGTGCAGGGTGCGCGGAATGCTTTGGCAGAAGCAGAGAAACAAGTCGAGATCCTAGGAGAACGTTTAGCGCGCCTCTAATGGGTCAGAGTCGAGTCCGAGACAAGTCTTGATTGCTATCTAGACTCGTACTCACCCTGAAAACGGATGCAAGCTGAAGCATCCGTTTTCAGGGTGAATATTTTGATGTGTTGTTTTAACCACACCTAAGACTTCTCTGCTTTGAGGAGTTCTGATTTAGCTTCACTCAGCATTTCCATCACGCCCTGACGGTTCAGCCAATACTGGGTTTGATGGATTTCAGTCGTCGCAATATCGATGACTGTCTGCCAGTTCTTTTCTGCATGGGCTTGTTTCATGCGCAGATAGGCAGCATTCTGAACCTCCCATTTCTGCTGCTGCCAATGGAGAATCTGGATTTGGGCCTCAGGGTAAAGCAGGCTATTGTTGGGAATCTGAGTGGCAGTTGCGATCGCAACATCAAAATCCCCTTTCTGCTCAACAATTTGCCGAGCCTTTGCTAGCGTATCCCCACCCTGATCCTTGGCAGTGAATGTATTGCTGGGGGCAACACCAGAAGGTACAGACTGTGTCACCGAAGGCAGCGCCTGACGACTCGAGACAGGTGCCTGCTGCAACAGAAGGGACATCGTCCCAAGCCCCAAAAGGAAAATACTCAACATGCCCCAGCGTGTTGCCTTCGCCTGACGCGCCGATCGTTTGACCTCAGCGGCAATCGCATTGGCTTCATCAGGCTTGAGTTCGAGCCTGCGTCGTTCGATCTCTAAAAATATAATCTCATCAGCCGTTAGCTTACCCTTGAGCCAATATGCTTGGGTTTTGGCTCGATACTCCCGCTGATTCGGAGTCGTTGAAGTTGTGCTATTGCCATAAAGTTGTGCCATGGGTGTCACCGATCCCTATAGATGAACGCCGGGCGATTCCCTTTGTGGGGCAATCTCGGCCAAGCCTTGAGATGACGGCAAAAGTGAAGCGGACCTGAGCCTTGAAGGGCTATCCCCTTTGCCTTTGCTGATCTCAATATCTACTGTCTTTGATATTCAAGGTCTCAGCAGTGATCCGTTCGATGCGCGGCAGTAATCTCAATCACACGTCTCTTTTCAATTCATTCGAATTTGGGGCACTTTAGAGAAAAAATTGGTTCATATTGAGTACCCTTCACCGCGATTTCTCAGCAAAAAATAAGCCAATTCTGCTCTGGGCCAATTAGTCTATCAAATACGAATGAAATTTCTCAACTATGACCACAGATCAGAACAACCTCAATAATATTCTGGTCATTATTCCAGTCCTGAATGAAGAATCCACTATCAAAGGGGTCCTTCAAGATTTACAGTCCCATGGTCTCTGCAACCTGCGAGTGGTGGATAATGGCAGTACCGATGACAGTGTTGCGATCGCAACTCAAGCCGGAGCCGAAGTCGTTAGAGAGCCCATCCCTGGCTATGGACAGGCCTGTTGGCAAGGTCTACAAAATATTCCAAATCACATCGAATGGATCTTTTTCTGCGACGGTGACGGCAGTGACGATCTCAGTGAGCTACCCCAGTTTCTAGCTCAGAGAGCCGAGTTTGATTTCATCGTAGGTGATCGCCGTGCCACCCCAGCCGGGCGCGCTGCCATGACAGCGACCCAGGGGTTTGGCAACCAGCTAGCCACGCGTCTGATTGCCTTAGGCTGGAAGCACCGATATCACGATCTCGGTCCCCTACGCCTAATTCGGAGATCGGCCCTAGATGAAATACAAATGCAAGATCGCGGCTTTGGCTGGACCGTCGAAATGCAGGTGCGGGCCATTGAGTGTGGTCTGCGCATCCGTGAGCTGCCCGTGGGATATCGCCGCCGATTGGGCGGGCGCTCAAAAATTTCTGGAACCCTTTCTGGCAGCATTCAAGCAGGCATCGTCATTCTCAGCACCTTGGGACAACTGTACAGTCGTCGTGCTCAGCTCCCCCCTTCAGAGCCCTCCATCTTGCCTCAAAAATCGCATCCCGTTTGGCTTTGGCTCAGCACAATCTTACTGATCGCGGGCTGTGCCATTATCGCCCCCCATGGTGGATTCTCCAGTGTCGAATCCTTTAACCGCTTTAACCTCGGAGTTATCGTGCTGGGTTCGGGCTTTATTCTCTCTTGGCTCATTAAACGATTAAGTGCAATCTGGTTTTGGGCCGTGTCAGTCGCCGCAAGACTTCTACTGCTGCCTATGAAGCCCGGTGATGATATCTGGCGCTACCTCTGGGAAGGTCATATCCAAAATCTAGGATTCAGCCCCTTTCATCTCGCTCCCAATGCCGAAGCCCTCATAGAGCACCGCACAGATTGGTGGTCTATGATCAATCATTTAGATGTGTCAGCCATCTATCCCCCTCTAACCCAGTGGGGATTTCGTGGATTGGCGGCCATTTCAACGACCGTCATACTATTCAAAATTGGCTTTGTCCTAGCGGATCTCCTCATCTGCGGCTTACTCAGGCACCGTTTTGGCAATGCAAGAACCCTACTCTATGCCTGGAATCCAATTATCTTGTACTCCTTTGCCGGTGGTGGACATTACGACAGTTGGTTTATCTTACCCCTCGTGGCCGCATGGCTCTGGTTTGACCCGCCTGCCCCTCAATCCCCCCTTCAAGTCCCACACCCCCTTCAAGTCCCAAAAGAAGTTGTGATCAGCGCCCTCCTCTTGGGCATCAGCATTGCCATCAAGTGGATGTCTCTCCCCATATTGAGTTTCTTAGCCTGGCGCGCATTGCGGAAAAAATGGTTTTGGTGGATACCGATAATCATCCTCTGTGCCTGCCTGCCCATGGTGCTTACCGCCATCCCCTTTTGCCTAGACGGTACCTGTCCACTTGTCCCGACCAGTTCCACCTTTGTGACCCATGGTCGCAGTGCCGAACTCATCCCCTATTTACTCGGAAACATTGATACGCTTCGGTGGAATAACTGGACCTATCTCATCCCACTCGGGGGCGTTGGGCTCTGGTTGATCTTAAAATCACGCACGCTCGGACAATTTACAGAGTTCTTCCTGGGGATATTGCTCATTCTTTCTCCGATTGTTCATGCCTGGTACTTCACCTGGCTTGTCCCCTTCTCAGTCATGAGCCGCAACTGGGGAACACGTCTTGTGAGTCTATCCGTCTTTATCTATTTTGTTTTGCCCTTTCGCATCGTGGCACAAGATGATCCCTCCTGGTTCCTTTCAAATATCGAGCGCACAATACTTTGGTTGCCCTATATTCTGGGATGGTTATGGACCTTGAAACAGCAAACATTCAAACCCCAAATTCCCTCCCTTAGTTCTGCTCATCCACAAAAGGTTTAACCTTGGCCCAGTGTTCTTTCATTAAATACTCAGATAGATCGAGTTTTATTGTTCATAGATACAATGTGACTGATTCGGAAAATTGATTATGAAACTGCGTTCCCTTATCCTTATACCCGGCATGTTCCTGATTGGCTGCAGCGTGCCTGTCCTTGAAAATCAACTGCAGCAACCGGCCTCTTCACAAGTGGTTAGCAACATCAAGGCAGGGAAGCCTTTTTCCTATGAAGATTACGCCACAGCCCTAGCCGCTCACGTTGATGACGAAGGTTTGGTCAACTACGAAGCCCTCCAGCAAGATCGAGAAGCATTAGATCGCTTCAATGCCACCGTTGCAGCCGTTCCTGCCGATGTCTATGCCGGTTGGAGTGAGCCTGAGAAACTCGCCTTTTTAATGAATGCCTATAATTCTTTCACGCTGCAAACCATCATTGATCAAAAACCCATTAAGGGCATCCGCAAAATCACAGGCGCATGGGATATTACGAAATTTGATATTGCCGGTGAGCAAAAGACACTCAACAATATTGAGCACGACACGATCCGTAAAGAATTTAATGAGCCTCGGATCCATGCAGCTTTAGTTTGCGCCGCCATCAGCTGCCCTATCCTCCGCAACGAACCTTACACCAGCGAGAATATTGAAGCGCAACTTGAAGATCAGGTGAAAACTTGGCTGGCACGTCCTGAAAGTGGCTTCAGAATTGACCGTGAGGAAAAGAAAGTCTACTTATCAAAAATCTTTGACTGGTACGGTGATGACTGGAAGGCTAGCTATGCGGTAGAAGGAAAGTTTAGCGGTGGAGAAAAAGAGCGAGCCGTCCTCAACTTTATTACCAACTATTTAAACGAAGAAGATAAAGCATATTTGGAACAGGGCGATTACGAGGTCAAGTATCTTGGCTATGACTGGGGACTCAATAAACAGTAAAGGTATTGAGAACTCTTAGCTTTCGGCCTGCTTCATTTCATTACATCAAATTCGTGAAATATAACAGTACCCGGCTAAGTTAGAACAGTCCTTCTGCTACAGACATGGGGTTCAAGTATCTTTATGCCCTAATCAATACATATCAATGTACATGCTGATAATTTTGGAGCATAAAGATACATCTTCAGAACAAGTATCAGCATGTCAAGACAGCTCCAAAGGTTCACGCAATCACCCAAAGGTCATTATTTGGCCTACTGCCAGCCCTTGGCTCAGGAACAAACACTCCAGCTAAAGGTAACCACAACAAGTGAACCTGATCTGTTCCTCAACTGGGAGCAGGTCGGTTCTCTTTGGCAAAATGACGAAGACTTTCGCAATCTGACAACGCTGGCATTGGCACAATCTCCCTTCCCTGCATTTTTCTGGGAAACACCTCAAATCACCCAAAGTAGGAAACTGCAACCCTGGGAATGTGTATTGGTCAATGCCCCTGCCCTAGACAACATCGTGGCAAACCCAGCCCCTTTCTCACAGCAGCTTGGGTCCCAGGTGCCCGGCACCGAAATCTGCCTCTTTCCAAATCTCGGGGGCGATGCGCTACTTGTAGTTCCTTGCCTAGTGGGACCACCCACCATCTATCCTCACATTGCAACCTTTGTCCGCAATGCACCGCCTAGCCAAGCACATTCACTTTGGGAACAACTGGGGCATTCCATCTCACAACATCTAGAGCAAGCTAATGATTCCCCCCTCTGGGTCAGCACCTCAGGCTTAGGAGTCTCTTGGCTTCATATTCGCCTTGATTCATTTCCGAAGTACTATACCCATCGACCCTATCGCAGCGATCCATAACCACACGAGTATCCTTCTCCAACACGAAAGGAGGTTTCCCGCAGCCTTGCAAGATTTCCACCCTAAACTTGCGCTAGCGCAACTCTCTCTCGGAGCTGATGAGACCGGATAATTTCTTCCATCGCCTCCATAGATCCGAACGGTCGAAGCCTTAGAGCCTCACTTAATTCAAACTGTTGCTCCAGCTCTACCGCACTTTCATAACAGTGAATATAGGTCGAAAACAAAAGAGAGGAGAGAGGAGATCGCAATTCCCAAATAAACAGCTGGTATTGCTGCAGATCGGTTCGCCACACCACCGCTAAAATTCCGACCGGTTGAGCAGGAAAGTTCTTTTGCTGCCCACACAATCGAAGCAGTAGGCGGTTTCGCAACTTAGGATGAGCTTCACATTCCACTGAGTTAAATCTCTCGGTAAGGACAGAAGAAATCAAAATCTCAAGCCTCGAAGAATCTTTCAGATCAAAGATGTCATCTCAAAAAACTGCGCGAGAAAAGAGAGAGACGACTCCAGAGACTTGATGAAAGACTGACACTTGAGATATATAGCTCAAGTTTGATTCTCCCTCAAAATACAGACGATAAATCAGTCACCCACACTTTTTTCACAAAGGGTCTTAATAGGGACTGCCGTTGCACTCTACTCGCTGCTTCACCAAGCTTTACGAAGGCATCAGTAATCACACTGAGAGATATGATGTTTTTATCTGTTAAAAGAAATACTTATAGAGGTACTTCGGTGGATTTTTGGGGTTTTAGATCGGTTCTATGGGGAATGCATTATTTAACCTGGGGTTTCGCAACATGATTCGAGGAAATTCGATAGTTGCAGTGATCAACCCCGAGTCACTGCCAATTAAACGCTTAATTGCTAACGCCAAAGAGAATGGCAGACTACATGACTTCACACAAGGACGACGTGCTCGTGCAGTCGTTATTGACACTTCGGGCACGGTGATTCTCTCATCGTTCCAGCCACAAACAATTGGTCACTCCCCAGGAACAAAGCAACCCCCTAGTTTAGGGGGAAACCAAAAGGGATCAGAAGGTAAAAAAGTTTTGATGCAAGGCGAATAGAAAATTTTTCACCTTCACATCAGCTGTATACATTTTATTGATTTACAAGGTACTAACCGAGAAAATTAGAGACAGAGGTAAATGGGTCAGCTTTTTTCATCTAGAGCATCGGAGAACATCAGACAGACAAAGATTTGACTTCAAGCACGAGAGCGGCAAGATGAATTGGGAGCCTTGCTGCTCAGGAAAAAATCATTTTTCTAAAAAACTTGAATTCCCTGTTAGATCGGTCAGAAAATTGGGAACCCTTGTGGTGTAACGCAGATTTAAAAACAGCTCAATCTCTTTTTGAGTATCTCTCTCCACAAAGAGATTGAGCCAGAAATAATCTCAGCGTTTCCCAAATAACTAGACGCCCCCAGCCTCACCGCTAGGGGTTTTTATTACCTTACCCTTTGTTTATTATTTCTCCAGAGTAAGTGAACGTAACTTAACACACTCTTGATCGTTGCGTCTGCACAAGGTTTCAGACCTCTTAAGACATTTCTGATATATGTGGAAGAACGTGACCACTTAGCAGCCTATGGGAATTCAACACAACATCCCTGAGCTTAAAAATTTCATTCAGCACGAAGCTGAAGCCTTTATCTCTTGGCTTGGATAGAGGACAGGGCATAGACATCAGGACCATGCCCCCAGGCAAAGGCAATCGATTGGCGGAGGTCTTTGCTGTTGCTTGTCGTAAACAATAGCAGAGCAAAACCAGCAAACCCACAGGCAAGACCAAACATGGGCCGAATACCGGCTAAGGTTGCAACAGTTCCCAAACAGGGACCAGCAAGGGCAATGCCAACATCGAAACCACTAATGCAAAGGCTCAAGACCTGAGCCCGTTCATGAGCCTCAGATCGATCAGCCATCAACGCTGCGATCATCGGAATCAAGGTACCACTCCCGCATCCTTGACAAATCCCGGCAACTAGAAAAGCAAACTTGGTGTGCGCTAACCAAAGTGTAATCATCGCTAAACCGTAAAAGCAAAGACTCAGAGAAATAAACCGTCCTCGCCCTAGACGATCGGAGGCTTTGCCGGTTAAGACTCGGATGATAAAACTTGCAATAGCAGCCACAGAGTAAAATAAACCCGCATTCAAATCAACCTCTGTCTCACGAATCAATAGCGGCACAAACGTTGATAACGTCCCAAAGGTGAGACCAATCAACAACATGACCATTGCCGGAATCTTCAGACGGGGTGACCTCAACAACCCCCAGAACATCTGCTTCGAAGCGCTCTGATAGGCCAGCAAAGCCTCTTGAGATAAAACCTCATCAACGGTAGAGGTAGCCAATAAACCGACAACAGCTAACCCTGAAGCCAGCAGAAAAAGCGGGAGATATCCTGCCCATGCCTGTAAATAACCGCCAATGCTCGGCCCCAGCATGACACCAATCGGGTTCACAAGACTCATATAGCCAATTAACTCTCCCCTCTGATTTCGGGGAGAAAGGTCAACAACCAACGCAGTATAGGCTGTGGTAAAGGCCGCAAGGCAAATCCCATGGAAAGCCCGAACAGCAAATAAGAGAGGTAAAGATGTCACATTTAAATAAAAGAGCGGTGCGATTGCCGCCACAGCCAGCCCAATCTGCAGCACAATTTTTCGGCTGCGTTGATCAGCTAATCGTCCTAGCCAAGCACGAGAACCAAGGAGCCCCAGGGCAAATGCCCCCATCACCACTCCCAATTGTTGCTTAGTAGCCCCCAGCTCACCAATATACAAAGGCAGGACAGGAAGCTGCGAACCTAGACTCGCCCAAAAACAGAAACCGGTGACTAACAGAACTCCTAGATTCTTGCGTGTGCGGACATCAAGTTTTTGTAAAAGAGGGGGTAGGAGGTTCAAAGGACGCGTAAATCGCACAAATATGACCGTTGCCTGATATTGCGAACAACAGCAGGAATGTATCCATCACCTCACAAAGCCGTCGACGCTCGTTCATCAATAGTGTAACGAAATGCTTCATTTTTCGTTACATTTAAAGGTGACGCGTTAGAGAGAATAGCTAAATGGCTGTCAAAGTAGGAGATTCTGCACCTAATTTTACCTTGAGATCCAATAAGGGTCGGTCAGTGAAACTAGAGAGCCTATATACACAAAAACCAGTTGTGTTGTACTTCTATCCGAAAGATAATACCCCTGGATGCACCAAGGAAGCTTGTTGGTTCCGAGATAGCTACGAGGTATTCCAAAAACTAGGTGCAGAAGTTGTGGGCATTAGCTCTGATTCAGTCGAATCCCACAAAGAATTCGCAGCATCGCATAATTTGCCTTTTGAGTTACTGAGTGATGAGAATGATCAAGTCCGCAAGAAATATGGCGTGCCTTCAACTTTAGGGATCTTGCCCGGTCGAGTCACCTATATTATTGATAAGAAGGGGATTGTCCAGGAAATCTTTAGTTCACAGCTCAACGTCAATGGGCACATCAAAGCTGCGATTCAGACATTAGAAAAACTGAAATAGGCTACTTCTGATCAAAGCTCACTCTGAGTGCTATTGATTTTATACAAACGAGTAGCGACGACGTCTGATTATCACCACTCAGTTGTCTAGAAACCTTTTATCACTCAAGCGGCAAGATCGCGACTGTCGGGTAGAGAGGACTCCTACAAAGATTTAGGTCAGGTTTGTTATTCCTGTTGCTCTCTCCCACAGAAGCCTGCCTGCAGATTTCCCGAACAAGCCTATGCATACAACCGTTCATCCACTTGCCTCCACCCATCAAGAAGAAACATCTTGCCTCCATGCCACAGTTGCTTTGAAACATGCGATAGAGGTTGATACACTTCAAAGCCACCAACAAATATATCCATTTGGATAAGGGCAAAACCACCCATTTGGAGGAGTCATTAGTGCTCACAATTGGCAACTCTGAGAAGTAAGCGTCTTGCCCTTTTTGTACTTCTGAGAAGTACAAAAAGGGCTGCCAGCTAAAGAACCCTAGCTGGCAGCGAGAAAGAGTAACTGACTCAAACGTCTCTATTGCTAAGGAGCATATACATTGGCGTACCAAACTTCCCTGCAATCACAAACAATGGAGTTGCTGGTTATTTTCAAAAATCAGCCTTCTGTTCAAATGCGTAACCGACTTGTTCGTCTCAACATGGGCCTTGTTCGGACCATCGCACACCGCCTAGCCCATCAATGTGCCATCCCCTACGAAGATTTAGAGCAATGCGGCTCTTTAGGGTTGATTACTGCCATTGAACGCTTTGATCCCACCCAGGGGTATGCCTTTAGTTCCTTCGCCGTACCTTATATTCGTGGGGAAATCCTTCACTTTTTACGAGATCGCGGCAACACAGTCCGTCTTCCCCGTCGATGGCAACAGCTTCACCGCAAGGGCCAAAAAGTTCAGCAAAACCTGGTGATGGAACTTGGTCGTCAACCTAGCGAACGGGAAGTGGCAGAGGCCCTAGACTTATCCATGAATGAATGGCGCTCCGTGCAACTTGCAGCCTGCAATCGCATTCCCTTAAGTCTCAATGCTCGCCTCTCTCCCAACCAACAACTACAGGCTGATTCAAGCCTCACTCTAGGAGATGCTCTGGTAGATGCCAATGTTCAGATTCAACAGATAAATGACGAAGAGAGTTCAGAATTGCAGCAGGCTCTAGCGCAATTAGAAGAGAAAACCCGTGAGGCCATCCAGCTCGTCTACTTTAAGCACCTGTCCAGGAAAGAAGTCGCCCAACATATTGGTGTTAGCCCCATCACCGTCACCCGCCGCATCAACCGCGGCCTTGGGGAGCTCAAAAACCTTATGCAAAAATCGAGCCCAACGGAAATATATGGTTGAGCCGCAAATGCTTTTCCATTTTCGCTATGCCTCAACTGAATCTTATTTATGCTCTCCCGAGCTTAGTCATTCTAGACGATGTGACTTCAAGCAGAATGACCACCTGTATCGAGCACGGCTTCACTTTCTCTAACAAAACATTACAGTTAATTTCTTTGTTCAGATA
>CALFCG010000155.1 GCA_937951315.1 uncultured cyanobacterium
CATGATGTCTCTTTCCTATATTTAAATGCCCATACTAATACAAAGTAAGATGGTCGAGTAACATGAAATTAGTTTCAGTCATTATTCCAGTCTTTAATGTTGAAAATTATGTCGCTGGTGCTGTCCATTCCGTTCTGGCACAAACCTATAAAGACTTTGAAATTATTATTGTTGATGATGAGTCGCCAGATCGCAGTATAGAAATCTGCCAAAATATTCAAGATGCCCGCATCAAGATTGTGCATCAAAAGAACCGAGGTTTAGCAGGTGCTCGTAATACCGGAATTCGCAATGCAAAGGGAGACTATCTCGCTTTCTTAGATTCTGATGATCTTTGGGCACCAGAGAAACTAGAACAACATGTGCAGCACTTAGATGCCTCGCCTAAGGTTGGTTTGAGCTTCAGCCGGTCTGCCTTTATTGATGCTCAAGGTGAGTCTTTAGGTATTTATCAAATGCCGAAGTTAACGGATATTTCTGTCGGTCATTTGCTATGCCGTAATCCTATTGGCAATGGATCAGCCCCAGTCATCCGTCGAGAAGTTTTGGATGCAATCGCCTTTTCTGATGAACGTCATGGCCAACCAGAAAACTTCTACTTCGATGAAGACTTGCGTCAGTCAGAAGATATTGAATGCTGGATCCGAATTATGGCTAAAACAACCTGGGAGATCGAAGGCATACCAGAGGCTTTGACCCTCTATCGCGTCAATACTGAGGGGCTATCGGCCCAGATTATGAAGCAGTATCAGTCTTGGGAGCAGGTGATTGTTAAAACCCATGCCTATGCACCCGATCTTGTTGATCAGTGGGAAAAACCGGCTCGGGCATTTCAACTTCGCTACTTGGCCCGTCGCGCGGTCCGTCTAAAGGATGCGCCAATGGCTGTGAAGTTGGCTAATGATGCAATCTCAACTCACTGGCCGATTATCCTCAGAGAGCCAAGCCGGACTGTCCTTACACTTGCTGCGGCCTATTCAATGGCGCTGCTGCCAAAGGCACTTTATTCATCTCTTGAGCAGCTAGGGTTGCAGGCTGTGGGATGGCTACAGCGTTTACGCATTAAACGTCAAAGTAGTGCCGTCAGTGCTTAGAGATGCTGATGTGATGCACTCATTAGTAGTCGACATTTCATCAATGAAAATTCAACCTCTTTCTTTATGTGGATGACCGAATGTTTTAATCGGTATCTTGCCTACTTTTAAGCAATGCAAATCATCCAATAGAACGCTAGATATAGTTGCTAACCACGATTAGGAATACATCAATGAGTTACATCACAATCCATCCCTCAGGACTACTAGATAGTACTAGTGCAAACCAAATGCGCTGCCAAGTTAGTGATGCAATCAATGAAGGAGCTGAGGCAATCCTCTTAGACTTCCAAGACGTTAACTTTATGAATAGCTCCGCCATTGGATCGTTAGTTGCCATTCTAAAATCAGTTAAGGGACAGGGGAAAAATCTATCTATCTGTTCAATTAATCCACAGATAAAAATGATATTTGAATTAACAAAAATGGAGGATATTTTTCCTATTTATAAGGATCAGAGAGATTTTGATGATGCCATGAGAGATGGTATGCATGAAGGGAAAAATCTTTCTTACAGCTAGAATATTTTTTACTTATACCTTAGAGATTTATTCGACTCAATTACTTTTTTGATGTCTATCAGAGACCTCCTAGAAGTTCATTGACTAGAGTAGATCTCTTTTTTATTGGCGATTTTATAATACTTCTATCAATAAACTACTTCTAGGTGGATAGAAGATGCCTAAAATAGTTGGAAAATGTATCTAGGATGCTCTCCCCCCAAGTGTTCTAGTAGAATTCTATCCACTGCATACAACTGTATCGAATCATCGCAGAGCGATGTCAAGAATAAGTGCTTCAGGATTAGCAAGAGTATTTTTATTAGCTTTAATCATAAAATATTGCTCCAGCGACATAGTTCACATGAGTAAGAAACATGGAAATTTTACTTCTGAGAAACAAAATATACTGCAAGTCACTCATGCGTCATTCATATTGGAGAAATGTAGTATTGATTTAATTTTGGAGCTCCACTTTTTTGATGAATAATAATATTTATGGCACGAACATTGGAGAGTTTGATGCTTCCCTTGATGGAGAGACTACGGGGCAAGATGTCGTTGACTCAAATGATCCCCCCCCCCTAGATGACAACTTTTTCTCGCTAGAGGATGCATCTTACTCTATCCCTGTTATCACACAGCGATTGCTAGGCTCTACTTCTGGTGATGAAACTCTAGAATTACTACGCAGCTCAGTCTCGAATTTTGAATTACCACTTGCTTCTCAAGCACTCAATGATATTGCTGACTTTCAGGTCATTGGTACAAAAATATATGATCCCAACGGACAAGAATTTATTGCTAAAGGTGTGAATGTCTTCACCTGGGATGGTACCGACAATATTGATAACTATATAGATACTTGGGGCTTTAACACCGTCAGAATTCCAAACTATCTACTAGGTGGTTATGGTCAACCTCATCCTGCAGACGATGGATATGCCACAAATCGAGCGATTGTTGATGCCTATACAGACAAGGGAGCTGTTGTTGTCTTTGATGCTCACGATCGGATTGGTTCATATTACGAAGGCGAAGAGCTTGAGATGCTTAAGGACTATTGGCGCACAATGGCCCAAGAGTTCAAAGACAATCCCTATGTTTGGTTTAATCTGCATAACGAGCCGGGTAATGCGAGCGCACAACCCGAAAAATGGGTGAGCTATCACCGTGAGCTGATTGATATTATCCGTGCAGAAGGTGCCCAAAATACCATCGTGGTTGATGGTGAAACCTGGGGCCAAGACTATCAAACCCGCACCATTCTCAACAAAGCTGGTGAGGTGATGGAGGGTAATGAAAACATCATGTTCTCGTTGCATATCTATGATCAATGGACCGATGGATCAGAGATAGGTGGCTATATTGATCAGCTCCATGCTGAGAATATACCCGTCATGATTGGTGAATATGGCGACTATCCTGCTGCCGAGCAGATGATGCAAGCTGTTCAAGAACGTGAAGTGGGTCGGGTGGCTTGGGTAGCAATGGCCAATGACCTCAATGATTTCACGACCGAAACGGGAGGACATGCCTGGCATTACGACGGTACTAATCCTGATATTCTCACCGACTTTGGTGCACTGGCCTTAGAGGATCTGCAGCGATCGGAGGATCTTGAACAGTTAAATCCAACACCTCATGAAAGCCTGCAGCAAATCAGCCTTGAATCGGGACAAACGATTTTCAAGGAGACAAAATCTGTGACTGTTTTGGGTGAGCAAGATGATCGAGTTATGGGGCTTGATGACTGGAACGATGTTATACGCGGTAAAGAGGGTAATGACGTTCTTCGGGGATTAGGTGGCAACGATACCCTCAAAGGTGGCCGTGGTGATGATCACCTGTTTGGTGATACCGGAAATGACCGTCTGGTGGGAGGGCACGGCAATGATCTCTTGGTGGGATATCGCGGTGATGATCTGCTAAAGGGAGGCCGAGGGAACGATCTCTTCTGGTTAGATGTTGACTCAGGTATCGACACGATCTTGGATTTTGTAGTAGGTGAAGATCGCATCTTGCTGGCACAAGGATTAGATATTGAGGCTCTAGAATTTGTACAAGGCGTCGGCGAATTTTCGGAGGATACCTTGATTCAATTAGCGGCTGATCAGCAGATTCTTGGCGTGCTTGCCAATACAGCTGTTGATGCGGTGTTGTCTGCAGTTCTAATCTAGCTCACCAGCGGTTGAGAAACAGCCACTGACTTGACAGATCAGTGGCTGTTCTCTATCGCAGCAATGCCCTAGAGGGAGGTCTTGTTGTTAGTGGGTTTGCCGTCGTTGATGCGGTACTTCGACCCGGAGCAGTGTACTAGCGCCGAAATAGAGTTGTGGCTGGGAGATCGTCTTCCCAGTCTTCTGGCGTCTCATCTGTCTGGGGCTTTTCGGGGATATCGTGTTTGACAAGAGTCACTTTTGGATTGCATGTTGCAGATAGATCTTCGACTTGCTGGAGATTGGCTGCTGCAGAGAGTTGAGTCTGATGAAACGGTAAAATCATCTCAATGCAGTAAGAGATTGTTACTGCACCGATTGTGATTGTGTCACCATTGCTTAAGTCATGTATTTTGCAAGAGAGATCATTGACCGCAATCCCGTTGGTGCTCAATTTTCCGGTTGTATCACCATCAAGAATACGGTAGCAAACCTCTGCTGGGCGACTGGTTGGTATTCGGATGAGATGGGCATGACATCTTGACACTGTTTTGGAAAATAGCACGATATCATTATATTTGTCTCGGCCAATTAAATAGTTATTTTGATGCAATCGAATGGTGCGAATACCATCTGCTTCATGGATACGAAGGAGGTGCTTAGGAGCTTTGCTAATCACGCTGCATTTTCCCCAGTTATAAAGTCAGCCTGAATGATTGAAAAGTCATCCTCTAGTGTTGGTTGACCTTGAATTCGGGTAATCTCTTTAAAGATTTTGTTGAGACTCCGGAGTCGTTTTTGGTGATACATCTGGACCAACTGAGAAAATTGTTCAAATTCCCAACGTTTACCATCGGCAGTTGTAATTTCGTATACCCCATCGCTAAAGAGATATAGGGTGCTGTCAGGTGCAATTATGTGGGTCTCTTGCTGGTACTTTACCTCGGGAATCATGCCGATGGGGAGCCCGCCAGAATAGAGAGGGTGCACTTCTGTTGAGGGGGAGAGTAAGAGTGCTGGGGGATGTCCTGCTGAAGAGTAGTCTAGGGTTCGCTGGGTAAGGTTATAAACGCCATACCAAATCGTGAAATAATCTTCTCCATTTTCGTTCATCTGAAATGCCCGATTGAGGTTAGATAGAACCGAGCGAGGTTGGTAGAAGTCAGTGTTAAGCAATGACCGATTACGGAGCAGGTTGAGAACCCCAACGGAGAGGAGCGTGGAGCGGACACCATGACCGGAGACGTCAAGTAAGTAGATGACAAGGTGTTCAGGGTCCAGCCAGTAGTAGTCAAAGGCATCGCCACCCAGTTGGTTGGATGGGACGAATTGATGTGCAATCTCAACCCCTTTTGTCATGGGTGGGGGCAAAAGGGAGCGCATATAGGCTGCAGCCTCTTTGAGTTCCGATTGCAGGCGTTGATGCTGATGACGGAGTTGTTTTTCTGCTTGCACTCGCATCACGAACTCCCCTATCTGCATCCCAATAACCCCCAGCCGTCTTAATAGCTGCTCGTCGATGGGATGATAGGCTCGCTTGAAAAACAGCATTGCCCCTAAGTGTGTAGACCCATCTGAGATGGGGAAGCTAAACGCAGTCCGTGTTGGGGCTGACCGCATGGGACACGAGCTATTGGGAACGGGGGCTAGCTTCGTTAACCAAGTGAGTCCATCTCCGTCCCAAATTTGATCAATAAAGTCTTCACCTAGTTCAAAGATCAGCGACTCATCTGTCGTTGCTGCAGGTGTATTGGGCGCTTCAAAGATCGCAAGATCCTGCGATGTTGCATTAAGGGAACGGCACCAGCTCTCCAAACACTGTGGCTTGTCTTTGGGAGAGAGTGGCATCCATAGTTCTCCATATTCCCAATCTAAGCTTTGGCAAATAGCCATCAATAGTTTAGGAATTGCTTCACCAAGGCTGACAGATTCTGCCAGTACATCTGTAACGGCCCGCTCAACACTGCGTCGCCGTTCTTGGGACTTGTTCTCTGTAATATCAGAAAAAGACCCGGCAAGTCCGACGAGTTTGCCATCTTGATCCTTGATCAGGCAGGCATATAAATCCAACCATCCCGTTTTTTTATCTTGAGTCAGATAGCGAGCTTGGAGTTGACAGTCTGGTGCTGACCCCAGCAGTAAGAGTTGTAATTTCGACTGAGCTTCTGATTGATCCTCTGGATGAATGAAGCTCCAAAGCGTTTGACCATAGCTTTCCTGTGGACGAAACCCTGTTGTGTCAGTCCAGGCTGGGTTTAGATTTGTTATGAGACCATCAAGATTTGTCTGAAAGATGACTTCTTTCAGATTCGTGATAATTGACTGATAGTAGTTCTCTAAAGGCAAGGCTACTTTGGTTGGGGAAACGTTCATGTTCTTATCTATTCCAGTGTTCCCTACCATGTCTTTTAGTTCGGCATTGACTTCATGATTTTCTGCGACAGATTGCAGTAAGAAATATACAGTGGTTATCTTGCATCAATTTTCTGACTTGAATATCACACCTTTCTGAAGGTCAATTTATCGAGTCAATGACTAGATCTGAGCCATTGCATACCGATCTGTAATCTCGGTTCTCGCCAAAGCTGAATGCGATAACATGCTCCCCTCCAATAACTGAGCACAAGGATGCGCAGCAGGGTTTAAACTCATCAGAGAAAAGTTCAGCTAAGATTTTTGGGGTGTGTCCAATGGTTGATGAGCCATGTCATGCGTCTAGTCATAATGATTTTTCTAGAGCTCAGTTTTAGTGAGGCTTCACACCGAAAAATTTGGCTTAATGGTTGGGGGCCATGCAATCTATATATCTGATACGGTTGGGTGATGAATAGGGTCTGACTTTCAGGGAAACCAGTATGCCGTCAACACAATACAGTATTCAAGAATCATCTCAAAGGCTCAGAACTCTGACCCAATTAGATGCACAGACTGACTGGGTTGTGAATACTGGGGATTTAATACATACAGAAGCGCTCAATGCTCAAGCTTGGCCTTCATGGTCTTCTGCCAAGCTCAATGATAGAGATCATATTGATTGGCCTGCAGGGCAACAGGTCCTTTGGCTGGGGCAACTCTTCACCATTCCCCAAGCATTGCAAAACTATCCGTTAAAGAACTGCATCCTCCGGTTAGATCTGCGCTGGTGGGCTGAGGTTGCTGAAATCTTTGTTGATGGTGTGCGAGTGCAGGAGGGTGATCTGTACGACTGCTTTGGACGCGTTGTACTGAGTGACAATGTGACGCCGGGTGATGAAATTGCAGTGGCGCTGCGGTTGGTCAGTCCAGGACATGATCCTGGAGCACTGGTGCAATCGCAACTGATTTATGAACCGTCTCCAGACCTGATCGATCCAGGAATGGTAGCGGATGAAATCGACGTTCTACACAGTTACCTCCGTACTTTCAAGCCTGAAGATCTGCCAAACCTTGCTGACGCTGTACAACAGATCGACTGGTCTTGTCTGGGTGATCCAAAAGCCTTGAGTGAGACTCTCAATCAACTGCGTCAATCATTGGAACCCTGGGGAGATTGGCTCAAGCAAAGACAGATTAACTGGATTGGTCATGCCCACTTAGATATGGCTTGGTTGTGGCCCGTTGCAGAAACCTGGGATGCGGCTGAACGCACGTTTCAATCTGTACTTAAGCTGCAAGCTGATTTCCCGGAGTTGATCTATTGTCATTCATCGCCAGCGCTCTATGCCTGGATGGAAGACCATCGCCCAGAGATCTTCCAACAAATTAAGGAGCGGGTGCTTGAAGGGCGTTGGGAAGTAGCGGCGGGGCTGTGGATTGAGCCCGAATTTAATCTCATTAGTGGTGAGGCCCTAGTGCGACAGGTACTGTATGGTCAGCGTTATGCCCAGGATAAATTTGGTGTCTTGAGTGCGACGGCTTGGCTACCCGATAGCTTTGGCTTTTGCTGGCAGTTGCCTCAGATTCTCAAACAGGGTGGCATTGACTATTTTGTAACCCAAAAGCTGCGCTGGAATGATACAACGGAGTTCCCTTACGAGATTTTTAAATGGCGATCGCCAGATGGGACTGAAATCTTTAGTCTGACGCTGCCGCCCATTGGAGAGAGTATTACGCCGGTGAAGATGGCCGACTATGCCCAAAAATGGGAGTTTTCCACAGGTGTTAATAACTGCCTCTGGCTCCCTGGGGTCGGGGATCACGGCGGTGGACCAACCAAGGATATGTTGGAAGTGGCGCGACGCTGGCAACAGTCCCCAGTTTTTCCAAAATTAGAACCCACGACGGCGGAGCAGCTCTGTCGGCAGGTGGAAGCGGATGCGAAGGATGTGCCGGTTTGGAATGATGAGCTATACCTGGAATTCCATCGCGGCTGCTATACGAGCCATGCGGATCAAAAACTCTATAACCGCCGCTGTGAGCATTTATTGATGGAGGCAGAGTTATTCAGCTCCATTGCCACGCTCCTGTTCGATTGCCCTTACCCGAAAGCAGAACTAGAACAGGCTTGGAAGCAGGTCCTGTTTAACCAGTTCCATGATATTTTACCGGGGTCTGCAATCCCTGAGGTGTTTGTGGATGCCAATCGAGATTGGGAAGCCGCTGAGCAGACGGCGATGCATTCTGTTGATGTGGCACTAGATGCGATCGCATCCCAAATCCCGCTCCCTTCAGCTCCAACGACAGATGCGGTTCCGGTGGTTGTCTTTAACTCCCTGAACTGGCAGCGCTCAGAGCTAGCCACGGTCGAGCAGCCACCCGGTTCAGCACATTGGCAAATTCAAGATCTCAAGGGCAATATTGTCCCCAGTCAATGCCATCCGATTAACAACACGCTGCTTTTTTCCACCAATGATATTCCCAGCATTGGCTACCAACTTTACTGGCTATGTCCGACAAATACCCCAGCCAAAGATCAGCCGACTTTAGATCACTGGGTGCTTGAAAATGCAGCGTTGCGGGTCACGGTTGATCCTGAAACAGGTGATCTCGCAGAAGTCTTCGATAAGCAACAAGTACGTCAAGTACTATCGGGGCCGGGCAACCACCTCCAGTTTTTCACCGATAAAGGCCAATACTGGGATGCCTGGAATATTGATCCGAACTATGCCCAGCATCAACAACCCGGCACAACGTTAGAGTCAATTGAATGGTTGAGCACGGGGCCTCTCCAACAGCGAATTCGTGTGGTCCGCTCTATTGGGCAATCCCAGTTTTGCCAAGATTATGTCTTGGATCAAGATGATCCATTGCTCAAAATAGAATCGACAGTGAACTGGCAAGAGCGGCAGGTGTTGGTGAAAGCGGCCTTCCTGCTGACGGTGCAGTCGGAGTTTGCCACCTATGAAATTCCCTGTGGTGCAATTGAGCGGCCAACGTTGCCCAACCCGAAACCCCTCAGCGAGGCTGAAAAAGCAAAGTGGGAGGTACCTGCTCTCCATTGGGCTGATCTATCGGATCAAAACTATGGGGTGAGTTTGCTCAATGATTGTAAGTATGGCTATGATGCACAGCCAAATCAGCTAAGGCTGACGCTGTTGCGCAGCCCGAATTGGCCGGATTTAGGTTGCGATCGCGGCCATCATCAATTCACATATACGTTGTACGTCCATGAAGGAACGTGGCAATCTGCGCATACAGTCCATCGTGGCTATGAGCTGAATCGAGCATTGCGGGCAAGGGTCGTGAAGCGCCAAACATCTGCTCAGCGACTAGAACCCAAGGGAAAATTCCTTGATGTTGACGCTGAGAACTTAATTCTGATGGCGCTCAAACCTGCAGAAACCTCTCCAGAGCAGTGGATTATCCGCTGCTATGAATGTCATGGTGAAACCGCACAGATGCAGCTAAAGAGCCTTCTGCCTTTGACGGCACAGGAATCAGTTGATTTGCTGGAGCGCTCTCAGCCCCAAAGTACTGCACAGATTAGACCCTGGCAAATTCGATCTTGGTGTTTCAGGCGTGGGTCGGGAAAAAGTGAATGACGTACATGGGGCCGGATCCACTTTGACTCAAGTCTCTAGTACGAAGGAGACAGAGATTATTCATCCGAACGACTGGCAGCGCTTTTTTCCCCAGTGTTGGTTCGATTATTCAGGGCCTCAAGAATCTCTTCTTGATGGGATTTGAATGAAATCTCGCCTATCCGATTTCGAACCTGCTGTTCTGCATTCGCTGCAAAATCTTGCCGTTGAATCAATGTCTGCAAGATATCGGTTTGGCTAGAGGCAAAGGTGACCTCATCGAATGTTGTGTCAATGATGGCAACTTGATCGGGAGGTGTTAAGTCTAAATTTTTCGCCGCTGATTCCAGTAGCTCTGCCTTCTCTGAAGAATTCAGTTCTTCTAGCTCTGTCGTGAGTGCCTCTGGGAATGACGGTTGAGCATTGCGTAGATTCTTGAGCGCGAGATCGGATTTATCTCGATCTTCTAGATCCATTGCTTTGAGAAAGGTTTGGAACCAAGCCTGTTCTTCTGGTGTACTGGCTCGCAAGGTTTGGCCGGCTTTTATAAACAGCACCTGTTTACCTTCTTGCTCGTGTAGCTCTGCGCGTGTTGTTTTCCCCTCTTGTGTCTCTTGAATCCTGAGCACCGCGCCGGGTGGAAACTGAGCTATAGTGCCATTTTCAAAGCTTATAGGTGCATCGGTTTCTATCTTCCGCTTCACCCCGTCGCTTTTTTGTTGAATTGTGCGCTTCCCATTGATGGTGACATCGGTGTTGTAGGTGCCAACGCTACAGCCAGTGAGAAGACTAATACACAGTATTCCTGAGAGCAAGAGTTTTACAGACCATTGTGGTTGGTGATGATGACTGCGCATATCGAGATTCCCCGAAAAGAGACTTGGCGCTTTCTGACAGGATGACGAGATCCAAGCTTAAGTCAGAGCGCCTGAGATCAATAGTGCCCAGTTGATTCAAGTCCCTAACGGTGTACTCTTGCACCTCAGATTTAACGTGGCGATGCGCTCTCCATCATCAATTCACGTATACGTTGTATAGACATGAAGGGTATTGGCAAATAGCGTATATGATCCATTACGGCTAGGCATCTGGGTTTGTGAGCATTCTGTTCCTTGATGTTTTCAGCCCTTGCCTCACGGCCAATTGTTGAGGCGGAGGTTGAGATACTTGGACCTTGATGGCATTGAAGCCGACCGAAGAGAGCTAACTCCTCTAACAAAGTCGGATAGGACTCCGGCCAAAACTGTACTGAATGATTTGAATAGACTGGACAGTCAATAACAGCTGGCATGCCTAAACTCCTTACCTGGCAGAGATTCCAGATAAGGAGTTATTAGGATACTAATGCTGGCAATTAAATCAACAGACTTACAATATAAGCAGATTGAAGGAATTTACTCCTTTTAACCTGTTTCCTTGCAGTATTCATCCCTGTTGTCCGGTGAAGGGACTGCA
>CALFCG010000156.1 GCA_937951315.1 uncultured cyanobacterium
GTGCGAGCATCAAGTTCTTCTTGGGTAATGTAGCCTTCTTCAACAAAGAAGCCGGAAATACCGCCCAGCCACTTTTCGTAATAGCGCAGGCGGAAGTACTCAAAGGGATGGATTCCCTCAGCCCCCATGCGGAGGTGGCCCCAAGTCCAAAAGCTCTTAAACTGAGTGGGCACTTTCTCAATCTTGTATTTGGGAAGTGCGGTATTGAGATGGTTACTGAGGGCCATCATCGCCGTATGAATACCAAAGATCCGTTTTTCCCAAGGTTCAACGAAAACCTCTGTTTCAGGGGTGATGGGGTCTAGCCCTTCTAGCCCCCCAAGGTTGTGCTGTAGTTTCATCGGTTCGCAATATCTCCTATCCAATCAATGTTTAAGCGTGGGCATAGGCTTGAGCAAAGCAGTCTTGGAATCCTACCCGCAGTTCTTCTTCATCAAGATTTCTGCCAATAAAAACCAGTTCGTTTTTGCGGGTCTCACCGGATCGCCAGGGTTGGCCGGGCCTGCCGTCTAGAGTCATATGAACGCCCTGAAAAACAAATCGCCGCTCGGCATTATCCACATCGAGAATGCCTTTCATGCGGAAGATATCTTGGCCTTTGGCCTGGATAAGCTGATTCAGCCAGCGGTTGAGTTTATCACTGTCGATCGTTCCGGTCTCTGTGATGGCAACGGAATAAACAGATTCGTCGTGCTCGTGGGCCTCTTCATCCAGGAATTGTGGATCAATACTGAGGGCATTTTTGAGGTCAAAGGCTTGCACACCCAGGATGCTCTCTAGCGGAATATCGCAGTTTTGGGTTCGCTGAAGGGTTGCGATCGCATTCATGCCCCGCACCTTGAACGCCAGTTCTTCCAGGTTTTCAGAGGACACTAAATCCGTCTTATTGAGCAAAATCACATCCGCAAAGGCAACCTGTTCTTGTGCTTCACTGCTATCCCAATGCTCTTCAATATGCTTGGCATCAACCACAGTGACCACGGCATCTAATTGCGTTTGCCGCAGCATCACTTCATCTACAAAGAAGGACTGAATGACGGGAGCGGGATCCGCCAGACCCGTGGTTTCAATGACAAGGTGATCAAAGCGGTCGCACCGCGTCATCAGGTCACTGATCAGGCGAATCAGGTCCCCTCTAACCGTGCAGCAGATACAACCATTGTTCATTTCTAGAATTTCTTCATCGGCATTCATCACCAGTTGATGATCAATCCCCACTTCGCCAAATTCATTGACAATAACGGCGATCTTTTTGTCATGTTCTTCGGTGAGGATGCGATTGAGCAACGTTGTTTTGCCCGCACCTAAGTAGCCGGTGAGAATCGTGACAGGGACTTTCTCAACGATTGCCATCGTTTTGGTTCCTCTCGCTTGAGTTGTGCGCTGTGTGACTGCGGCATAGGTTCTGCATTGGCCACCCCGCCCCCCCAATTCTGGGGGGAGAAAGCAGCAGGCTGGGGCCACTCCCTTTAAAGTTGATAGGAGGGACTGCAGACAACACCTTTAGGGTTTTCCAGGATTTATATTTAGACCCAGCAATGTTTTTGGCAGAGAACTTAGCGTGAGTCAGTTCCCCCCAGAATTGGGGGGCTAGGGGGGCGAGTGCAAGACTGTCATTGTTCATGCCAAAGTCTCCCAAAGACTGCTGTTCAAGCTATACAGTACTAATGCGAAATCCAATCGTTCGATTCAGGGCTGTTTCGGTATATCCAGAGCGGCTCGCTGAGCGAATTTTGTCCGGTTGATCTAGCCAGCCCCCACCGCGAATCGTGCGTAATGGAGCCCGGTGGACCGGTCCCTTGCGAGAGACCCTGCGATCATCGAGCGACCAGCGATCAGCACACCATTCCCAGACATTGCCATGCATGTCATGGAGGCCAAAGGCATTGGGCGAGAAGTGTCCCACGGGTACTGTGGATTGGCGATATTCCCCTACAGCTTCAGCGCGATAGGTGACGGTACCAATGTAGTCTGCGAGCTGACTGGTAATGGTTTCACCCGTATGAAACGGCGTTTGAGTTCCGGCACGACAGGCGTACTCCCACTGGGCTTCGCTGGGGAGTTGGTAGCGACGACCGGTGTATTGAGAGATGCGATCGCAAAACTCCACGGCCTCCAGCCAAGATACACTTTCCACGGGCCGCTCATGTCCTCGGAAGTGAGAAGGATCTGGATCCAGATCGCGTTTTACCTTCGGCAAAGCCGCCACTGCCGCCCATTGTGACTGGGTAATGGGATATTTACTGATATAAAAGGACGGCAGCTTAACCCGATGTCGCGGCAGATCGTAACTATGGGCATTCCGTTCGGTGTGGGTGGCCCCCATAACAAATTTGCCGGATGCGATCGCAACCATCTCCAAGGGCTGGGCATCTTCAACAGACTCTGAGAAAAACTGAGCGCCATGCCTTTGACGCTGCTGAATAGCACCTGTTTGATCAACCGTATCTACATCAAACTCAAAGGTCTCCAATCCCAGAGACTGATGGGGTTGAATAAAAGCCAATGCCCGATCTTGAACCGCTAGTACGACACCGGCACCGCCTGCATATTGCAGAAATCTTCTCCGCTTCATGACCGCTGAACTCCTCTAAAATCACAACACTATGTTCAGGAGTGGGACACAGGCTCTATCCCAGCATGACGGAAGACAAGAAGGTGAAACCCACACCACAAATCGCAAACCCCGCAAATCGCAGCGGTAGCCCAGACATCTGGTGAGACTTCAGCATCGCTCGACCGACCGCACTCATCCCCAAAGCGAGAACCAGTTGAATGACAGTAAAACCCGTCAGATAAGCCACCATGGGTGTCATATCAGCGCCCACAATAGCTTCCCCATAGGCATAGCCATGGAAAATGCCCGCGATGGCACCGAGCCCTGTCACCAGCTTCCAGTTCGGACTCTTCTTCAGCGCTAACAGCACCCCAAACAATAGAACGGATGCTGCGATAAAGAATTCAGGCGCGGGTAAAGCTAGACTCTGTAAATGAATGCCGGTCCCAGCCAAACCCGCAACCACAAAGGCAACCGGAATCATAGGCCCTTGGCGACTCAAGGCTGCTAACAACCCCGCCGCGATCACAAAAACAAAGTGGTCTAAACCAATCACCGGGTGAGCAATACCCGAGAGAAAACCCTCAAAGAAATTAGACGGCAACCGCCCCCCAAGGGGATGGTGGGCGAAGGCGGCAGGAGCAAGCATTAAAAACCCTAGCCCAGAGAATGCGATCGCACCTAGAGAACGGGCCCAACGGTGAGCCCCGACCTTTCTCATATTAGAAACAATGAAAGTTGGCAAACTTAGCATCGGCACTTCCTAGCGTATTCAGGATATCGGTGTATATATGTTTGGAACAGACCGCTAGCGTTGACATGACCAGCGGCTCACTCTTGATCACTGGGGCTTTCCCAATCCGTTGACTGTCTCCCCCCACATAGGGGGTTCGGGGAGCTGATACAGAGTCAATCTGTTGACAAGGGACTTTCTACGGCTCTCTAAACGGCAACTACCACTTCTTATAGGGAAGGAACTTGCCACACATCGTGACCTGGACACGATCGCCCTTAGGATCGGGCACCTTATCCACCTCAATCGAAAAATCAATCGCGCTCATAATCCCGTCGCCAAACTTCTCATGAATCACTGCTTTCACGGGAACGCCATAGACCTGCATGATTTCATAGAACCGATACACCAACGGATCGGTGGGAATCAAAGGATCGAGCCCCCCCTTCATCGGCGGGACTGTGAGCGGCTCGGCCATTTCCGGCGGCAACCCCAACGCTTCTACAATCTTGCCCGCTTCTTCTTCAGAAGCACTGGCCTGTCGGTAGATGACAGAAGCAATCCAGGTTTCATCACAGCCGACGACCTTCTCGAGGTCTTCAAAAGAAATACCCTTTGCTTTCTTCGCCGCTAAGAGCTTTTCAGTAATTTCGGCAGTCGTCATAGTAAATCGTCCTTATGGAGTATCAGTATTAGTGGAACGGTTTTCTGGCTGAATGCGAGCCTGCTCGACATAGCGTGTTTCGCGATAGAGGTGGGCCTCCATTTCAGTCCGCAGGCCATCGTAGGCAGGATGATGCTCAACAGCGGTGCGATTGCGCGGCCTCGGGAACGGTACATCTAAAATCTGGGCAATCTTGGCAGCAGGGCCACGGGTCATCATCACAATTTTGTCGGAGAGCAACAGCGCCTCATCAATGCTGTGGGTAATCATGATCACCGTCTTGCGATCCTGCTCCCAGATGCGCTCAATCTCTTCTTGCAGATAGCCCCGTGTTAAGGCATCCAAGGCCCCAAAGGGTTCATCCATCAACAAGACCTTGGGGTTAATCGCCAACGCTCGCGCAATCCCGACCCGCTGCCGCATTCCACCGGACAGCTCATGGGGATGCTTACGCTCAGCACCGACCAGATCGACAAGTTCTATGTTCTCGCTGACAATTTGCTTCAGTTGCGCAGCAGACAAGCTGGGATAGACCGTTTCCACCGCAAACTTGATATTGTCCGCCACCGTCATCCAGGGCATCAACGCATAGTTCTGGAACACCATGCCGCGATCTGGCCCCGGTCCTGTAATGGGCTGATTATCCATCGTGACGGTGCCGGTGCTGGCCACACTCAGGCCGCTAATAATGTTCAGTAACGTCGATTTACCACAACCTGAAGGACCAATGATTGTGACAAACGTATTGTGTTCAATATCTAAACTAATGTCATCAATGGCGACAAAATCGGGAGAACTGCGAGAGAAGAGTCCTCGCTTCCCCGGGAACACCTTCGAGACTTGACGGAGGCTAAGCTGAACGTCAGTAGAGGCTTCCATCGTGGGCACATTGAGGTCAGAAAGAGTTTGCATGATCAGGACCGACCAAAAGAGACAAGGTTTTCAAGGTAAGCAAAAATTTGGTCGAGAATCAGACCCACCATGCCAATGATGAAAATAGCGACCAAAATATTGGGGATATACAGGTTATTCCACTCATTCCAGATGAAGTAGCCAAGCCCCGTCCCCAGCAGCATTTCTGCCGCTACAATCACGAGCCAAGCAATCCCCATACTGATCCGCAGTCCTGAGATGATATTGGGCAGGGCAGCGGGAATAATCACCTTAAAAATGGTGCGCATTCGGGAAGCCCCCAAGGTTTTAGAGACATTGAGATAGTCATCACTGACGTTGGCCACCCCAAAGGCGGTATTCACCAGCGTGGGCCAAATGCTGCTGATCATGATGATGAACACGCCCGTCTTTTCTGAGTCGCGAAAGATGTAGAGTCCCAGAGGCAACCAAGCCAAAGGCGAGATCGGCTTCAGGAGCTGAACATAGGGGTTAAAGGCTTTGAAGGCCACCTTCGACATGCCGATGAGAATCCCGAGGGGAACTGCAATCAGCGACGCAGCAACATAGCCGATCGCAACCCGACGTAAACTAATCAACAAATTCCAGCCAATGCCGAGGTCATTGGGACCGTTATCAAAAAACGGATTGGTGACCCACCATATCAGTTCCTCAATGGTCTTAGAGGCCGTGGGCATTCCCTTGGCAAACCATTTGGCATTGGCCCCCACCTCCCAGAACAACAGGAAGAGTCCCAGCGACAATAAAAAGACAAGGGCGGCCTTCAGATTCTCGTTGAGCTGAAAGGACGGCTTAGCAGTAGATGAATGGGGCAGACTTGGACTTACGGCCATTGAAAACCTCGGCAATTACGACCGGCGTATCTCTCGAATTTTTTATACGCCATACTTATCGATTTGATCCTTGATGTACTGATCCGGGTTAGCTGGGTCAAAGTCATCAAAGGCCAACTTCTCGGTCTTATAGATTTCGTCTGGAGGTGCTTGGCCTAACTCAGAGGCCAGCTCACGGGCGAGATCCGTTAAGAAAATATCCTTCCCTGCTTCGTCATACTTGCCTTCCAGCGCTGTTTTGGCCTTACCATCTCCCTGCAAATCCCAGCGGACAAGCTGCGACGAAATCCAGTTGGCAAAACTCTGCCAGGGATAGGGATCAAATCCAATCCGGTCTGGAACGTCCAGGGTGTTGCCGTTGCCATCATCGAACTTGCCCGTGAGGACGGCCTCAACGACTTCTGTCGGCTGATTCAGGAAAGCGCGCTCCGAGATCGCCTTGGCAATCTCGGGGCGGTTTTGGGGATCGCTGGCATATCCGGCCGCCTCGATAATCGACTTATTCAAAGCCCGGAATGTATTGGGGTTGGCATCAATCCACTGATCGCTGGCAGCAAAGGCACAGCAGGGGTGGTTGGGCCACAGATCTTTTGTAAGTTTGTGAATAAAGCCCACTTCTTCAAACACAGCCCGCTGATTAAACGGATCGGGCATGAGGTAGGCATCAATGTCGCCAGACACGATCTGGGCAATACTATCTGGGGGCGGAACGGGGCGAATTTTAACATCGACGTCAGGGTCTAGACCACCCGTTGCCAGATAGTACCTGAGCAACAGATTATGCATTGAGTAGGGGAAAGGCACCCCCATCACAAATCCTTTGAAGTCAGCAGGCCCGTTGACTTTCCCCTTATGACGGTTGGCTACGGTGATCGCTTGACCATTGATATTTTCAATACTGGCGAGCTTCACTCCAAAAGATGCTGAGCCGAGCCCCAAAGTCATCGCAATCGGCATGGGCGCAAGCATGTGGTAGGCATCCAGCTCACCGGCAATCGCAGAATCTCGAACCGCACCCCAACTGGGCATTTTTACCACTTCAGCATTGAGGCCATATTTTTTGTAGAAGCCTAAAGGCTCCGACATAATAATCGGCGTCGCACAGGTAATCGGGATAAATCCAATCTTGAGATCTGTCTTCTCCAGGTTCTCGGGTACATCCGCCGAATCGCCAGGGGCGGTAGGCGCATCGGACCCACCCGGTGCACAGCTAGCCAGAGAAACTAAAGCGGCACCCACTGCAACATTGCGGAGGAACTCTCGCCGCGTGACGCTGCTAATCCGCTGTGCATCAGTAAAGAACCGACCCGCCTGCGGACCAAATGCAGCTGCGAAGGCTTGGTCTAAACCACCGGCCAGCTTAATTAGATCATTAACAAGGCTCTCCCGCTTGGGGTCTCCCTTGGAGACGGCTTTTAGGAAGAGTTGTTTTCTCAATTCTGTTTGACTAATCGTATCTGCAAGACCAAAGCTATCGGCCTTATACAACCCCATCTTGATCAGGTCGTCCACCATATCGACCGGATCGCTAGGCAGCGTTTCCATGTACTGCCAATGATCTCGGCTCATGTGAGAGCCACCGCAGATTGCACAGAGCAACTCTAGTTCACTGAGATTACCGCGCTGAGAAGTTAGGTTGTCCCACTGCTGCGAGGGACCGTTAAACGAAGCTACCGCCATAACTGTTACGGGTGTTCCTGTATTTGGACTAATTAGACCTTGATTTTTAGAATCATTTTGTATTCTTTGATACGAGTAATATCAATTTTTGAAATCAAAAAATACTGAATCGTTATTGCAACAAAATATAGATAGAAGCACTAAACATCCATTCCGCAGAACTAAGTGAAAGAGTGCACATTAAAGACAATCTACTTCAGCCCTCAAGGTAGGCGAACAATGTCTCAAGCCCTTATCTACAGAAGAATCTGAAATTAAATACGAAAGAGAGCACCAAAATCAGTCTTAGTATTTTAGTACAGCAGTGGTGCTATATTTCCAGACAAAAACATGAATTGGACAACTCTTCAAGAAGCAATTAAAACGCACTCATCCCCAAGGCGAACAAATTCCTTTAGATGCGATAGATTAAGTCGATCAAGAACAAAAGATTGACTTAAAACTTTTAAGGTTTCTACTTCTCTTGACAATATAAGTAGAGAGCCTATTTTTTTCTTAAGGAGAGTTTATCAGCGGTACGATCCCCTCGACATTGGATTATCTATGGCAGATATAGGATTTTCTTTCGATCTGTCTTTGAATATTGCTAAGGTATCACCGAAACACAGTCGCGTATTCAAGAAAAGATAGACAAATAGCATGTCGAACGAACCGCGATTCCAAGCAGCCTATCCATTCCAAACTGACGTTCTGGCGCTCCCTATGACCGATCTTGATACTGCGGCAGAATGGTATTGTCGGCATTTCGGCATGGTCGAGATTGAGCGGCGACAAGAACCGGAACCGACTGTGATTCTTGAGCGAGATGCAGCGCAAATTGGATTCGCCATTAATCACCGCGATCCTGAGCAGGATGGGGCAGCGGTGTTGGTTTCAAACATCCAGGCAGTGAGAGACGATCTGGAATCGAGGGGGGTAAAAACCGGGAACTGGCGTATTGAGGAGCGAGAGGGGAAGGAGTATCAAGTCTTCTTCGTCGTCGCGCCAGACGGCTTGTGCTACTACTTTCACGAACCGTTGCAATCTTCTGGCAATGCCGCTTGAGTCAGTTATTCACCTGATGAATCGGATGTGAAGGAACGACCGCAGAACCCTCTCCGTTTTCATTGCTGGGCTACTCCTGTTTGAAGGTTTCCTGTTAGTTCGCAGTGGCTTCATTTCAGGGCTGATGTCTGGCTCCCAAAAAGCAGAGCCGTTTCGCGATCTGATTTTGAATTGGCAAATAGCCTGGTCGGTTGCTCTCGTCACCGTGATCTTCTGGTTGGCATAAACATGGGTCCATGTCAGTGGTCAACGGAAAAAGCGCATGAATCGGAGAGATCGACGTTAGGTCTGGCCCTGCTTTTGCCGCCAAACCTGTGGAGAGAGGCCATGAATTTGTCGAAACTGGCGAATAAAGTAGCCGGTATCGAGATAGCCCGTCTCTCCTGCAATCTTTTTAATCGGCTCATCTGTGTTGGACAACATTGCACGCGCTTGAGTCATGCGACGTTCAATAATCCATTGTTTAACCGAACGGCCGGTCTGGCTACTCACTAAGCTGGTCAGATAGGCCGGTGAATACCCCACAACATCTGCAATATCTTGCAACTGAATCGATTGCTGGTAATGCGTCTCAATGAATTGAAAGACGGGACTCAATTGAGGACAGTCAGGGAAAATGCTGGTGCGTGCATTGTCAGTCTCTAGGGATGACGGATGGAGGTCAGCGTGGCGCTGAAGGCGAGTTGCGATCGCATCTATAAATACCCCCACCGTACAAGGCTTCGTCAGATAATCATCGGCGCCTAAATTCATCCCGATGCGCAGCTCGGGCATCGTCGCTTTTGCTGTCAAAAAGATAAACGGAATGCTTGCGGTATCGGCCCCCTGACGCAGCGTTGAAAGGACTTGATACCCGTCCATATCCGGCATCATAATGTCGCAAACGACCAAATCGGGATGGTGGGTTTGTGCCAATTCCACCCCTTCCACCCCACAGCTTGCCCCCACTGCGCCAAATCCCTCAAAGGATAAACTGCTCAGAAATACGCTGCGAGTTTGGGCTTCATCCTCAATAATGAGAACTGTTTGAGACATAGCTCGAGCTTGATATAGAACGGATTGCCAGACTGTGCAATCTTTGCGGCTTTTCCAGAGGCTATAACCGTCAGTTAACCGTTTTATGAGAGGGGCTTTGGTGTAATGGACAACAATTTGACCCGCAGTCAACCCACCGCAACAGAGCTAGAAACGCTACGGCGACAGAATGAGTTGATTCTCAATTCAGTGGGTGAGGGCATCTATGGCCTCGATCTCGATGGGAATGCCACCTTCGTCAATCCCGCTGCGGCTGAGATGATTGGTGCGGCCGTATCTGATTTGATAGGCAAGTCGATGCACCGGGTTTTGCATCATTCCCATGCGGATGGTAGCCACTATCCGCGTGAAACGTGCCCGATTTATGCGGCCTTTAAAGATGGTGCTGTTCATCGCGTCACGGATGAAGTCTTTTGGCGCCACGATGGCACGACGTTCCCGGTGGAGTATCTGAGTACACCGATGCGGGATGAGCAGGGTCAGCTTGTGGGTGCGGTTGTCACCTTTCGAGATATCTCAAAACGGAAATGGGCTGAGGCGATTCTGCAGCAAACCAATGAGGCTCTAGAACTAAAGGTGCAAGAACGGACCGCGGAACTACTACAGGCCAATC
>CALFCG010000157.1 GCA_937951315.1 uncultured cyanobacterium
GGCTTGCTAACGTTGTCCAAATATTTGCAATCATTGTGTTTGACAGGTTTAACCCGACCCCAATCATGTATATGTCCTATTGCTCTTTGTACGTCATACCTTTGGTAATTTAAGCATTTAGAGTTGCATCTGTGCTTTGGGCAAAATGAGTCCCATTTTTGGGGTTGAATGCTGTTCCCTTCTTTTATTGAGGACAGATATCGCAATACTTGTCTGAGGGAGGACAGCCCTTCTCTTGTAGAAGTACGGTTAGATCTTCTTTGATCTCCTCCTCAATACCCGTACCGATATTTCTGCAGGTCTGTTAAAAATATACGGTTACCCCATGACCCTCCTTTGGAGGCCTCGATCTCACATCGCGCTTGAAAATTGCAGAAGAGCCTATGACTTTGAACACAATGGAAACAGATGTAGTGGTGATTGGGAGCGGCATTGGCGGTTTATGCTGTGCTGCATTACTAGCTCGCTATGGTTTTGATGTGACCGTGTGTGAGAGTCATACGATTCCTGGGGGCGCAGCCCATGCCTTTGAGCGCGACGGGTTTAAGTTCGATTCGGGACCGTCACTTTATTCTGGTCTCTCCTATAGCCCCTCATCGAGTCCACTGCGCCAGGTACTGGATGCCATTGACGAAGATTTAGACTGGAAAACCTACGATGTTTGGGGCTGTCACCTCCCCGAAGGCAGCTTTAACAATCCCATCGGTACCGATCAATTCGATGAGGTGTTGGAAAAGTTCCAAGGTCCCCAGGCTGTGGCTGAATGGCATCGCTTCAAGAGCGTGATGGCGCCGCTAGCAGAAGCTGCGATCGCAATTCCTCCGGCTGCCTTTCGAGCCGACCTGGGTGTGGTTCGAACCCTGGGGCGCTTTCTCCCGGCGATGCTGAAGCAAACGATGGTTATTCGCCAGCTCACGGGGCCCTTTAGCCGTATATTAGACCGCGAAATCAGCGATCCATTTATACATCGATGGATGGATATGCTCTGTTTCTTGCTGTCTGGTTTGCCTGCCGATGGCACAATCGCGGCGGAAATGGCCTTCATGTTTGCCGAATGGTATCAGCCTAATATGGTGCTTGACTATCCTGTGGGTGGGGCCGGAGCCTTTGTCAATGCTTTGGTGCGAGGCATCGAGAAAAACGGTGGACGGTTGATGCTGGGGGCCCATGTTGACCAGGTCCTGGTGGAGAACAGACGAGCCGTCGGAATTCAGCTCCGCAATGGCCAAACGATACGGGCCAAAAAAGCGGTTGTCTCCAATGCTTCGGTGTGGGACACCTTGAAGCTATTGCCCGAGGGTGCTGTTCCCAAGAAATTTATGGCCCAGCGTCAAGCCACGCCAGAATGTGAGAGCTTTATGCATTTACATTTGGGTATCGATGCGACCGACCTCCCCGCCGATTTAGAGTGTCACTACATCGTGGTCAAAGATTGGAAATTGGGGATAACAGCCCCCCAAAATATTGTGTTGCTGTCGATTCCCTCCGTTCTCGATCCCTCGCTAGCCCCACCCGGCAAACATGTGATTCATGCCTATACACCCGGGAATGAACCCTATGATGTCTGGCAGGGCATGGATCGTAAGAGTGAAGCCTATGCTCAGCTGAAACAGGAGCGCTCCGAAATTATGTGGAAGGCGCTGGAAAGGGTGATACCTGATATTTACGATCGCACCGAACTCACCCTTGTGGGCACTCCCCTCACCCATGCGCGATTCCTACGACGGCACCACGGCTCCTACGGTCCCGCGATTCGGGCCGGGCAAGCGATCTTCCCAGGACCCAAGACGCCCCTCTTGGGTCTCCTTTGTTGTGGTGACTCTACCTTTCCTGGTATTGGCCTGCCTGCCGTGGCTGCCAGCGGCATGATTGCAGCCAATACCCTCGCCACTGTGCCCCAGCATCTACAAATGTTAAAAGATATTGGTTGTTGTCATTGAAAATTTGGGGACAATTAATGAAGAAGAACTCTTGTTAAATTTCTGCTCATTGTCAACGGTACAATCAGTAAAAAGAGCAAGGTCCTTCAAAGCCACCAAGGCTAACCAAAACTCGCTCTTGAACACCCATAGGCAATCCCATTGTGACCAATCCTGAGGAGAATCAACGCCAACGTTTTCGCCATCTTTTTCTTGTTGATGATGCTGAGGGACGCCGTACTATTTGCCTCGAAGCCGCGACCTATTCCATTGGTCGGGATGTCACAAACTCCATTGTTTTGCACTCTAAAATGGTGTCGCGTCAGCATGCGATTCTACTTCGGGTTACCGCTCCAGAAACCTCCAACTACTTATTTCGGATCATTGATGGTGATTTGCAGGGTAAAAGAAGCACCAACGGTTTGATTGTTAACGGACGTCGTCTGTTTTCCCATGATCTTAAACATGGTGATGTCGTTGTCTTTGGTGGAGATGTGAAGGCTCAGTATTTCGTTGCCTCTAACCTCTCGGATGAAGCCTTCGATGAGTTTTGTGACAACACCGATCTCTCTCAGTTCTTCTCCAATTCAGTCAATCCGTTTCAGACCCTTGTTCCCACTGACGCTGATTTCCAAGATATGAGTGAGGCAGCCCTTGTCCGGCTGGCCTCTTTCCCCGAACTGACCCCGACGCCGATTCTGGAGATTGATCTGTCCGGGACGGTGACCTATATGAATCCGTCTGCCGTCATGCAATTTGAGAACCTGTCTGAGGCCGGTCTGGCACACCCTCTCTTAGAGGGCCTGCTGACCATGGTGAAGGTGGATACACCTGAGCAGGGGAATTTCTTCGTCCGTGAGGTCAATATTCACGATCTGGTCTTTGAACAGTCAGTCCATTACATTTCTGAAAGTGACCTGATCCGCAGCTATATTACCGATATCACCGAACGGAAACGTGCTGAAGAGCAGTTGCGCCATCAGGCCCAGCGCGAAGCGATTATCAATCGCATTGTGCAGGCGATGCGGGGCACGATGGTCACCGCTGAGGTTTTAGATATTACAGTGGGCCTTTTGTTAGAGGCCTTGGGCTCTAGCCACTGCTTGATTGTCCCCAGAGAATCCGAGACGGATTCCTCCGTGTTCTACGCCAGCGATCGCGCTGTGGAGCGTCCCGATCTGGTGCAGGCGAATGAGCGCTTTCTGCGTCACTCTCAGGACTCTCTTGCCCAGGGGCAGCAGGTGGTGTTTGAAAGCGGAGACACCTCGCTGGCGCTGGAACTCCAAGCGATCTGTGATCAATGTCAGATTCAAACCCTATTATTAACGCCGCTGCTCTATATGCAGCGGTATCTGGGAAGCATTAGTCTCTACCAATGTGGGCCATCGACAGACGAAGCCCGCCAGTGGAATCTGGATGAACTCAACTTAGTTGAAACCATTGCCAATCAATGCGCGATTGCCGTGCATCAAGCTCAGCTTTATCGTCAGGTTCAAGATCTGAATACTGATCTAGAGCGACAAGTTGAAGAGCGGACCGCCCAACTTCAGCAAAAAATGCAGGAGCTTGAGCGTCTCAATATTCTCAAAGACGATTTCCTCAGTACTGTCTCCCACGAGCTGCGGACGCCCATGTCCAACATCAAAATGGCGATCCACATGCTCAATCAGTTCCCACTCGAAGATCGACAAACTCGCTATGTCAAGATCTTAGAAGCTGAATGTAGCCGCGAAACAGAACTCATTAATGACCTGCTCGATTTGCAGCGCTTAGAAGCTGATACCGAACCCATGCCTCTCGAAATGTTGGTGCTATCTGAGTGGCTAGACGGAGTGTTAGAACCCTTTCAATCTCGGGCTGGTGATCGCAACCAAACCTTGAATATTCACTGTGATCCTGCCGCTGTTGCTGTGCAGTCCAATCGCGTCAGCTTAGAGCGTATTTTAGCGGAGTTGCTCAATAACGCCTGTAAATATACCCCTGATGGAGGGGATGTTTATTTTAGAATTGAACGTTTGCAGAATCCTGAACCCCAGGTGCGGTTTCAGGTGACTAATCAGGCTGAAATTCCTGCTTCTGAACTGCCTCGTATTTTCGATAAATTCTATCGTGTGCCCAATGCCGATCCCTGGAAGCAGGGGGGGACGGGTTTGGGATTGGCTCTCGTTGAGAAATTAGTTGAACAGCTCCAGGGTCAGATTAATGTCACAAGTGCTCAAGGACAGACCACCTTTACCATTGAGCTACCCCAGCCAGAAATGGTGATTGCAGAGCTTTAGCGCTTGAATGGGGCTGCAGTTTTCTTCGCTGCTAGGCTGTTATCGCAGTTCGTGAGGAGTGCTATAAATATACGGCTGAAAATTTGACACTGAGTGAAGCACCTTCTTATGCAAAGATAAGACAGGTGCTCTAACAATTAGGATCGGGCATTGTCGTTGGTGATGAAGGATAAGAAATTAGGGTTATGCAAATTGGTGATCGGGTCCGAGTAAAAGCATCTGTCATGGTTTATACCCACCCTGAACATCGCAATCAGCCCTTTGATATCTGCGGTACTGAAGGGGAAGTTTCAAATATCCTCAACGATTGGCAGGGACGTGTGATTAGTCCCAATTATCCCTATGTGGTCAAGTTTGGGAAAAAATTTCAGGTCCATCTGCAAGAGTCTGAACTAGAGCTGGTATAGATCTCTAAACGCCCCCTACAGACTCATCATCTCTTGCTTTAAAAGCATTTCTACATCAACGACCGAAAAGAGCTGGCTATTATCTAAAAAAGTTGAGCCGCGTTCGTAATCTGGCTTGTCACTCTTGAGACTGTTCTGTAACTCCAGTGCTGAAACGGTAATCAGACGTTCAATTTCGATCTTCAACGCAAAGTGCTGATCATGCTGTTGAATGACGAGCAGCGGTGATGATTTTTTAAAGCTGCTTCGCGATGGTGTCACTAAAAGGCTAGCTTTAGGCTCACTGATAAATTGCGTTAATGGATAGATTGGCAGCTTGCGCTCCTGCCAGTGGAGTTGCGTGGGAGCTTCCATTTGATCCACCTGTTCTGGGGTTGGAATGATAATTTCGAGTATTTGGTTAGAAGGGAGTACGAAAATCGTTCCCCCTGTTTGCCAAACAAAAGCATCCGCCGTATCAAAGATGATGACTTGTGGGGGCTCATCTGTCGATGTTGAAGCAGGCAACTCCATCCCTTGGGTTACTGCTTCTTTCTCCGCGTCGGGGCGATCATGGGGGGGTTTAGCTTCGCGATATCCCGCAAGGGCTATTTTCCCTATGGTTGCAGCTGTCCGAGGACTCGCCTGCAAGCTGGCTAAAGCGGTCTGAGAAATTGCCACTAGTTCAGAAAAATTAGACATTTCTCCGAGGTCGCGTAGGTTCTCAAAGCTGTTAGATAAATCCGACGCCAGCGTCTCAGACGGTGAGGATGCAAGCTGTGACTCCACTTGAAGCAACGCGTCTTCTACCTCTGCTGAGAGAGCAAGAGCCGTGAGATGATCTGGAGACTGCGGAGTTATTTCGGTCGCGGAGATGACAGGCATTGGTGCCTGTTTGGGTTTGTTCTGTAGCTGTTTTTCTAGTTGAACTAATATAACTTGGGCTGCGGCACAGTCAATATCCTGGGCTGTGGGGATTTTCTGAATATGGGCCAGCAGTGAGAGTTTGAGCGTCTGACAAATTTGGCATAGCAGTTCTATCTCCGTTGCAAGCAAGTCTGTCTGCACCGTCGAGCAAATTGTTTCTAGGCGATGGACCGAATATTGAAACGTCGTGAGATTAAGCTGAATGGCTCCACTTCTAATAATCTGAATCGCTTTAATAACAGGCTTTAGCTGTGTAGAACTAGGGGATTGTTCTGATGGATGCAAATCGGTTTCGACTTGCTGAAAGAGCTCCACTGCTTCTTGAACAAAAAGTTGATAGGCTGGGTCTCTGTCTTCAGGGGCAAGGGCCGTGGAATATGAAGTTGGGTTACCGCTGACATCATGCATGATTGAGCTCTATTCCTCTATTGAGGTTGTCAAACGGTGAAAAGACTCGACCACTGCTGCTGACGTTCCGGCGGTCTGGTTGGTTAGATTAGCCACCTCTACGGCTGACTGATTGGCGACTTCTAATTGATGGGCCTGGTGGGTCATCGCTTGTGTTAATTCCCCCAACAGGTTGAGTAACTGATAGCTTGAGTCTGCGACCTGACTGAGCTGTGCCACTTTGTTCATGGCTTGTGTTCCAGTAAGTGTTTGTTGTTGACCGTTTAGAAGCAGATTTGATGTGTTTTGGATATTGTCATGGATGCTCTGGACGAGTGGTTTCCCGTCGGTAAGCGCACTGTCTAGCTGTCTGGCAAGAGTATGAATCTTTTCACCGATGTCGGCAAATTCTTGGCCTGCACTCCCTTTCCGAGCTGATTCTAGAGTTATGTTCATCGCCTGAAGTTTAACCTCGGTGGCAAGGGCCGTGATCTGACTGAACAGGGCATTGAGCTGTTGAGCGGGCTGCCCCAGTACTTGAATTTGCTCTGTTGCGCTACTGAATGTTGTCCCTAAGGTTGTGAGATTGTTGCCCATTTGTTCGAGAACAGACCGGTTTGCCTGGAGGCTGAGATTGATCTGTTGTCTTTGCTGTTCTCCCTGCTCGAATTCCCGAAGGATGCCTTGGTTGGAGTCTGCCAGTGCTTTGATGTGATTGTAGAGTGTACTCACCGCCACCATTTGCTGACGGTTTTGGTCGGCTAAGTTCTGGATGCTATTTTGGCTCTGTGATAGGAATGTGTTGACTTGTCTCTCTAAGTTTTCTCGCTGCTGTTGATTTTGAGTAGAGTCGCTTTGGGCGGTTTGATAGTCCTGTTCGATCTGAGCCAATAGACGTGCATGATCGAGGGCATACCCAACCTGTTGGGCCACTTGCGTCATTAATGTAATGTCGGTGGTCTGCCACTGACGAGGTTCGGAGCACTGATGGGCAATGAGGAGGCCAAAGAGCTGACCATCTTTGAGAATAGGAGCAACCAAATTCGCTCGGATACCAAACTTCTCAAGTTGCTGTCGGTAGCATTCTCCCATTCCTGAGGTTTGAATATCAGGGATGGCGTGGACGTGGCCTGATTGATATTTCTGTACGAAACCTTCTGCGAAGCAAGGATCTTGAATCTCGGCCCACAGTGCTTTGGGGAAGCCGGGGAGGACCGATTCTGCGACCACTGTGCCATACCAATTTGCATCAAAGCCATAGATAATAACGCGGTCTGCCTTGAGGGCTTTACGCATTTCTGTAACGGTAGTGCTGATAATATCCTCTTCAATCAGCGAGGCCCGAATACTTTGGGCGAGATTCTTGAGCAGATTCGTTTTTTGATCTTCGGCGTCTAGACGTGCTGCAAAACGTGCATGATCGAGGGCATACCCTACCTGGAGGGCGATTTGGCCGATGAAGTCTTTCTCAGTTTGGTGCCATTGGCGAGGCTCCGAGCATTGGTGGGCAATGAGGAGGCCAAATAACTGGTTACCTTTGAGAATGGGGGCCACTAGGTTGGCCTTGATCTCAAAGGCTTCTAATTGAGCGAGATAGCAGTCTCCAAGACCTGCCGCCTGGATATTATCAATGCTATGGATGCGACCCGCCTGGTATTGCTCGACAAATCCTTCGGCAAAGCAGGGGTCGTGAATCTCTGCCCATAATGCTTTTGTAAAACCGGGGAGAACCGATTCTGCAACGACTGTTCCATACCAACTCGGGTCGAAGGTATACACGATGACTCGGTCTGCTTTGAGTGTTTTGCGAACTTCTGTTGTGGTGATGCTCAACACATCTTCTTCATCTAGAGAGGTTCGAATGCTGCGTGAAACGGTGAGGAGCTGATGAGTTTGTTCGGCTTGTGTATTGAGTCTTTGGATCATTTGTGTGCTGTGCAGAGCGGCGCTGATTTGGGTCGCCACCTGGGTGACAACCTCGAGCTCGGCTGTTTGCCAAGGCCGTGGCCCTGAGCATTGATGGGCGATGAGTAAGCCGAACAGTTTCCCGTCTTTGATAATCGGGGCAATTAAATTGGCTTTGACGCCAAATTGTTCTAAGAGGCCAATGTGACAGTCGGATAGGTTGGCGGTGTAAATATTATCAATGGCGTTGACTCGCCCTTCTTGGTAGAGAGCACTGTAGCCGCTGTCGAAGCAGGGATCATGGATCGTGGACCATAGGAGTTTTGCCCACCCTGGGCCTACATCCTCGGCAATAAATATGCCTTCACCGCTTTCGTCAAACCGAAAGACGCTGACTCTGTCTGTTTTCAGAAGTTGCCGTGTGGAGATAACGGCAGTGGTAAAGAGATCCTCTTCTGTTTGACAGCTTTGGAGATGATCTGTGATCTCCATGAGGACTTGAAATTTTTGCGTTTCTTCTTGCTGTGTTGCTAGTAGGCTGGGAAGCTGTTGGCCGATGAAGTGGATATTTTGTTCTAGGGTTTGGAATTCATCTCCCTGACTGCTACTAAGTTGCGCCTCTGTGTTGGCTCTTTGCAGTCGATTCACTAATGTGCTGGAGGTTAGCGATGCTTGCAAGGCTGGTTTAAGGGTTCGTCTTGCTAACAGGGTTGCGATCGCACCTGCTGCAATTGCCGTGAGGCCAGTTCCGATGGCAAGGGGAGGCAGGATCTCATCCAGGCGTGCTTCGATCGGTTCATTTGACTGGGCAGCATGTTGCTGCAGAGATTGATAGGTTGCATAGGAACCAAGACCAATTAATAAGGTGGGGAGTATGGTGACGCCCAAGGCCCAGAGCGTCACTTTGACATTCATGCTAGGGCCAGCACCAGAAGGGGAGGGTGCTGGCTTGCCTGGCTCCGTGGGAGGCATCTTCTCGGAAATGAAGGTCTCTGGCGTTGACTCGGCACTTGGAGAAGAAGGGAGCTGACGCATAGCTAAAGCCCTAAGTTGACGAAACTGCAACTGCTGAAATGGAAGTTTGGCGATGGGTCGTGATTGTCCCATGCTCAGAGAAGCAATAGGAGCAGGAGAAGACTTCACACGTGTAGGCAATACGACAGAGACAGATTGTTGTTCTGTGTTGGCCTGTGAATCAAGTCCCCGAGACATAACGACGCACTTAAAGCTCGCAAACTATAGATGCTTTCATCATAGCCAGCACCCTCTCAACGTTACCAATATCATCTTTCCTTGGCAGAAAATTCTTTATTTACCAAGTTTCCGATTGATGTGTTGGCGCCCCCAACTGTTCGATTAACGTCACAAAACCCACTCGCCACCACCCGCAGGACCCACGAGCAAAGCCCGTTCGGTTTAGAGGATCAGCAAAACAAGCCGGAAAACTTCCCCGGGGGGCTTGGATACTGAAATTCAAATGACTGTAGTTGAGCCATTGGCGATCCATACACCAGCCGACCTGATGCCCAAAGGTTGCCCAAAGTGGATAGTCGAAGGCAGTGGTTCCCCCTAACCTTTGGTAGATTTGCTTCTGAACGGTAAAGCCAAACCGCCCCTTACTAAACGTTCGCCAAAGCTGATCTATGGTTTCTAAATCAAGCCGAGACAGCTGGCGAAGTGAATCGAGGCTAAGGCTACCTTCTGTCTGTCGGCCCATAGCCTGCAGCATTAGATACCAGGTTTCTTGGTCCGCTGCTCTATAGTTCTCTTCGGCAAGCAGATTGCGTAACGGTCGGTAGTCAAGCCCCACAGCGCTTCGTAGTAGAACGCGATCGGGGTTGGAGGGGACGACTTTGCTAATGGGAATACCCACAGCTTCTGGAGCTGAAATGGCAAAATCTTCCAGGACCTGCGTTGCTGATGCATAGCGTTGTTTGACGTTTCGCTGCAGGAGCTTTGTGAGTATGTGCTGAAACCCAGCGCTAATGTTGGGGGGGAATGGACACCATTGCTGGGTTTGAGGGTCAAAGAGAGGGTCAGAACCGTCATCTTGAGGCAGGCTTGCCGTTAATAGCCTCAGGCCAATGACGCCTAAGCTATAAAGATCACTCGCGGGACAAACTTGTCCTTGCAGTTGCTCAGGAGCGGCATAGCCGGGTGTGCCGGTAATCGATCGAAAGTCAGCACTGGCAGCCATTGATCCACCAAAGTCAATGAGAACAAGAGTGCTATCCGGTTGCCGAATAATGTTGCTGAGTTTGATGTCCCGGTGAATGACCTCCCTCTCATGAATAAATTGAAGAATGGGGAGGAGTTGGCTGAAAACGCCGTGAACCTGTTGTTCACTGAAGGCTCCCTGGGTCGTTAACGTTTCGAATAGACTGTGTCCGTCGATAAATTCCTGGACCAGATAGAATCGCTCATCCTGTTCAAAAAAGGCCAACAATGTTGGGATTTGAGGGTGGTTACCCAAATCTCTGAGGATGCAGGCTTCTTGACGGAACAGATTCATGGAGGTTTGCAGAATGTCGCTATTCTGCTGGCGTGGCAAAAACTGCTTGATCACGCAGGGGGTTCGCAGCCGATGTTCATCTACTGCGGCGAAGGCACAGGCAAAACCGCCAGAGCCAATGCGTCGGACAGCTCTATAGCGATGGCTCAGCAGCAGTTTAGATTCACAGCGCTGACAGTGACTAACTGTATTGGGGTTGGAATGTAAGCAGTCGGGATTCAAGCATTGAGTCATCTTCCAAGACACCACTCGCTCATCAGATTGCGGTGGGGTCTGAAACGGAGCCGATGAAGAACGGACCTGCGATTGAGACATGTTGTTGAAGATGAAAAGGCAGGGATGAGCCTGTATAAATACTTACTGTACCGATAGGCTTGAGCAAAGATATCCGTGTAAGTACCGAAATACCATTTCCTCTATATAGAAGTAGAAAGTGTCAGGAAGGTCAACTCAGGCTTGAGGCTAAAGCCATCCTCGCAGTCGATAGATACACCAACCCAGGTATTCTTTGCTGGCTCGAGTGGTCATCTCTAGGGCTTCTACGTTGGGAACCATTTCTAGCAGACTGGCCATTATTCCAGGTCGCTGGCCCAGATCTGCAACTAAGAAATCAGTGGGGGTTGCGATCGCATCTATGTCTAAATGGCGAAAAATAGCCATTGCTCTGGGCATATGAGAAGCCGATGTCACCAGCAGAATGGGACCCTGCAGCTGTTTGTCATCCAGAATTTGCTTGACGTTAACCGCATTCTCTCGGGTATTGAGGGATAACGGGTCTTGCAAAATAGCGGATGAGGGAACCCCCATGGGCTCAATCAACTCAGCCATATCTAATGATTCGGCGGCCCCTGGATGACGCCATTCGACCCGCCCCCCGGCCAATATTATCCAGGGTGCCTGACCTTCTCGGTAGAGTTTGGCACCGTAGAGTAATCGATCCCCTCCCTCTGAAACCTCCACCCAGGGACGTGGAGAGAGTTGAGAGCGCGTACAGCCGCCCAAGACAACAATCGCTTCAGCTTGGGGGATAGCTGTGGCAGGGAGAAATTGCTGTTCTAGCGACCCCACTAGGGCTCGTGCCAAAAAAGTGTTGGATGCCAACAGCAAAATAGTGAGTGCTAGGGCAACGGCCCCTGCCGCAAATCGAGGCCGTCGCCAAAAGGTTATGACTGCGATCCCTAAACAGAGGCAACTCAGCCCTAAGGGATAAAAGAATAGGGGTAAGAGTTTGGATAGAAATAAAAACATTGTTTGCGGCCCTTGAGTCTATCGGAGACCCATCACACGATAACTGCTTGAGCCATTAGCTGCGAGCGATTTCTGACCGTGCCCAATGAGTCTACTCAGCTACCGCCTCGAAATCCCTCTGAGATAGAGGTGTTTCGGACTCTAGCGGCATATTGTCTTGTTCTGTAAAACTGCCTGCGCCTTCAGAAGACTGTATCTCCAGAGATAATGTGCTCTGCTCTTCGGGTTCAGAATTGAGGGGAGTGTTGGAAGGCTGCAAGTTTAAAGTTGCAGCTTCTTCCGAGATTCCGTCAGCTTCAGGGGCCTCATTGTTCAGCTCAGGTACTTCCTCAACAATGGACTCAGATACGTCGGCTTCAACAATGGGGGGCGTATAGTCAGGATCAACAATGCCCCGCACCTGTGACACGTTTAAGTCACCGCGGACAATCTGAGCCAGACTGTCTTGGCCATCCGGCTGTAAGTCAATCAAATGCACCGTGTCGTTATAGGCATTTGCGATCGCATCCCCCTGCTGATCCAAGAGTTCTAGACGGACCCAGTTTTTCCCTGGGTTAAGACCCTTTAAATAGAGCGTTTTCCAGCTCTCCATCAAAAAACTATTGTCATTGACCGTGACCCGAACTTGTCCCGAGAATGAGCCCGTATCTGTATCAGAGGCCGATAAGCCACTCACGTAAAAATCCAACATCACAGGTTCTGTCCCATAGATATCTTTGGGTTGGTTGTAGGTTAACAGTGGCTGTGAGGCAATCGGCTGATTGTCGAGCGTTTTGGTAAACACATGAAAGGTGACTTCAGCGTAAGCACGAGGGTTCTTAAAGCTCTCAAGCCAAGGGTAAAGGGCTAATGCACGAAGCGTGTGCGTCCCTGGCTTTAAGTCCTCGATTGAGATGGGCTCTTGCACGTCATAAATTGCCTGACGCGGCTGATCATCGACCAAAAGAAGGAGGTGTGGACCCAGCCCCAAATCAGAATTTTGAAAAAGCGGTAGGTCTTCCACTTGAAGCTTGACGCTGACGGCGTTATCTTCAACCACTTGACCTGTCTTAGGGCTGAGAATTTCAACTTGAGGTTGATGTGATGATAAAGCCGGACGCAATTCCTGAATGATCTCAGGCGGGGAAACCTCAACAATGGCTGCATTGCGGTTTGCCTGAAATTTCGAAAATAGGCTTGAGTCTATGTCCCCCCCCGTAGCTATCGCGGGAGTCGGGAGACTCATGATCAACAGAGATGCGAAGACAACCAGCATCAACCGTGCTAACTCGAACCCTTTACTGCCGCTACGATACACGCTCTGCACACTCCTAAATTCGAACTAGAATCCGACGCTATGGCTCTAAGAGGCACTATACCGGAAAATCTTCTGTCTCTAGCCAGGAATCCCTTGCCATCGGCGAACCTCATAGATGCCAGATCTAAAGCTATGAGCGCGTAAACACAACCTTCGTCTCGCAAAGCTATGTTGCTAATCTGTTCAAACCCATCTGAACTTTTTCTAACCCAATGGCCCTTCCATAGAGAGCCTTGATAAATTTCCACAACCCTTGGTTAATTAATAATTGATTCGTTAGTTTGCTTTATGTAAAGATCACTGGATCTTTTGTAAAACTTTGTGGGTTACGAACGGATCAGGGTTTGACGCTTGAGACACCTT
>CALFCG010000158.1 GCA_937951315.1 uncultured cyanobacterium
CGTGATCATGGAGCAATTTTGACTCACATCAAAAAATCTTAAGAATCAGTTTGAACTCTGCAGCCACTTGCTTTTTCAAGGCATACCTCTAGAACTTGTGCATAAGTCTCCCATCAAGGAGTGATAACTCCAGTAAATCGACCGAATTAAGTGTTTATAGGCGGTATTTCCCTGAAAATGCTGTCCCAATTCAGGTTGAGTCGCATTTTGAAAACCCTAAGTCCAATTAATACGGGAGCGATCCATTATGTGGCCTCAGCAGAAGAAGGAAGAACAGTGTCATCATTCTGAAAGCCTTCTTCGACCACACGTCCGTGCTGACTGAGGCCGGAACTGCCTATGAAGCATATCCAGCTTACCCTTCGACAGGTGGCGGATAGTCCGGCATTGACGGTTGAGGGAGAACTCAATAAGTTAGCGTCGAATATCTCGATTGGCCGCAATATGGTTGGGGTGCATTACTTCTCTGACTATATTGATTCCATACGTTTGGGTGAACTGGTTGCGATCGGCATTTTAGAAGAGCAGGCACTAATGTATAACAGCCAGCAGTTCCCCTTCTCCATGGCGGTTCCTCTCTTTGATGGCGGTACGGTTGTGATCGGAACGGTTGATGAACAGCACTCGTTAAACAAAAGAAAATTCAAGAGGTTCTGGCTCTAGGGTCAGAACCTTTTGGTTTGAAACTTTGAAGAGTCGTTCCTTGTCCATATTGCCGCAAGGGCATGTGATCCCCATTTTATTCAAATCTATTCTTATTAGTTGTGAGAATTAATATTGCAATATATTCACTACCTAAAAAGGAATGAGTCTCAATTGTGATAAACTAAATGACTTGTAGAAGTACTGGTATTTGGTTGTTTCAAGCTAATTTATTCTTGAATACTTGCCGGGTATATTGTCTATTAACTTAGTGTATTTGGGAGAATAGCTGAAATATGTTCTCAAGAAAAATGATCCATTCACCGTCTGTGAAGCTTTCTTTCATCCAGCGCCGTACACCGAAAACACTTTCTCTTATGGGCGTGAGCCTCGCAGTCCTGCTTTTGGGGACTGGATGCGAAACGACCTCGACCTCAGAAGGTGGGGCAAGTGGTGCCAGTGCCGGTGCAAACGTACAGCTTGTCAGTGATTTCCCCGAACAGGTTGTGATTCCTACCTATAAGCTGTTAGTTGAGCAATCGAAGACACTCAAAACTACAGTGGATGCTTTTGCTGCCGATGCAAATGCAGAGACGTTGAAGGCTGCTCAAGATGCTTGGATCGAGACGCGTGAGCCGTGGGAGCAAAGTGAAGCCTTTGCCTTTGGTCCGGCAGAATCTTTGGGTTATGACGGTGATCTAGATGATTGGCCCGTCAATGAGACCGATCTGAATGGAGTGCTTGGGGGATCAGACCCTATCTCAGCGGAAACGATTCAGCAACTGCAGACGACTCAAAAGGGATTTCACACCATTGAATTTTTGCTCTTTGGTTCTGATAACAATAAAACAGCAGCAGATTTCTCCGATCGTGAAAAACAGTTTGTGCAGCAGTTAGCGACTGCATTTGATAAAACCGCGAATGACCTGGTGGTTAGCTGGTCTGAGGGGATTGATGGCAATCCTGCATACAAGACGATTCTGGCCACTGCCGGAGGCAATGAGAATTCTGCCTATCCTACTTCTGAGGCTGCACTGGAAGAAATCTTGGGTGGAATTATTGGCTGTCTTGATGAAGTGGGCAATGAAAAAATTGGTGAGCCCCTTAAAGCCAAAACCACTGACGATTTAGAGAGTCGATTTAGCCATAGTTCTGCCACGGACTTTAGAAATAATTTGATTGGTGCTCAAAATGCCTATTTGGGCAAGACACCTAAGGCTGGGACGAGTGGGGCCAGTTTAAGTGCATGGTTGGCAGAAAAGGATGCTGATCTCGATGCTCAAGTGCAAAAGGAGTTGCAGGCTGCTATTGATGCTGTTACGGCTATCCCAGCCCCGATTGAACCAAAAATTTCAGATGCAGATGCATTAGCGAAAATGCAGTCTGCCCAGGATGCTGTTTTAACGGCATTCACGACCTTCGAAAGCAAGGTGCTTCCTCTTGTAAAAGCAGGTTAATGCTCTCGTCCAAGCCTCTCTTTCCGTCGGCCAGGACTTCTACTGGCCGATGTTCTACTCAATCAAAGATCATCGTTTAACGTGCCGCTTATGTTTCGTTTAGGGTCAGCCAATAAGCTGACAAAATTTCTAATTCTTGCCAGTGGGGTTGCGATCGCAACCCTCCTCGCATCAACTTTCTTATTGCCATCAACCGTCTCTCCGGCAATGGCGGGTGGCGACACCACCGTCATTAGCCGTAGTTCACGGGCCTATGAACATCCTGCAACGAATCTCAGTGAAAAAAGTAATGAAGAGCATTTTGAAGGAGATTTAGCCTTTGATGCCGTCTTTGTGACCGCTCCTGCCCGGGTGAATCCAGGCTTAGGACCGCAGTTTAATAATGCGTCCTGTACAGGGTGCCACCTACGTAACGGGCGAGGGCTTCCAGAAAAAGGACAGCTCTTGGTTCGGGTGAGTAATCCTGAAGGAGGTTCTGGTCTTCCTGAGCGCGAAGACTACCATCATGAAGATATGGCTCCTTCCGAGAACACCCCCCCTGTTCCTGGCATTGGGACCCAAATTCAGGATCAGGCAATTTATGGTCATCCGCCTGAAGCTCAGGTGGAGATTAGCTGGAAAGAGACCAAGGGGCAGTATCAGGATGGTACGACCTATGCGTTGCGATCTCCCGAGGCAAAAATCACCCTTGAGAATCAGCAGCTGCTCCCCACTGACATTTTGACCTCGCTGCGCATTCCCCCCCCAGTTTTTGGTCTGGGTTTATTGGAGGCGGTGCCTGACAAAGCAATCTTGGCCCTAGCGGATCCTGAGGATCAAGATGGTGATGGAATCTCGGGGCGTGCCAACCAAGTCTGGGATATGGCAAAGAAAGGTACCAGCCTGGGACGGTTTGGGTTGAAGGCAAACCAGCCTAACCTTCTGCAGCAGAGTGCTGCCGCCTATTTCAATGATATGGGGGTCACCAATCCTCTGTTTCCAGAGGCAGATGGTTCCAGTGATATTGATGCTGAAATCCTCAAATCAGCCGCCGTCTATGCTCAAACCTTGGCGGTTCCCGCTCGGACATTACTCAGCGACAAAAAAGTGCAACGGGGTGAACAGCTCTTTTCCAAAGCCAATTGCGCGAGTTGTCATATTTCTGAGCTTCGAACGGGAGCGCATGAGTATGCTGAGCTAGAGAACCAAACCATTCATCCCTACACTGATTTATTAGTGCATGATATGGGACCAGGCTTGGCAGACAATCGTCCAGACTTTGAAGCCACTGGCACTGAATGGCGTACCTCTCCGCTTTGGGGTGTGGGGGTCACACAAACGGTACTGCCCTACTCCAGCTACCTTCATGATGGGCGGGCTCGTAGTCTAGAAGAGGCCGTGCTCTGGCATGGCGGTGAGGCCAAGGCCGCACAGGAATCTTTTGTCGCGATGTCCAAGGACGATCGTGCTTCCTTAATTCGCTTCCTCCAATCTTTGTAGAGTTGGAATCGCAAGCTCTCTATGCGAAACGACGTTGTCTTAGACAACGCCGTTTCATGCTTCAGGTGATTGGAGGCTTCAGTGTATAGACTTAACCTTCACCGCCTTCTCCACCTTCGTCACTTTCTCCTTCTTCACCGCCTTCTCCACCTTCACCGCCTTCGTCACTTTCTCCTTCTTCACCGCCTTCGCCGCCTTCGCCGCCTTCTCCACCTTCGTCGGAAGTTGTTTGTTCTGTATTGTCAGGGGACGAAGTGTCTGTCTCACCACTTTCTCCACCCGCATCTCCCGTTGTTCCGCAAGCGGTAACTGTTGCAGCCAGGCCGAGGGCTAGGAAGACCTCAATTGCTTTTGAGCGCATTCACTTTTCTCCTTTTTGGTACCGAATCTCACTTTTCAAATGAGAGTAATTCTCTATAAAAATAGAAGCATGAAGTGGAGCATTTGTCATTTATCGTATGAAGATGAAAATCCCTTATGTCCCTGATAGTAGGGATAAATTACTTTTTTGTCTTGCTACAGAACGCTGTGAATGGTTGCCACTATATTGCAACTGTTATTGCTCAGTCTGAAACGTCGGGGACCTTAACTTATCTATAACCTACGGTGAGAGATATTTGTATCCTGATGAAGTCACCCTGTCGGAAACGAAATTTTAACCTTCTTCTTTTCTGATTGATCCTTGCTTTGTTCATTAGTTGAGCATCATGATTGTTGAAATTGAAAATGTACTGACTGCAGAAGAACTTGAATCTCTCGCCTCAATGTTGGCCGAGGCAGAGTTTGTCGATGGTAAAGCTACGGCCGGTTGGCACGCTAAACAAGTGAAGCAAAATCTGCAAATGCAGAAGAAAGCGCCCCAGGCTGCAGATCTCAAGAAACTTGTGGAGTCGGCTCTCAAGCGTCATCCGTTATTTAATGCTGTCGTTCGACCCAGAAAAATTCACTCCATTCTCTTTAGTCGCTATGAGGCGGGAATGTCCTATGGCAGCCACGTTGATAATGCCCTGATGGGCCAGTGGCGTTCAGATGTTTCCTTTACTCTTTTTCTGGGGACGGAGTATCAAGGGGGGGATCTGGTGATTGAGCATGCAGATGGCGAACGGCGCTATCGCCTGGGGACGGGGGATGCGATCGCATATCCTTCTTCGACCCTCCATCGGGTTGAACCGGTTACTGAAGGAACTCGACTCGTTGCGGTGGGTTGGGTCCAAAGCATTATCCGAGATCCTCAAAAGCGAGAACTGCTGTTTGACCTTGATACAGCTCGGCGATCTATGTTTGCGCGAGAAGGCAAAACCGTTGAATTTGATCTCATTTCCAAAAGTCACGCGAACCTCCTGCGACAATGGGCTGATTGACGCCCAGGAACATCCTCTCTATCGCGGCGGTCATCAACTCAATCCAAGATGTATCGCTGGGCTAACTGCACTCTTTGCAACATTGCCAGCAGTTTGAAGGGGGCAAGTATGATCCAAAATAGTCGATGGCGAACGTCTCTGATCGGCTTGCTTTGCGTAATTAGCTTATGGGGACCATCGATTATCCTCCCTGTTCAGGCCGCCACCGACTCAAGGGCGACGCATGTTCTCAATCGCCTGAGTTTGGGACCAAGTCCAGGGGATCTCAAGCATGTCCAAAGCATCGGTGTTGAGGCCTATATTAAAGAACAGCTGTCGCCCCAGTCTCTGAAACAGCCCCCCGCTCTTAAGCAACGATTGCAGCGACTAAATTCATTAAAACTCACACCGGCTGCCTTGATTCAGCGCTATCAACCGCGACCTAATCAGCGGCAACGTCCTGCGAACCAAGAAGCTCAGCAGCGCAAGGCAAGAATACCGCTGAAACAAGCAGAACAGGCTCGGTTGATGCAGGCGGTGGCCAGCCCGCGCCAGCTTGAGGAAGTAATGGTTAATTTCTGGTTTAACCATTTCAACGTCTCTATTCAAAAAGGGAGAGTCCGTTTTTGGGTGGGAGACTATGAACAAAAGGCTATCCGGCCCTATGTGCTCGGGTCTTTTCGGGATTTATTGGGAGCCACGGCCAAGCATCCGGCCATGCTGTTCTATCTTGATAATTGGCGCAATACAGCCCCCAATAGTCCGGGGGCGCGTGCACAGTTTAAGGGGCTGAACGAAAACTATGCCCGTGAGCTACTAGAGCTGCACACCCTCGGTGTCGATGGGGGCTATACCCAAGCCGATGTGATTGCCACCGCTGAACTCTTCACGGGTTGGGGTATCCCGAACCCTCGACAGTTGGCCCAACATCCATCGGGGTTTTACTTTGATGCCAAGCGGCATGATAACCGCCCTAAATCTCTATTGGGGCAAGAAATTTCTGGTCAGGGTATGGCTGCTGGCGAAAAAGTATTAGATGTATTGGCTAGCCACCCTGCGACAGCCAAGCATATTAGCTATAAACTGGCCCAATATTTTGTCGCGGATCAGCCGCCTCCAGCGTTAGTGAAACGCCTGACCCAACGGTATCTAAAAACGGATGGTGATATTCGAGCCGTCCTCGAAACCCTCTTTGAGAGTCCTGAGTTTTGGGATCAAAAATATGTGGGTCGTAAGTTTAAAACGCCCTATGAATATGTTCTCTCAACTGTGCGGGCCCAGGGAGGGGGGCTGAACTTTAAAACGCAGCAGATTTTAGGAATGCTCAGTCAACTTGGGATGCCCCTCTATCGCTGCCGGACGCCCGATGGCTATGCCATGACGCAGTCAGAATGGCTGAATCCAGAAGCTGTGACGCGGCGTGTCAGTTTAGCCACCAGCTTGGCGAGAGGTCGTCAACCCCAGAAAAATGCTGCCAATGTGGATAAACTTCTGGAAACGTTGGGTGATCAATTTTCCGCGGAAACTCAATCGGTGGTTGATGCCAGTCCTCAACACCTGCGGACAGCCCTTTTACTGGGCAGTCCTGACCGAATGTATCGATGAATGATAGCGTATGCCTTCCTTTAATACCCTCAACCGTCGTCAGTTTCTTCGCTATGGAACGTTAGCGGGAGCCTCTAGTCTTTGCGCTTTGGGAGCCCGTGAGCTTTGGTCTCCCCAGCGTTCACTGGGACAGTCCCGTTCGTCGCCTCGCTTGATCGTAATTTTGCTGCGAGGGGCTGTCGATGGTTTAAATGTGGTGGTTCCCTACCGAGAGTCGGCTTACTATGAAGCCCGTCCCTCGGTGGCGATTCCTGAACCCGGGCAGCCGGAGGGAGCGTTGCCGTTGAATGATCGATTTGGTCTTCATCCTGCCCTTGAGGCTTTGATGCCCCTGTGGAAATCAGGTGATCTGGCCTTTGTGCATGCCTGTGGATCGACCGATGCGACCCGATCCCATTTCGATGCTCAAGACTATATGGAAACGGGAGCACCTGGCAATAAGCGGATAAAGGATGGCTGGATGAATCGTCTGTTAACGGTTCTGCCGCCAGGGAAAATCACGCAAGCCGTCAGTATTGGAGACCAAAAGCCGCTCATTTTATCAGGGAGCAAACAGGTAACGAATCTCCCCTTGGGGCAAAAAGCGATCCGTCGCCAACCCATCGATAATGTCCCTGTTCAGAAAGCCTTTGATCGCTTATATCAGGGAGATGATGCATTGGCGAGAGCTTATAAACGAGGACGCGACGCTAGGACGGCATTGTTAGCCGAGTTTAGTGCCGAAATGATTCAGGCTTCGAAGGGGGCACCCTCCCCCATTAGTGCTGCCAGTGATCTGAAGCGTCTGGCAAAACTGTTGAGCGGCAGTTCCCAGACTCAGGTGGCAACTATCTCCTTTGGGAATTGGGATACCCACGTGAATCAAGGGGGGAGTCAGGGGCAGTTAGCCACTCGCTTGAGGGGGCTGGGCGAAGGGATTTACCAGTTGACCCAGTCCCTCGGCTCGACTTTTCAAGACACGACTATTGTGGTCATGTCTGAGTTTGGCCGTACAGCCCGAGAAAACGGCAATCAGGGGACTGATCATGGTCATGGCAATGTGATGTGGATTTTGGGTGGCAAGGTGCGCGGTCAGCAAGTTTATGGTGACTGGCCAGGGTTGGCTGAAACTCAGCTCTATCAAGGGCGAGATTTAGCGGTGACAACGGATTTTAGAGATGCGATCGCATCTCTTCTGATGCAACATATGGGGCTCAATCAAACCCATCTTGCCCAGGTCTTTCCAGGCTATTCTGTTCAAAAGAAACTGCAACTCTTGTAATCATTGTTGTATAAAAGCCATTGACGTATAAACAACGTGTTCGTTAGCGTCGATAAAGTCGGCAAACCACAGTGCCCAGATCGTCGTCTCTAAAGGACGTTGTCTTGCCATCGATAGTGGTCTGGATGCGATCTCGACAATTGAAGACCACTTTTGAAGGGGTGCCGCCGTCTACACTCACGGAAGCCCAATATTCCCAGTACTGTTTGGCGCTTCTCTGCAAACTTTTTAGGCAGAGGGATTTTCCATCGACGATCCGACAGTCTTCTGCCTGAGCAGGGAAAGACATCAGCAGGAGAACAACCAAAAAGAGGGCAAGAATCCGAAGCATAGTAGGCAATTCTGGATATAGGTTCCATAATAATGGAGAGCCTATACTACCGATGGCAACATAGGTTCACTGAAAAGCCTTTTGAAAATGGTGGGGTTAGATCTGCGGCATTGTCGCACATGAACGCGGGGGCATGAGATCTAGCTATGTTCTTGGCTGATGTCCGACTTGATCTTGTCTCCCCTTATGCTGCGTCAGCTTGCTCGCTCCAAGGATTTGCTGCTTCTCAGAGAAGCTTTTACCTCGCTTTTGCCCATTGTTTTAATCATGAATATTTTGGTCTTGCTTTCGGGCTTGACCCAACTTCTAGAAACGTGGGGAATCGCGGGCGCATCTACCCTCAACGGTGATGAAGTCAGTCGGCTGTACTACTTTCTCATTCCGCTGTTCTTAAACCTAGCGCTCAGCACACTCTTGGCAAAAGCCAAAGAACTAGACCCCATTGGCACAATTTTGATTGCCATGGTCTGTTTCTTTCGAGTCTCAGGTTTTCTCGCAATCAGTACGACTGCCCAAATTACGTCTTATCACGGATCGATTCTCACTAGTGTGCCAGCATCTTTCTTGGCTGTGGGCCTGCTCGCTCACTTTTCTCAACTCAAGCGTCTGCAGTTAATCAAACAACGCCCTGATTTGAATCCGCGTCTGAAAAAGACACTCAATCTTCTCCTGCCGGGCTTGTTAACCGTTATCTGTTTTGAGCTACTGGGGCAATGTGTTCATTTGATCACGGATACAGGACTCTTGGCGATATTTGCCCACTTTCTGCCTCAGTTCGAGCACATTGGCAAAATTCAGGAACTCATTGTCTACAAAACGATTGCTCTGGTGACATGGTTTGTGGGACTGCATGGTGAGCATAGTGCAGACGGACTCTTTCGTCTGCTAAAAGATATCCCTGCCGGGGGGGCCAGTAGTCTGAGCTTGAAAACATTCCATGATGTTTTTATGAACATCGGTGGGACGGGATGTACCTTTGTGATTCCTGTTCTGATTCTTTTCTCTAAAAAACACACCCCATTTAAGTCACTTGCCCAGATTAGCCTTCCCTTTGCGCTGTTTAACGTCAATGAGATCTTGCTATTTGGGCTCCCCATTATTCTGAATCCATTTTTCCTGATTCCATTTGTATTGACTCCATTCGTCAACATGGTTATCGCTTTGATTCCCATGATGTTTGGCTTTTTCACCATTAACCCTGTTGAAATATCGTGGATGTCTCCCCCCCTATACAGCGCCTATATTGCTTCGAATGGTTCGGTCTGGGCTGTCTTGACCCACGTTGTCTGTCTACTGGTCGATGCTTGTATTTACTACCCTTTTCTGGTGTGGGCTGGACATCAATATAAAACCCCTCTCTATCTCTCAAAACTCTTTGAAGATGATGCCTATGGGTTTGTGAATGAGGAGATCAGCCTTCGCGAAGAGAGTCTGTTTGTCACTAAACAGCTGGGAACGCTCAAGCGTATGTCTTCTGCCCAGAGGGTTTTAAAGCAATTAAAAGGTCGGCAGCTACTTCTCTACTTTCAACCGAAAGTTTCTGCAAAAACGGGGCAGTTGGTTGGTATTGAAGCCTTAATCCGTTCACAGGATGCACAGGGGAGAATTCTACCCCCGAGTTTTTTACCTGTGCTCTATCAGCAGGGGCTTTCAAAAGTGGTTGATCAGAAAGTGGTGGCCCTTGTGTTTAAGCATGTTCAGCAGTGGCAGGCCAGTGGCTTCTCGATTCCGCCCATCAGCATCAATTTTGATAAGGATTTTTTATTGGATCCGGATGCTGTGCAGAACTTTATCACCGAGGCCAATCAGTATAACGTTTGCTTTTGTCTTGAGATTACTGAGCATACCTATACGATAGAAGTCGAAGCGCTAGCTTCTGTGGTGCGCCAACTTCGAGCCGCAGGCCATCGGATTTCAATCGATGATTTTGGTGCAGGTTACTCTTCATTATCCAGTTTGGTGTCTTTAGCTGCAGATGAAATCAAACTGGATCGAAAGCTGGTTGTTCCACCTCCAGAGGAAGGGGTTCGAGGACAGGTTTTACTGGAATCGAGTGTCCGACTCTGCCATGACTTGGGGTTTTCGGTGGTGGCTGAGGGCGTCGAAAATCAAAAACAACTTCAGCTTGTTCTAGACTGTGGCGTTGATGTTGTGCAAGGTAACTATACGGGGAAGCCGATGCATCCCGATCAAGTCAGCGGCTTTTTTCCCTGTATTAATGATCCACCTGAAGGTGCACCAACAGCTTCTAGTGTCTCTCTTTAGGCAAGTACATTGAAAATGTAATGCACTGGCGCATTCTCTCGTTGGCTTTTACCCTCGACGGCCACTGACATAGGCTCTTGTGAGCTTGTGTTGGGGATCAGAAAAAATCTGTTGCGTGGGACCGGACTCGATGACTTGCCCTACGCCTTCATTGACCCAAAAAAGAGCGACCTGATCTGCTACCCGTTTGGCCTGAGCAAGATTGTGGGTGACCACGACCACTGTATAGTCGCCTTTGAGTTGGCAG
>CALFCG010000159.1 GCA_937951315.1 uncultured cyanobacterium
CAAGGGTGCATCCTTAATCGCCTCAGGATAAACAAATTGAGTGACAGCCACCTCACTCGGAGTTGCATGGGATCCTTCACGGTCGCCGTAGAGTTTCTTCGCTAGCTGATAGACATCACGGTTCATATACCAGTTATTCACCTTGCAGTGAACCTGATCAGCCCCAGGCACTTGCAACTCAGCTAACTTTGCATAGGTTTCAGAAAACGCAGCTTTCAACGTCGCCACGTTTCCTCCATGGCCATTGATGAAAAAGAAACGCCGAAATCCTGAACGGGATAGACCCACCAAATAGTCTTGAATCACTTGAATCAACGTCGAGGGCCGTAAACTCATACTGCCCGGGAAAGCCGCATGATGCAGCGCCATCCCGACATTGATCGTCGGTCCTACAATGGCTCCCGTGGACTCTCCGACCCCCTTTGCAATCACCTCCGCACAAATGGCATCCGTACCTATCAGCCCCGTAGGACCATGCTGCTCAGTAGATCCAATCGGCAAAATAATGCCCGACGAAGTTTCTAAATACTGTTCAACTTCCTGCCAAGTACAAAGATGCAATTGCATATGATTTCTCCTCAATGATGAACTGAGACTTAAGGACGGAAGGTGATAACGATCCTGTCTGAAAACTTGCCATGCCTCAAAAAGTTAAGACGGAAAAGAGATACAGCCTACACCTATTGGTAGAGGCTAACTCTCTGTTGTCTCGCTTCAACAAACGAATCAATGTATATCTTCATCTATTTGATCAAAGCTAACCACAGCCAGCAAGGTAATGCTGATTAGCACAAACCGATCGGAGGAAAAGCAATCCCTGGATAAAACATCCCAACCTCTTTTCGGCATCCCTCAACATCATAGAGATAGGGCTCAGAGACCAAACCCGAAAGATGAATCTCTACAGGTATAAATGCGTCTCAAGGGTCTAGCCTATTCTCTTTGAAACATTGTGAAGAAACCAGTCAACATGAACACCTACTGAACAGGCGGCAGCTCACTATGGGGATACAACAATGCTCGCTTCGGACCGTGAATCGGATCTTCGACAATAATCGTCTGATCACGAGCGGCACCTAGCGACACAATCGCAATCGGCACCTCCATCAATTCCGCCAGTAGCTTCAGATAAGCCAACGCCTCAGCCGGTAAATCCTCTAGCGTTCGGCAGTCTTCAGTGGATTGCTTCCAACCCGGCATCGTCTTATAGACCGGACGACAATGGGCAAATTTCCGAGCATTCGTCGGGAAGTCATTACAGGTCTCTCCCTCAACGTCGTAGGAAACACAAACCTTGATCTCATCAAGGCCATCTAAAACATCAAGCTTCGTAATTGCTAGGCAATCAAGACCATTGATCCGCACGGCATAGCGACCAATCACAGCGTCAAACCAGCCGCATCGGCGCTGTCGTCCAGTCGTCGTCCCAAACTCAGCCCCGCGATCACCCAAGATGTCCCCAACCCCATCCATGAGTTCAGTCGGGAAAGGGCCTTCACCCACACGAGTTGTATAGGCCTTCGCAACCCCAATCACACGATCAATCATCGTCGGCCCTACGCCCGCACCAACGCAGGCTCCGCCAGCAACCGGATTGGAAGAAGTGACATAGGGATAAGTACCGTGATCGAGGTCTAAAAGAGTCCCCTGGGCTCCTTCAAATAAGATATTGCGTCGCTTCTGGATAGCATCGTAGATTTTGAGCGAGCAGTCCACCACATGAGGCCGGAGACGCTCAGCATAGGCACGGTATTCCTCAATGACCTGTTCTGGATCAAGAGGAGGTAGATCATAGAGCTTTTCGAGAAGAATATTTTTATTAGCAATTGCTCGCTGGAGCAACGGCTCTAGCCCCTTGGAATCAAGCAAGTCAAGAATCCGAATACCGTTCCGCTCGGACTTGTCAGCATAGGTGGGACCAATTCCCCGCCCTGTCGTACCAATCTTGTGATCGCCACGTTTTATCTCTGCTGCGCCATCGATGATTCGGTGGTAGGGCATCGTCACATGCGCCCCCTCTGAAATCAACAGATTCTCAGTAGAGACGCCTAGATCTTTAAGCGTATCGAGTTCCTGAATCAAGACCTGCGGATCAATGACGGTTCCCGACCCAATAATGCACTCTGTCTCAGGGTATAAAATCCCGGACGGAATCAGGTGCAGTTTGAAGGTTTGATCTTTTACCACTACCGTGTGGCCAGCGTTGACCCCACCTTGATAGCGGACAACCATATTAGCCGAGCGACTGAGCAGATCGGTGATCTTGCCCTTACCTTCATCGCCCCACTGTGCGCCAATTACAACTACGTTAGCCAAAAGTTTATTAAAACGCGACGTTATTCACAAACAATAATTATCGTCAGTGGGTAGAGCTTCTGTCAAACGAGTGACACACATCGATGCCTCAAATAAACACTCAGGGACCTTGAAGTTACCGCTTCTCTTCTGGCCAAAAATCAGCCTTGTAAGGGCTTTTGGCCTGTGGCCCTATAAATAGTGACCGTCACGGCTCCCTCAGGCTGTTGCGGCAACTGTCGAAAACAATCCAATCCAGCGGCCAATCGCTTTGGATCGCGTCCTAATTTCTGAACCATTTGGGGAACAGCAGGCGCTAGCCACCCCTCTACATACTCAACAAATAGCTTTAGCTCTTGATTGGTCACAGTTTGAAAGTAATGATATCCCCATGCCCTGTTTTGCACTTCGCAGAACCCAACCGATTCGAGTAGAGGACCAAGACGGCGTCCCAGTGCTGGACTCCCACCCGCCTGCGACAGCAAATCACAGAGGCCCGAGATCAAATAACGATAATCACGGTTGTCGGGCCAAATTTTAATCGTCATGTAATCGGGCTCTGTCAGAGAGAGCTGCCCCCCCGGCTGCAAAACTCGGTAGGCTTCTTGTAAGGCCAATTCTGGTCGAGGTAAATGTTCTACAAACCAAGTGGTGGAAACCTGATCGAATTGGCTGTCAGGCCAAGGTAGTTGGCTCGCATCACCCACCCTCAGATCCGCTGTCAATTGAAGGGCAGCAAGGTACTGTTTTGCATAGTCAATTTGGGTGGGCTGCAGATCAATTCCAGCCAGCTTTAGACTAGGGTAAGCCTGCCCTAAAATCCCGAGAACAGCGCCAACACCACATCCCAATTCAAGAACGGCATCTCCTTCGGCAAAGTTCACCTCACGGAGGATGAGTCGCTCTCGCCAATAGTCCGCCTGGGCAACTAAGCGTGCCTGCTCATCAAGTGCATAACCATGAATGTAGTCTGACAAAGTTCGCCTCCCCCACAAATGAAACGATAAACTCTTCTCCCTATTGTTATGCAACAGTCTGAACTTGAATCCCAGACTCAAAAAGTCTACAAGGTCGACCACCCCGAAAACGCTCGGCAGTTGATGCACTTGGGAAAAATTATTAGTCAATGTTTCAGTGCAGACCTCAGCAATTGGCAAGCCTATGTTCAACGTTTGGGTCAGCCAAATTTTCGGGTCATTCTGCAGCAAGCCAGAGTCGTGGGGGGGCTCAGCCTCTATCCGATGG
>CALFCG010000160.1 GCA_937951315.1 uncultured cyanobacterium
CCCAACTCATTTTTATTGATGACAATGCGGATGCTGTTGGTTGTTCCAATTATTTCAGCCATTGCCCCCATTCTTTATCCTTCGATTTGGATCGATCTGCGCCAGTTATGTGGTCTTGAGCAACGTCGCTATTTGATGAGATCGCTTCTCGGAGGCGTATCTATGTATATTTATCTGGCATTGTTGTATCTTTCAATTGGTTTAATTCCCACCGGCATTGCACTAACACTCTTTTTTATCTTTCCGGTCTTTACCGCTTTGCTGTCCTGGCAGTTTTTCGGAGATGTACCCACCTACTTTCGTTGGGGGGTGATGGGGTTGGCGCTGTTGGGAAGTGGACTTACGATCCCCCAAACGGGTCTGACCACAAATCTCTTGGGGATTGGGCTCGCCATTGGTTCGGGGTTTGCCTATGGCATCTATACCGTGATCGGTCAGAAAAGCTTTGATCAGATCCACCCAGTGACGTTCACCTGGATCAGCTTTGCCATAACGCTGGTTTTGTCGGGTGTCAGTTTGTTGTTCTGGTCTGCCCCTGAAATACCGATTGAATGGGGACCGTTATGGGTTGGGGGGCTTTTGTCTGCGATCGCAACCTCAGGTGGTCATCTCCTCTATAACTCTGGCATCCGCAAAGTTGGAGCAACGTCGGCCTCAATCATTGGCTCAACCAACCCCGCTTTAACCGTTGTCCTAGCATGGCTAACCATTCAAGAAACCCTTAACCTTATTCAACTCACGGGTGTCGCCCTAGTCACAATCAGCGTCGCTCTCCTTAGCCAAGAACGATCAAAAATTAAAAACTGAGACCTTATCCATCTCAAATCTCAGCCAACGCTATGGATGAATCGGGGGTAGCATCTCGATCAAGACTCAAAATTTCAGAGGGGAAGGTGCTGATTTTGTAATACTGAAGTTTGTGGATTTGGGTTCGCAACATTTATTCAGAGTCGAAAACCCTCCTAGACAATAGAGACGGACTTTATCGTCTTTGGTTCGCAAGGGTTGGGTCTGAACAGATCCTGTCAAGCTCCCAGCATAGAAAGGAGGCAGAATCTAGTATTGCTCCTTGTTGGCAGAGATCTAAGAAACAAGGGCGGTTTCAAGAATTAAAGCAACAGATTGTGAGCTTTTTTGACGCAGCTTTCCATCGTGTAGAAGTCGTAAGTTGTGTTTACCTTGAAGAAAATGGACTGCAACTTTCAAAATGCAGCACTCTTCTGACATGACTCAATAAAACGTTGTCTTTCACGCAGAATTAGTACTTTGTTCGCCTGTGGGCCAATGCTCCTTTTAGGAGATGTTGATCCCCTCAGCATTCATCACTATTCATATCTTCAAAAAAATGCCAGATGCCAAAGAAATTGTTAAGGCATCACACCCGAAAAAATATTGCAGACTAACGGCATGGAGACATTATTCTTCGTAACCTTTCTTTGAGCGAAAGCTCTATGCAGTATCATAATGATGAGGATTTAGGATGCAAATTTATCCTCCAACGAATAATCTGTTAATCACGTACTGGAGCCACTCAAAATGGATTTCCCGGTGTTATCAGCGCCTGAACGCCCTTCGACAGATACACCTGCGACGATCCTAATTGTAGATGATGTTCCTGAAAACTTACGCCTGCTGTCGATGACGTTGGCAAGGGCAGGGTATGACGTTCGAAATGCCATTAATGGGAACTTGGCCATGATGGCAATTACAGTAGATCCACCTGATTTGATCCTGCTCGATATTAGTATGCCTGATATTGACGGATTTGAAGTTTGCCGCCAATTGAAAGGTGAATTGAATACATCCGAGATACCGATTATATTCATTACCGCGCTTGGTGAAGCCTTAGATAAGGTCACTGCTTTTGAAGTAGGTGGTGCTGACTACATCACGAAACCTTTTCAAATTGCTGAAGTTCTTGCGCGAGTGCAACATCAGCTGGAATTACGTAATCTCAAATTTCAACTAAGGACTCAAAATCAAAAACTAAAAGAGACACTCAGGCAACAGCAAGAGTCAGAAATCTATATTCGCAAGCTGAATCAGGAACTAGAACAAAGGGTTGTGAAACGGACACAACAGCTACAGTCCGTCAATGAATCCTTGCGACAAGAAATAAATGAGAAGCAGCAAGCTCAGACCCGCCTGCTGCATATGGCAATGTACGATTCGCTCACAGGGCTTGCAAATCGAAACTTGCTGTTAGAAGAACTAGAACAGACTTTGAGTTCAGTCCATCAGAGTACCTCTAAACCCACTGACCAGGTAGCATTGCTACTAATAGACTGCGATCGGTTTGCTGCAATTAACGATACCCTCGGACATTCATTAGGTGATCAACTCCTCGCTGAAATTGCCAATCGGATTGTAGGTGTTGTCTCTCCTGACAGCTTGGTTTCTCGCCTCGGTGGTGATGAATTTGCGGTTCTAGCAAAAAGTCGCGACATTGACGTCTTAGTCCAGACACTGCAGAAGGCCTTTGCCGTTCCAATTAGTTTAGACGGATACGAAGTTACCATTCACCCCAGCATTGGTATCGTGATTACCGATGCTGGGTATCAGCAGGCAGAGCATCTCCTGCGAGATGCTAATCAAGCCATGGTCAGCGCAAAGAAGCAAAAATCCGGAGATAACTGGCGCATTTTTGAACCGGAAATGCGACGGCGAGCCCTACGTAGACTGTCTCTAGAAGCAAAAATGCGTCGTGCGATAGAACAGCAGGAATTTCAGGTCTATTATCAACCGATTGTGGCTCTAAATCAGGATGGAACGTATCCTATTGTCGGTTTTGAAGCCCTGATACGCTGGCCAATGGAGTCAGAAGATAAATTTATATCCCCAGACGAGCTTATTCCCCTAGCTGAAGAGACTGGGTTGATCATTCCCTTGGGAGATTGGGTTTTGCAAACGGCCTGTCAACAGCTCAGCCATTGGAACCAGAGATATACGGCCTCTTTCCCTCTGTTTATGTGTGTAAATTGCTCCATGCACCAGTTTTATAGCAAGCAATTCACTGAGCGGATCCTTAATCATTTGAATCAAAATCAGATACAACCCCAGCATTTCAAGCTTGAAATTACTGAAAGTATCTTTATGCAAGATTCTCAAATAGTTTTAGACTCATTATCTCAGCTTCGGCAGAGAGGGATACAAGTCAGCATTGATGATTTTGGAACAGGTTATTCCTCACTGAGCTACCTGAGGAAATTACCGGTTAATACTCTCAAGATTGATCGAAGTTTTGTTGAGCATTTAGAAT
>CALFCG010000161.1 GCA_937951315.1 uncultured cyanobacterium
CGTTCAGCAACTGGAGCAAAATCAATATGGCACCGTCAAAGCAGCAGGGAAATCAGGCACCATCGGCTATCAGGCACAGTTTAATCCGGCACAGTCATTTGCAGTGCCCCCAACAGCAGCCGATTTATACATCCCCACGACCGAGCAACCCGCCATTGAGCAAACACTCCAAACCCTCGCCACAAATGGAAAATCTGCAGCAGAGGTAGTACAACAGGTTTCCTCGTTCTTCCAAAACAATTTTCAATATTCCCTCGAGTTTGCTCAACCCCAGACCTCCACCACCCCACTGTCTGCTTTTCTTCTTGACCAACGTTCAGGACACTGCGAATATTTTGCGTCCGCAACAACCCTTTTACTAAGAGGTGCAGGAATTCCAGCTCGCTATGCAGTGGGCTATTCTGTCCATGAATTTAGCCCCATGGAGAAGCAATATATTGTCCGCAGTCGCCATGCCCATGCCTGGACAATGGCATACATCAATCGCGTCTGGCAGGCAATCGATACAACACCAGCAGACTGGACAGCACAAGAGAATGCCAAAGCCTCTCCGCTCCAAGTCCTTTCGGATTTATGGTCCTTTGCCATATTGCAGCTCTCGACTGGATTACAACAGCTCACCCAAAAGATCGGATGGCTGAGCATTACACTCGTCGCACCGATCCTATTTTTTGGGCTCTGGAAGTGGGGTCGTACGTTTCGGCGAGGGCGGTCTCGCATACCACACCGGACATCATCTGCCCCAAGCCATCCAGTGATCAAAACAGGTCTTGACTCTGAGTTTTATTTACTGGAGAAACGGTTACAAGAATTGGACTTGCAACGTATCAACACTGAATCTTTGCAGCAATGGATCACGCGATTGCAGACACAGCTCTCAACACCTCAAGTTGAAGCATTAAAGCAAATTATGACACTGCACTACCGCTATCGCTTCGACCCACAGGGCATTAAGCCCACCGAACGCGAAACTCTCAGAGCGTTAAGTCATGACTTAATTAAAAAATTACCTGTCTTGTCTCCATAACAAGTGATTCATCGCAAAGGATAATCACGGCAGCAGTTAGCAAAAATCTAACCGATTTTAATGGTTGAGATAATGTCGTGGCTAACCCAGAAGCTCTTCCGAGACCAACGAAGATAACCTTTCTCCTCCAGTTCACCCACTGAACGAGTTACAGTCACTCGGGTTGAGTCAATCACATCTGCAATATCTTGATGGGTGAGTCGAAAAGGAATGTGGTACCCCGTATCCGAGCGTTGACCAAATTTATCAGCAAGCCAGACCAAAAATCGATCAAGACGAACACGCATGGAACCTTGACGGATGACCAAAAAAGCTTGGCTTTGACTGAGGTGAGACCACAACACCTGCTCAAAAGCTGTAGAAGCATCCGCCTGAAAACGGCGTGCTTGCACTTTATTTAAACATTCAATGTGATATGGATCCACCTTGGCTAAAGGGTAACCAACGACATCACCCGCTCCCCATATGCCGAGAGTCATGATGGTGCCATCTTCATCAAGGGTAAAGGTCCGCACAAAACCAAAGTCAATTTGCCATAGGAGATCCTGCATCCTTGGCAAACATTCACGACGCCCGAATTTATGAACAACAGCACTGAGGCGATCGGAACTAGTAGTCCCTTCTTGAGCGCAATACATAGCTACCTTAGACAAGAAATAAGTACTTGGAGCTAGAGACTCAGCATAAAAACCCTCGGGTTCTCTCAAGATAGCCTGGAGAGGAGAACCCATATTGACGACACAGAAGACACCCTTCTATGAAATGCCAGAGTCACTTTCTGGTACCAAACATTTCTGAAATAAACCGTAGGAATGAGAAACAGCAGATAGCTTCTCTCCAAGCAGTTGTAAAGATGATGATGCAGCTCATGTGAAAGCTAATATCCCCCAAGCTTCATGAGCTCCCCCCCGGGTTTACTAAAGATATCATACATAACACAGAGAAATACTGCAAAATATGACAGATTTTGGCATAGGATGAAGTTTTGATGCGAAATTAAGTTTTGATAGGCTCACCATCCGATACTTACGCAGCTTGGGTATCGGGGTTCAATGAGCCACTGGATCTGATCACAGAGCTGTTCTGAAATATGTTGACCAAAGGTTCAACCCAACCCTGTTAGGATCCAAATGGTTAACCTTGTCTTCAACCTCAATTCCCTCCCATCAAGGTTGTTAAAACACCATCAATCACGCTCAGACGACTGAGATATTAAGGCATCAAGCTTTAAGTTTGCTTTTGCCCAATGGCAGTGGGCACTTGTATAGATCAAAGCCGTATAAAACGAATGTATTGAGACTTAGCTGCCAACGTTTAAGCAACATCCTTCGTAGACTCACCCTGCCAGACAATGCCTTCAACCGCTCCTCTTAAGCGACTCCCAGCTCACCCCATTACATCTCAACTCTTCCAGCCCTTTGGTCAAGTTATTTTCCCGAGTGCTGATAGTGCCCCCTATGGCCCTCAAGATGCACAGCTCAAGTTGAGCCATGGAACGCCTCGTTTTTACATCATGAGATTAGAGTTCAAGGGTAGACAGTTTCATACCATCACGCGACATCAGCAATGTACGCAATGTCTGGGGTCTTTAGGCGGTCAAGATTGGCTCATGGCAGTTGCCCCACCCTCAGAAGGCTCGCCCAAACCGGACGATATTGTGGCATTTCAAATTCCGGGTAACTGTTTTGTAAATCTCAAGATGGGTACCTGGCATGCTGGCCCCTATTTTGAACAACCTACGATTGACTTTTACAATCTCGAGCTGAGCGATACAAATATTACCGACCATGAAACCTGCAATCTGCAGGCTAAATATGGCTTGCAATATGAGATCAGTCAGCCTTCTAGCGAGCAAAGAAAGCTGGGATGAAAGGAAGAGAAGCTTCAAGCCCCAAACACCAAAGCTACTTTCAGAATTAACGTCGCCATGATGCAAGACAGCAGGAATCCTAATAGCAGATTGCGAGTCAGTCTTTGGGAAGGTGTCATAAGTCGATGAAAACCTAATTCATACTGCAAGTAGTGACGTAGTGTGAACCTAATATTTGCCTGAAAACTAGAACGAGAAAATATCCTAAGCCTCTACCCCACTGCAATAGATTCACACCCAGGCATAGCTATCCCTTCAGGTTATCAGACCCGTCATAGCGCAGATCCTCAAAATGCAACACCACCTTGGTGTTCGAGAGCCAGCCATGCTAGGTTCAATTTTGGGATGACGATGTTGTGTAATGTTGCGGTTCAGGGTCTGTATCTCTGACTGGTGCACTCAGTCTGAAAATTGCCTGGGTGTGTACCACAGAGCACAGTGTAGTTTTTCCAACTTCTCAATTAGCTCAGTGGAAGAGCACCGGAGACCCGGTGGACGTGGGTTCGACTCCCACATTGAGTACCACAAAGTTAGCTCAATGGAAGAGCAACAGACTCATAATCTGTGTGACACAGGTTCAAATCCTGTACTTTACTCCACCCCAGCCCTGGGTATGGGCACCTCGTTAGGGACGAGTCCAAAGGGTACGGGAGCAATCCCAAATCGGTTCGAATCCGTGTTTT
>CALFCG010000162.1 GCA_937951315.1 uncultured cyanobacterium
GAGCATTTTAATGATTGTTTAGCGCGGGCAACGGTTGCGATCGCAACTGCTGGCACAGCCACGGAACAATGCGTCGGCCTGGGGCTTCCAGTCATTACATTGCCGGGTCAAGGACCGCAGTTTACCACCGCTTTTGCAGAAGCTCAGTCTCGTTTATTAGGAGACTCCATCTATAACCTTGAACATCCGCAACAGGTCCCCCATACGCTTCAAGAAATCAATCGACGAGATCGGCAGAGATGGCAAGCTAATGGCATCAAACGGATGGGACACAGCGGCGCAGCACAGCGCATTGCCACGATTCTCGCCCAAGAATTACTGGCTTAAACAGAAACCAGAACAGCTAAACCGACAGCTTCGCTTGAATTTTTGCCTTAACACTCTGATATTTCTCACGCAGCACTTGCTTACTATCAGCAGGGGTTCCCGTTGGCGTTCTGGCCTGGGCCTTTGTTAACCAGTCGGAAAGATGTTTGCGTTGTGGCTCTGGGATACTCACCGTGGCCACATTGGCAGGGCGCCCCGGCACCTGCAACCCAAACATCAGCAAATGATAGTATCCCGTGGAACTCAAAAGCTGGGTCATGTAACGCCCACGCGGATCCTTAAGATCGATATAACAGGGCATCCACTTAGGTCCCTGCTCACGACTAAAGATAGACGTAATCCATAACAGCATCGGATGAGGTTTAAACGTACATAAAAAATGGCAGTGGCGAGTATTGAGCATCCGCTGCTGAATTTCGTCTTGGGAGAGCATCACCCATAGAGCCGCAGCATCCTGCTGTGCTGCCTTCAGCGCCTGAGGGAAGACAATTTTGGCCTGTGGTACATTCTCAGGCCAAGTCGAATGCCATGCCACATCCTCTGCCGACTCAAAGGTCACAAGGGTTTGGTGAGCCACAGACTGCTGCCGTTGTTCCACCTGAGCCGCAATCTTTACCAACTCAGGAATGGTATCCGTCGGTTGCGATAATTGAGCCACACCCGATTGAGACACAGTCCTGAGAACCTCTCGAATCTCGTCAACGCTTTGCGGGCGCTGCTCAGGCTGTTTGGCTAAGCAGGACATAATAACCTCTTCCAGAGGGGCAGGAATGTCTAGATGAGAATTTGCCTGCGAAAAACGACGGGGTTGCTGCTGACAATGGGCACGATGCCAGAGGTCAAAGGTATCCACCTCAGCCCTGATGGGAAGTTCGCCCGTCAGCGACTCAAACATTGTGATGCCAAGGCTGTAAATATCTGATCGTGAGTCCGGTCGTTTCCCTGAAATTTGTTCGGGTGAACCATAGGCGAGGGTGCCCATAAAGGGTTGTGTCGGCCCGTCCTTATTCGATTGGTTGAGGAAATCAGCAATCCCAAAATCTAAGATCTTCGCGAGTTCCCCCAGACTCTCATTATGGGTAACGAATATATTGCTGGGTTTAATATCTTTATGAATCACCTGACAGAGGTTGCCATCGACATTGATCCCCTGATGGGCACAGTGCAACCCCGAACAGACTTGTCCCATTAATCTCAAAAAGCGGGTTAACGAGAGCGACTTCACCTGCAGCAGCTGCTCAAGATTGATCCCTTCAATGCATTCCATGACATAGAACGGCATCTGCTCTTCATGCAAACCATAATCAAGCACGCGCACAATATGTAAGCTTTGATGCCCTAAAAGCGCACCAGCCCGAGCTTCTTGCGCAAACTGTTGCGCCATTTTTTCACCCAGCAGCGTCTGAGATAAAAACTTTATGGCAACAGTAACTCCCCCTAAGAGCTGATCCTCCGCGCGAAAAACACTGCCCATCGATCCTTGCCCGACAAGCTCTGTAAGGCTATATCGATCAATCAGGGTCATTCCAGGTTTCAGATCACCAAGGCTGGCCTGAGAATTACGAGCGGCAGGTTTCTTACCTAAAAGAGAGCGAAGTAGATCCATAACCTTAAGTGTGCCCCGCTAACTACTTCCTTCCTCAGTTCTGCAGCTTAATTTATAGCAATATGCCATCAAAAAAGCCCAATTTTCCTAGCCTTAAAATATCTATCGACACAGAGGATCAAAAAGACAGCTATTTAGACCACATAGGTTTGAATGTCGAACACGAAGAGCATCTCATTCAGATAAAAAGACCGACACAACTCACAACTTTTCCCCATTGCTCGGTATGCTACAAAACGAAGAATCCCACCCCAACAGGGAACATATCATCATCAACAACGACGACTAGACAAACATTACTGATGGCTTTAGGAGGATCAGGACCATGCTCCGCTCAACGCTCATTGCTAGCTTCATGCTCAGCGCTACTGCGGGTGTCGCCCTTGAAACTAAGGCAATGGAACCTGCCAAAAATCCAGCCCCCATCCTTTACGCTCAGGCCACCCCTCAAACAGTCCAGGTGGAGCGGGGCGGGGCGCAAATTTATACCCAACCTGAAAGTAATGCCCAAGTCATTGGCGAGTATCGAGCTGGTGTCGTTCTTTCGCCGCGTTTGCGACTCTTCAACCCCGAAGGACAAGCCTGGCTCAGAATTGGCGACCACTGGATTGCAGAAGAATCGGTCATGGTCTTCGAGGGAGAAAGCAATACCGTCCCCTCTTCGGCTCGACCCACGCCCATCGACTTACCCACACCGGCTTCTGCATCAGCCCCACCAAAAGTGTCCCCACAGCAGACCAAGACTCAGCCATCGCCATCACCAGCTGCTCCTCCCTCTCCGCAGAATGAATCGACGGTTTCCCCCACCTCACCCTCCATATCCACATCTTCTCCAACCGCCCCAGCGAAGCCCGCAGAACCACAACCGGCCACAGAAGCAGTAACACCAGCCCCGGTAAAACAACCCGCAGTAGCGACACAACCGACACCCGCAAAGCCAGCCTCTCCGTCTCCAGCCAAACCAAAACCGGAAGCAACGGCTAAATCGACAGCAACATCTTCAAACTCTAACCAGGGGACACTGATCACCAAAGATCCCACGGCTCAAGTTAATGTTAGGACCGCCAATAATACGCAGTCTGATGTTATTCATGCTGGAAATGCTGGAGATCAAATTCAAATTTTGAAGAGCCAGGCGGGGGAAAGCGGCTACACCTGGTATCAGGTTAAATTCCCCGTTGCCAAAGTCCAGGGCTGGGTGCGCGGCGACTTTATCAAGCTGGGAAATCAGTAAAGTGCTAATGCAAAGAGCTTTGTATCATGATTTCCCCATTTTTGAAGCATTATGGCTCACATTATTAAATAATCAGCACGGTTCAAGTTTATCCGAAACGCTCAGTAGTAGCTTGAGGGTGAGTCAGTCCACCTAATCAGCGATGTCTCATCGCTTCAATAAAAAGCTATACAGGAGTCTGAGTATGCACCATTTTTCACGTCAGGTTGCACCCGTTCTTTTGGGAACTGCATTGGGATGTGCAGCGATCGCCCCCGTCACCATCGCCCAAACAACGGAGTCGGCTCAATTTTCAGATGTGACTGCGACTTACTGGGCGCGTCCCTTCATTGAAGAACTAGCCTCAAAAGACATTATTAAAGGTTTTCCCGATGGTTCCTTTAAACCGAATGAGCCCGTGACACGTGCCCAGTTTGCCGCGATTGTGCGTCAAGCCTTTAATCAGCCAGCGGTTCGTCGCAGCAAGAGCTTCAACGATGTTGAAGCCAACTTCTGGGCAACACCTGCTATCTCACAGGCCTACTCCACAGGGTTTCTATCCGGATATCCAGACAATGAGTTCAAGCCCAAACAACAGATTCCGAAGGTCCAAGCATTGGTGTCCTTAGCAAGTGGACTTCAGCTCGAAGCTCAGGGAGATGTCGACCAAAGCTTGGGCGCCTTTAGTGATGCTGCACAAATACCAGACTATGCGAGACCTGGCATTGCAGCCGCCACTGAAACCGGCCTTGTGGTCAATAATCCGAATATCAACTTTCTCAACCCTAATGATGATGCCACTCGCGCTGATATTGCGGCCTTTGTATACCAAGCTCTCGTTAATCAAAAGCGACTGGAACCTCTGGCCCAAACAGACCAAGCCAATCGTTTCATTGTCAAGGGCACCTCGACCGCTGTGACAGGAACAGATACAGCGCCCAGCACCGTGGCCAAAGGAACGGGGCAATTGATGGCCAGTGGGACAAAGATCAATCTCAAGTACATTGGCTCTGACAAAGCAAAACTCGTTGTAGCACCTGGAGAAACCCTTCCGGTCAGTTTTGAGGTCGCCAACAATGTGGTGAATAGCCAAAATGTTATTTTGATTCCGAAAGGAAGCACCGTTTCTGGTCAAATTGTCCCCTTCACCGTGAATTCAACGGAAGGAGCACAGTTTGTCGCCAGAAAGCTCAAGATTGGCGACAAAATTTACCCCATCAGCGCGATCTCTAATCCAGTGGTGCCAGCAGCTCAGCAAAGCGTCACGACAACGTCCGTGCAGGACAGTTTGACAACGACGGCAGCCAGAACCGCACTGGGTTCTATTTTGGGGCGAGGTAGCTTGAACCCCACTTCAATCCTGACCAATGTTCTCCTCAACCAAGGGGCACAATCCTTACAAACCATCGGTTCAGCCCCGAAAACAACGCCCACAAGTGTGATCATTATCGATCCCGCAGAGCTGGTGTTAACAACCCAGGATGATGTGAGTTTGACCGCATCAAATACGCCGACATCTTAGGACCAACCTTGGCAAAAGGAACGTTTTAGTCGAGCTTAATCCGATAAGCCAACAGGGGCAGTATTGCGAACCGCCTCTGTTGGCTTGTCCTTAGCAAGGGACAAAATCCGCCTCAATCATGTTCACGTCCGAGACAATATGCTACAAATAAGCGACAACTTTCCCGACCTTGTGATGAGCCAACAGAAGAACCGAATGATTGCCTGTAGCTTGGCTGTAGCTGGGGTTGTGTTACCTGGGTTGCACAAGTTTTATCTAGGACAGATGCGCTGGGGTTTGGCCTATTTTATTCCGGGTCTACTGTGGGCATCGTTCCCCATTGGCATGTTGGCAAGGGTCGCAAGCCTCTGTGATGCGTTGATCTATTTCGCCCAAGGAGAGGATAGCTTTAACACAGCGTTCAATCCCGGATGGCAAGGGGTGGCTCCTTCACCAAGTCTTGAGCCAGAGAAGGTCGGTGCGATCGCAACTGCTCTGAGGCAACTCGACGACCTCCGACAGGAAGGCTTGATCACAGACTACGAATTTGAACAGCAACGTCGTCAACTTTTAGGCTAAAGCATAGGTCAAGACCAGACCGCAGTGGGGTCGCCAGTCGGAAACCGTCTGTTAAACTGCTGAACATTCCCCCCTGCAGTGACTCCTCAAAATGCTCAAGCGGCTCGCTCCCTCCTCTTTGACATCTCCCACAACCGCAAAGCTCAAACAGCACGTGTTAGCGGATCCCTACTATCGCTTTAGCTCCATCGCCGAGGTAAACCTGGCGGCTGAATTAGGGATCCGAATTGATGTCAATAAGGCTGGGATCGATGATTGGTTACGGCTACCGGGTCTTTCCATTCATCAAGCTCGCTCACTCGTACAATTGCTCCAGAGTGGTGTTCAGTTCTATGGGATCGAAGATCTTGCTGCAGCTTTAGGAATACCAAGCCAGCGCCTGCAACCACTGGCCTCTATCTTGCTCTTTTGTTTCTATGACCCAGAGAGTGCCTACGAGCCCCAACGAATCAGTCCAAACACAGCAACGGTGGAACAACTTCAGGAGATCCCAGGCATAAATGCCTCTCTCGCCCGGGAAATGATGCGAGAACGCCTGGCGACAGGTCCCTACAAAAATCTGGCAGAGCTGCAGCAGCGTTTGGGCCTATCGGGTCACTTGGTGCAAGAACTGATGTCCTACCTAAACTTTTGAGGAGCTAGAAAGGGGATTGACCGCACAAACCGGGGAATAGATAAAAAAACGACTGCCCATTGAAGATTTAGGCAGCCGAAAATGTTAGGAGTGATGGGTCGAAAAATCTACTTACCGAGCATGCCCTGTATTTGGTTGAGGGCAGCAGGTAAAATTCGGAACACGGCCCAGCTAACGGCGATGAGTACTGGAGCTAAAACGATAAGTAAACGAAAATCCATCCTAGATGTCCTCAATTAAAAGCTGCTTTAAAGTGCTGTAAACCCATTGTCCTATAAGTCCGTCAAATTTTGAAATTCTATCCTCAAAATTCTGTACGGCTACAACCCAAGGAAATGACGACTGCAAAAGGCAGCGCCAAGACCAACAACAACTAGCCCCCCTAAACGGAACAGGTTGTCTACCCGATCTCCTAAGTGCCAAGAGAACCAAAAAGCAACCTGATAGGCAGCCAAACTCGTGCTCAGCAGTCCCAGCAATAGACCAACGCAATAGAACACGATCCCGCTTGCACTCAAGGAAATGCTGCCCAATGATAATCCGACTGTTAGCGAAGCATTTCCAGTCAATGCCCCTACATCATCAAACCGTACCAAGGGCAGACCGCAAGCGATAGAACCGAAAAGCGCTATCCAGGCTTCAGAAGCAGATCGCTTTCCGTTCAAAAGCCAACAGCAGAAAAGCAGAATTAACGGAATACTGACAACAGGTATAGAGCAGCCCAATTGCACAGCGACCACTCCAACCATGGCACTGATAGCCCAAAGAAATGGCAGCCCGATGCCTTTCGCCAAAGCCAAAACACCTGCAACAGTCAATAGGGCAAGAAATCTTCCGTTTGTTAGCGACTCGGCAAGTCCAGCTAGAAACGCTGGAGGAACCACCCATACTGAGTCAGGACCAGAAGCTAAGGCCAAGGTTATTGGTAAAGTCAAGCAAAGAACGCTGAGAGAGATCCGAGGATGAAGGAAAAACCGACGCAAGAGATGCATAAATCGAAATAGA
>CALFCG010000163.1 GCA_937951315.1 uncultured cyanobacterium
TTAGGGTCTCTGGAGATAAAGGTGCTAATCGCACTCATCGGCGTGAGTGTGATAGCAACGTTAGGGTTTGGTCTGGGAATCATGCTCTCCGATCCAGAGCCCAACAAGACCCAAGAAACAAAGCAAAGCCTCTCTGGCATAAGATTGAGAGGATAATAGGGTCGAGCAACATAACCTGTAAGATTCGATTGACCATACAAGTCCTCGTCGCGCTTGGGATGGACCAATATGAAATCCATCAACCCTTTTGCATACCCAGGTATTTTCTCAAATAGGTGGCAAAGGAGCAGGGGCACCCCCAAAGCCATCACTAACCTCGCCTAACTATCACGGAGCCAGAGCCGCGCGACAGATTCTGGAAGTGCGATCGCAACTCCTTTCAGCCTCTCCCAATCAGGTAAACGATCGCGCTGATTAACAAAATAGATACTCACTAGTGTTAGACATACCCCAGCCACCTGAATCGAACTGAGCACCTCAGACAGGATCAAATTGCCAAAAATTAGAGCAAACACTGGCGTCAAAAAAGTTAGAGAACTTAAGCTTGTCAAGCTCCCCGATGACGCAAAGTAGAAAAATAGACCATAGGCCACTGCACTGCCAAAAACTGCTGCATAGCCCATGAGCCACCAAGAGACAGGATCAAGATCAACCCATTGATTTGATTCCCACAGACCAGATCCCAAAAACAGCGTCAATCCGCCTAGAATCATATGCCATCCCGTTGCACTAATAGGGTCACAATACTCGCAGACCTTGCGAATCATCACTGTACCGACAGCCATGGACAACGCCGCCAGCAGCATCAAAGCTTGTCCGCTATCAAACACTTGGCTCAACTGCAGACCGCTCAGACTTAAAGAGCCATCAAACCAATGGCCATGCAACAACTGCACAATCCATTCATCGGGTAGACCAATACAGCTAATACCTGCAATACCAATCACTAAGCCCAAGCAACCCCATAAACCAATCCGCTCACCATAAAGCCACAAAGCCAAAAGAGCGACGGCTAAGGGTTGAGTATCAATCATCACTGATCCTAAACCTGCATTGGTTCGCACCAAGCCAAAGGCCAAGAACCCCTGAAATAGAGTCACATCAACCAGAGCAAACAGGACAATCCACAACCATGCCCGCCATCCTCGTGGCTGAGAACGCCCTAATAACAGAGCCACAGCCAACACTAAAAACCCCGCGGGACCAATCCGCAAGCCCGCTAAGAAAAGTGGCGTTGTATGCGGAATCACCCCCTTCATAGCAACCATTGCAGTCCCCCAGAAAAAAAAGGGAGCTATCAGCAATAAACGATCGAAGGGACGCGGAACAGAAGTTAACTGCATTTATGAAGAAGATTATTAAATTGAAGAGGAGCTGAACTTCAAAACCAGACAAAAAGGCTTGAGATTAAAAACAAATCAATGTTAAAGGGGAATTTCTCAATATTTTGTAACATTCGTTATAAATTATAGAGGGTGCGGCTCTGAGATCACAATCAGCTCCTTCTGCGAACCCCAACATTAGATGCGGAAAGCAGATCTCTCAGTAGAGAAACCCCCAAGCTAAAATCAAAACGCCCCATTTTTTGGTACATGACTGACGGAGTAAACATCGACTGCCCATGATTTGGCCCTTTAAGCCTGCTCGCAAACAAATTGCCCGGATCGAAATCAAAGGTGCGATCGCAGGTAAAACCCGTGATCAAGTCCTGGAAGCGATCAAAACAGTAGAAGAGAAAAAATTCCCAGCTTTGCTACTCCGCATCGATAGTCCTGGTGGCACTGTGGGCGATTCTCAAGAAATCTATAGCGCTCTCAAGCGCCTAGGCGAGAAAACCAAGATCGTTGCCAGCTTTGGCAATATCTCAGCTTCTGGGGGCGTCTACATTGGCGTTGGTGCCCATCACATCATGGCGAATCCAGGGACCATTACCGGCAGCATTGGTGTCATTCTCCGAGGAAATAACCTAGAAAGACTACTGGATAAAGTCGGTGTCTCTTTTAAAGTCGTCAAATCGGGTCCTTACAAAGATATCCTGGCCTTCGACCGCGAAATTACAGCACAGGAACAGCAAATTCTGCAGGATATGATCGACAGTAGCTATGGTCAGTTCGTCCAGACCGTCGCTGATGGACGTAACCTAGAGCCCGATGTGGTCAGAACCTTTGCCGATGGCCGGGTCTTCACCGGCCAACAGGCTGTTGATCTTGGCCTTGTAGATCGCCTCGGTACGGAAGAAGATGCCCGACGATGGACCGCTGAGTTAGCAGGGCTAGATCCAGAGAAAACCAAGACCTTCAACATTGAAGCACCCAAATCTTTGTTGAGTCGGCTGCGGTCAAGTAGCAAAAGTAATCAGCTCAAGTTGCCCTTGACCGATCAGGCAATCAATTGGTTAGAATTTGAGGTCTCAACCAGTGGTCTACCGCTATGGCTCTACCGCCCGTAGACTAATGTATTCATGTCAACATTCAAGAGTACGGCACCAATTTGCCTGTATTGTGGGTCATGATTGGGCGAAGGAGGACGTGTAGTGACGGTGCGAGCGATACGTGGAGCAACCACAGCAACCGATGATTCTGCGATCGCAATTCAAGAGGCTACTTACGAATTGCTCGACATCATCGAGGCGAGAAATCATCAGATTTTGTATTTACCTGACGTTGTTAGCGTTGTCTTCTCAGTGACCCACGATCTGAGGCAAATTTTTCCCGCTGCAACAGCCCGGCATCGACCAGGGTGGGAAGACATTCCCCTCTTAGATGTCCAGCAAATGTATGTCAAGCAAGGCTTAACGAAGTGCATTCGCTGTCTCATCCAATTCAATACCCTAGACCCCGCCCTAAAAGTCCATCATGTTTATCTCCATCAAGCCAAGGGGTTAAGACCCGACTGGAGTGAGACATCATCGCTCTAGAGGAGACACCTCCAATCATCTCTATCCTCTAGATCAACTCTGCGACCCGCTATTGATGCAAAAACCCAATGTTTGGCGTTCACTCTGGCATCCCCTGCATGCCAGCTCTTTTTTACAGCCATTCCTAAACATTGAGACAGCATCACCCCACCCGAGTTAGCTTCGCGTTACCTAAGCAGAACAAAACCAAGAAGCGTCCGTTGCTGAGCGCTGCTTGGCGGGACACGAATCCTCTTTTTTACAGGCTCTCTGCCGATTTGTAGCCTGTGTGAGGACTGCTATCTAGCACCCTCAAACTCAGTATCCATCTCTGCCAGACTTGATGAAGATGCACCTATCTGGACTTTAAGAAAGGCGATTGAGAGATATTCACATTATGATTAGAGGATGCATCAATGAGAGGATGCATCTGTACGTGGGGACAAGTATTCATGAAATAGGGGTTCAAAAAATGCCCTATCAGATGATTAAGAGTAAGTCTGCTGGTTTTTTGTGCCTGCAACCTGGACTCTGTCATCTTTTGTCTAGGCTAGACAGCCTAGCTTTTCCGATATCACTGTATTCCCGACAATGCCTAATTCCTCGACCCAACAGCTTCAGATTTTTTTATCATCTAATTTTATAGATCTGAGAATCGAGCACAGCGCAGCGATTGAGGCCATTCTCAGTTGTGGCCATTACCCCACAGGGATGGGGCAGTTCAGAACTGCACATGAAGCTTTTTTCTCAAGGTCAACCATTGAGCGCTGGATTGATACAGCCGATATTTATATTCTGCTCTTGGGAAAATCCTACGGAGATCTTGATCCTGAGACCGGCAAAAGCTATATCCACCTTGAGTACGAATATGCAGTCGCGCAAAATATACCCATTATTGCTTGTCTCATCAATGTAGATCAGTTGGGTCAACCATCACCCGATAGCAACACCAGCGAAAATTTCGATCTGCTGATGCAACTGCGGCATCAAACTTTAAAACAGCGTCCCTATTACTGGAAAGAGGCCCAAGATCTTAAACAGGTCTTGCTTACACGCCTCACAGAACTAACCCAGATAGCTCAGAGCATTTCGCTGACAGAGAACACTCCACAAACAGAAGCGGTGGATATCATTATGCTCACCCTCCAAACCTACACACAGTCGATCCAGGATGTCACTGGGGCCAGCCAGGAGGTTCATCGGATTGCAGACAATGCGTTGTCCATGGCCCATGCAGGCAAGACAGCAGCACAAACAACAGTTGCTGATTTGACACAGGTTCAGGCCACGGTGGCGGAGAGTGCCCGCATAGCGAAGCGCTTAGGCGAAAACGCCCAACAGATGTCGCAGGTATTGAAGTTAGTCAATCAGCTTGCCTCACGCACCAATGTTATTGCCCTCAATGCCAGCATTGAAGTCTCGCGAATGGGGGTGCGCGGAGAGGAATTTACGACGATTGCCAATGATCTCCGGGACTTAGCCAAGCAGACCGGTAAGCTGGCGAAGATGATCGATAATGTTGTACTACCCATTCAGGACAAGACCAATCGGGTCGTCACATCATTGGCAGCAGGGATGCAAGATGCGATCGCAACGACTCAACCCGCATCCCAGACCAAAGAAACCTTAGGGCAGCTTAGCCAAACCCTCGAACAACTCAATCAACATATACAGAGAATTGTCCAATCCACGGTAGAACAAACCGCTGCATCCACCTGCATGAGCGAGATTTTGCAGTCTCTCAACGTTGAAATTGATTCGCCACAGGACAGCACATCTTGAGAAATTGATCCCCAAAAATAGACCAATCTTGCGAATATGGGGTACTGTTGGGTGACAAGCTCAACACTTCTTAAGATAGGCGTGCCATGCGTGTTTTATTAATTTACCCTGAATTTCCGCAAAGTTTCTGGTCCTTTGATCAGGCTCTAAACTTAGTGGACCGCAAAGCACTATTGCCTCCCCTTGGCCTAGTCACCGTTGCCGCTATCCTGCCCCAAGAGTGGGAATTTAAGCTTGTGGATCGCAACGTCCGTGCGGTCACCGAAGAAGAATGGAACTGGTCTGAGCTAGTCATCCTATCCGCCATGATTGTTCAGCAAGAAGATTTTGCTGCTCAAATCAAAGAAGCAAAGCAACGCGGCAAGCTTGTGGCAGTCGGTGGTCCCCACGCCACATCGTTACCGAAACTAGCCCAAGCAACCGGTGCAGATTTCCTAGTCCTAGACGAAGGCGAAATCACTTTGCCGCTGTTTGTTGAAGCCCTCGAACGGGGTGAAACCAGCGGTATTATTCGTTCAGAAGACGTCAAACCAGACGTCACCACAACGCCAGTCCCCCGGTTTGATTTGCTGGAAATGGACGCCTACGACAACATGTCGGTTCAATTTTCCCGTGGCTGTCCGTTCCAATGTGAGTTCTGCGACATTATCGTGCTCTATGGACGTAAACCCCGCACGAAAACACCAGAACAGTTGATTGCTGAACTGCAATGTCTCTACGACCTCGGCTGGCGACGCAGAATTTTCTTGGTGGATGATAACTTCATTGGCAATAAGCGTAACGTACGGCTGATGCTTGCCGCCTTGAAAGAATGGATGATGGAGTACAACTATCCATTCACCCTCAACACAGAAGCGTCGGTCGATCTGGCTCAGGATATTGAATTCATCGACCTGATGGTGGAATGTAACTTCAATGCCGTCTTCTTGGGCATTGAAACCCCCGATGCCAGCAGTCTAGCTCTCACCCAAAAGTTTCAAAATAACCGTGACCCTCTCACAGAATCAGTTCATACCATTATGAGCCGAGGCTTGCGAGTCACAGCAGGCTTCATCATTGGCTTTGATGGAGAGAAAACGGGAGCCGGTGATCGCATCATTCAATTTGTTGAAGAAACCTCCATTAGCCTCGCGATGTTCAGCATGCTGCAGGCCCTCCCTAACACCGCTCTATCTCTCCGGCTTGCCAAAGAGAATCGGCTGATTGACGACGAAGGGACGGGTAACCAAACCAAGCTGATGAATTTCATTCCCACTCGTCCCGTCGAGACCATTGCAGACGAGTACGTGAGAGCCTTCTGGGAACTGTATGACCCCCAGAAATACCTCGACCGAGTCTATCGGCAATTCAAAATATTAGGTGAACCTGGGCACAAGACCGCCTCACGCAAACCCGACTTTGTGACCATTCGCGCCATTGCCACAATCTGCTGGCGACAGGGTGTCATGCGGAAAACGCGCTGGAAGTTCTGGCCCTATTTATTCGATATGATGCGGACAAAGCCCAAGAATTGGCAGCTCTATCTCACGATTTGTGCTTTAGGTGAACATTTCTTAGAGTATCGTCAACTGGTGCGCTCACAGATTGAAGAGCAGTTGGCGGAATACGTCCAAGCAGAATCAGCTCTCAAGAAACAGCAAGCCGCAGAAGAAGAAGCAAATCAACTGGTTGCCTAACCTCATTGTTGTCTAATCTCACAATCCTACACAGGATGGATAGCGGAAGACACCAAAAATACTCAGCCCAAAATAATGGAACCGAGTATTTTTGGTGTCTTCCATCAAGCATGACGAATCTGTTTCATCATCCCAACCCCTAAGCCGGTTTCAGACCAGCAACTCGCTTACTGATAAAAAGTCGGGAGTTCATTGTGCTGTTTCATATCCATATTTGACGTAGAAAGCTCGTGTCTACGCTCTGCTCAACTTATTCGGCTCTAAAATTTCACGGCCCAGTCAGCGTTGCTTGTGCACTCTTACATCTATTTGCAATGTAATCCCGAAACAAGATGCTTCACATGAGCCCAAAAACCAGCTGTAACAGGTCGCATGCTGCGTCAGATGCTATGCCAGATTGATGGAAGCAAATCAAGTCAATGGGCGTAGGATATAACTCCCAAAAGGGCGATAGCATAAGTCATGGAAAGTCAGCTTAAACAACCAAGCTGACCCAGCCCAATCATCACTGCAGGCCAACCCTTAGAACATGAGATATCTGATTACCAGTGCATTGCCTTATATCAACGGAATCAAGCATTTAGGCAACTTGGTGGGGTCAATGTTACCTGCAGATGTCTATGCGCGCTTCCTGAGACAGGAAAGGGAGGAGGTACTCTACATCTGTGCCACTGATGAGCACGGAACGCCAGCAGAAATTGCAGCATTGGAGGAGGGTCTAGATGTCGCCGAATTTTGTCAGCGCCAATATGAGCGACAAGCTGACATTTATCAACAATTCGGGCTTTCATTCGATCACTTTGGCCGCACCTCTGCACCGGAGAACCATGAGCTAACCCAGCATTTTTTCCAGCAACTGGAGGCCAATGGTTTCATCCAAGAACGTGACATTAGCCAAATCTATTCATTGGATGATCAGCGATTTTTGCCAGATCGCTACATCACGGGCACTTGCCCCCATTGCGGTTATGAGAAAGCGCGGGGCGATCAATGCGAGAACTGCACAAAAGTCCTTTCTCCGACAGACTTACTCAATCCGCGATCGACGATCTCAGGCAGTACAAACCTAGAAGTGCGGACCAGCAAACATATCTATCTGCTGCTTGATAAACTGAGCGACGAGATCCGACAGTGGGTCGAAGCACAAACGCACTGGCCTCAGTTAACCCAGTCCATTGCAATGAAGTGGTTGAATGAGGGCCTGCAAAGTCGCGGAATCTCTCGCGACCTGAGTTGGGGCGTGCCAATTCCCAAAGAAGGTTTTGAGAATAAGGTATTTTACGTCTGGTTTGATGCCCCGATTGGATATATCGCAGCAACAAAGGCATGGGGTGAGGCTGAACCTGGGCGCGACTGGGAGAGCTGGTGGAAAAATGCCGAAGAGGTCCGTTATACCCAATTTATGGCCAAGGATAATCTCCCCTTTCACACAATTATGTGGCCGGCAACCATTCTGGGGAGTCGTGAGCCGTGGAAGATGGCAGACTACATCAAGGGATTCAACTGGTTGAACTACTACGGCGGCAAATTTTCTACGAGTTCGAAGCGGGGCGTCTTTCTAGATCAGGCTTTAGATATTGCACCTGCTGATTGCTGGCGCTATGTGTTGATGGCCAACGCCCCTGAATCATCTGACTCAGCCTTTACCTGGGAACAGTTTCAGAAGCCGGTTAATAAGGAGCTCGCTGATAATCTTGGCAATTTTATCAATCGCATCCTCAAGTTTACGGCGTCTCGCCTGGGCAACACTTTGCCAGAAGGGGGGACCCCCGGCGATCTAGAAGCTGAATTACAGACAACCTGTGATCAGCTCGTGAAAAAACTCCGCGACCACCTTCATAAAATGGAGTTTCGTCGCGCAACGGAAACGTTGAATGCCCTCTGGACAGCAGGGAACCAATACATTGACGTGCGAGCCCCCTGGGCACTCTTTAAAACCGACAAAGATGAAGCGGCGGTGGTGATTCGGACCTGCATTAACCTGATTCGGCTCTATGCGATCGCAAGTGCTCCCTTTATTCCCCATGCAGCTGAGACGTTGTACGACGCCTTAAAACTAACAGACGAAGAACGCCATCACACGATGACGGAAGCCGCCAACTTGACAATCCTGGCCGCCGGTCGCCCCTTCGAGGTTCCTGCGCCCCTCTTTCAAAAGCTCGACGACGATCGCCTAGCCGAACTCATGGCCCAGTTCGGTGGCGAGTAACTCTCTGGCCTCAATGACAAATTCTTTTGAGTCCAACATCATCTGAACGCTGAGACACCAAGGCGCTAACAAAACATTTCCACCCAAACACTCCTCCATTGTTCAATGGAGGAGTGCTTTGCACTTTGAATTGTCATTTTTTCAGACAGGCATTCAACCACCCCAAACAGTCTCCAAAATTTGAAGCGCAGAATCTTATTGCAACTCATAGTCATTACGAGTATGATTTAGAAGACGTTTGTTATTGGAATCATGAGTAGCGTTGCGATGATCTTTGATCTGCATGCTTCAGAAGGAGGGGCTGCACTAGTTGCGATCGCATTTACTGCGAGCCTGATCGCCGGTTTAGGAACAGCCGTAGGAGCCTTGCCCGTCTTTTTACCCATCAATCTCACCGAACGGGTCCAGGGGATTCTTTTAGGAATCGGTGGCGGTATTATGCTGGCGGCCACTGCATTTTCACTCATCGTACCGGGTACTGAAGCGGCTGTGAATTTAGGGTATTCCAAGGCCACAGCTGCTCTCTTAATGGGCGCAGGCATCCTCATTGGGGGAGGTTTTCTATGGGCTGCCCATCGCTATCTACCCCACGAACACTTTTTTAAAGGGGAAGAGGGTCCCGTCAAACAGAATCTGCAGCGGATGTGGCTGTTTATTATGGCGATCACGATCCACAACTTTCCGGAAGGGTTGGCAGTGGGTGTCGGTGTTGGATCTGGAGGGCTAGGCAGTAGTGGTTTGGCCCTCACTGCGGGTATCGGATTACAAAATATGCCGGAGGGCCTAGTGGTGGCGTTAGCACTCCGCACCCTAGAATATTCTGCCATCTATGCCTTTGGGGTCGCTCTGCTCACGGGTCTGGTGGAACCGATTGGCGGTACCGTTGGCGCCAGCGTCATTGGTCTGGCTCAGCCCCTTTTACCCTGGGGAATGGCCTTCGCTGCAGGAGCAATGCTATTTGTGATCAGTGACGAGATTATTCCTGAGACCCATCGCAAGGGGTTTGAGCAGGAAGGCACCC
>CALFCG010000164.1 GCA_937951315.1 uncultured cyanobacterium
GCATCCACTCTGGAGCAGAAGGCAGCGGCGGTTTGGTCATTGGTGGTCATGATGGCGTCGGTGTGCCCAGAGCCATAGGTGTTGATATGTGCGATCGCATCTTCCAAAGAATCCACCACCTTAATCGACAGCACCAGATCGCTATACTCCGTTGCCCAATCTGCATCTGTTGCCGGATCGATCGCCACGATGTCTTGAACTGCAGTATCCCCGCGCAACTCAACGCCCTCTTTGCGGAGCGCCTCCACCACTGGAGGTAAATAGTCTGGGGCAATATCTCGATGCACTAAAAGTGTTTCTACAGCATTACACGCTGCTGGATACTGGATTTTGGAATCAACAGCCACGGCCACCGACTGAGCGATATCGGTCTGTTGATCGACGTAGACATGGCATATTCCTTCTGCATGTCCGAGGACCGGAATGCGGGTGTTGTCCTGTACAAACTGGACAAAGCTGTTGGAACCCCGTGGAATAATCAGATTGACGTACTGATCAAGGTTTAAAAGCTCTAGGGTTTCTTCCCGGCTGGTGAGTAAGGCCACCACCTCAGGAGCAACGGCAGATGCAGCCAATCCGGCTTGAATAGCTTTGACCAATGCCTGGCAAGAGTGGATGGCTTCCTGGCCACCTTTTAGGAGGACACCATTGCCAGATTTGATGGCGAGGGCTGAAATCTGCATGACAGCATCGGGTCGAGCCTCGAAAATGACCCCCAGAACACCCAGAGGACAGCTGATGCGTTGGAGTTCGAGGCCGGTATCGAGTTCTTTATGCAACTCAACTGTTCCCACTGGATCCGAGAGCGTGGCGACACTCCGAACGCCGGCGATGGCACCGGCTAATTTTGTGGCATCGAGCTTGAGGCGAGCATAGAGAGCCGTGGCTAAGCCCGATTCTTGAGCCAGCTGACAGTCTTTGGCATTGGCGGCCAAAATATCTGGGGTGGCCGCTTCCAAGGCCTGAGCAATCGATTCTAATGCCTGATTTTTAAGGTCCGTACTCAGCCCTGCTAAATCTTGGGCGGCGGCTCGGGTCTGTTGGGCAACGTCGGTGAGGGTCGCAGTCAGAACAGTCACAATCTCTCTCTCTGGAATGCAGGAATAAAGTGGGGATGGCTTTTGCCAATCTCTGTAATCCAAGTGTAAGCTACCCCTGAAATCAATCGATCGATTTAGGCTCAATCGACAGTGAATGGGCCTAAATAGTGCGTTATTACGGTGATGAAAGATATGCGATCGCAACTCCCCCTCCAGTCTCGCTTGGTTCTGTTGAGCCGGAGGCACTACCGTCGCAGTTTAATCGCTTTGGGATGTACCCTTTTCAGCCTGTGTTCCAACATCGATAATAAGCCAAGAGCGTTTGCAGAATCTGGCACTCCCTCGATAGGTCCAGAGGCCTCGCAGCCCCTTAATACCTCGACGAAAAAGATTAACGAGGTCACGATTCCAGCGACCCACAATTCTTTTAACCACGCTCCTAAGTTTGAATTGCCCAACGTTAATGAATCCGTGAGTGAACAGTTAGAAAATGGAGTCCGCGCCCTTGAATTAGACCCTAACTATCTGGGCAAAGAAATCCTGCTTTTTCACGGACTCGGGGGAGTATTGGGTACACAGCCTGTTTCAGAGGTACTTGCAGAAGTTTTAGCCTTTTTACAGCAGAATCCCAGTGAAATCGTTGTCATTAAGATGCATTCAAAGGTGCCCAGTGCAGAACTGGCGGCCTTGGTAGACCGAGCCGGTCTTGCTCCTTATTTATTTGCCCTGAAGAAAGGAGAGGCGATTCCGACCCCTGCAGAGCTAGTAAAAGACAATCGTCGTCTTCTGATCACCAACGCTGGAGCGAAGTTGTCTTCTCGGTTGAGCCTTTGTACAACTCGCTGGAATCTCAAATCTCCCGAAGCCCTATGGCCGCCGAGAGAGCATCGGAGAGAGAAAGATAACCTGGCTCCCTGCAAAGGCGATTTCTTCTCTGTGATTGCTTTTGCGGTTGATGCAGCCCTTGGGACCGGCTCACCCGAGAATGCCAAGGTGATTAATGACTATGACGCTCTGCTGAAGTTAACAGAGATGGCCTGGAAACTGAACGGCAAAAAGATTTGGCGAATCGAGGTTGACTTTCCCGATATTGGCAATGTGTACAAGGTGGCAGATACCCTCAACCGCTGGAATATTCTCAAGGGTGAAGTCCTTCATCAGGGAGAGATTCTGCCTCAGGTGTCATGGAACTGTCAATATTCACAGGGTGAGACGTTGGAAACGGATACCTATGGACGGTTTTCTTTTCCCATGAAGCCCGACGAAACGGTGACCCTCACACCTTCTCACCCTGATTTTGTGTTTAGTCCTGCCTCAGTGAGCATTACCAATAAATCGCGACAGGATATTTCGAAAAATTTCACTGCCACTCGACGTTAAGCAGAATCGCATACATGCGATTCTGCACAGGGGTGCTAAACAGCCAATAGACCTTCGGGTTTAGTAATCAGGCTCTCGCTCGTACTCCGGAATCTTCTGTCGTTCCGGAATTTTCAGCTCTTGAGGCTCATAGTCATCATCCTTATCCGCCCAGGGATCATCATCCGGTTCATAGGGCGTATTGGCTGAAGGTGCTTCCTCGTCGTCCCAGTTTTCTTCCTCTTCATAAACAGGCTCTCGTGCCTGCGGGGCCTCATCCCACTCTTCCTCCTGAGCTTGTCGGCGGTTGGGAGTATAGGCGGGCGCGCTGGTCCCTGAACCCAATTGATTACTAGTTGACGCTGTCCGAGGAATGTAGTCCTCCTCTTCGTCTTGCTCCCAAGGCGGAATGCCAAGGCCTAGGCGTTCCATCACACCTACGGTGAGCTGATTAAGCCGCTCTTCGGCGCCTTCAAAGACCACAAGTCGATCAGGGCCACTGCTGGCGATCTCTTCTACTGGCAGCTCATAGGTGCTCAGTAACTGAGACGGGATTAAAGGGACGCCAATTGAAGCGATGACTAAGCCTGAAATCTCTCCAGAAACGGTATCAAATCTGTATCCCCTGACTTTGCCGAGCAGTTCACCGGTTTCGGTGATGACTTCGTTATTAATCAGAGTGCTGTAGTTGTAGGTATTGATCTCTTCAAGCGCTGTTTCGTCATCGACCAAGATCACATCGCCAATCTGACGGATGCTGTCGATGTCCATGTAGCGCTGTTCACCCGTGACCAGGGTGTTCCGGAGACCGAGAACGACGACTTCTCGCTGATCGACATCTGCCCAAAGTTGGTTGATGACGCCTAGCTTCTTGCCCGTGCTGCGGGTAATCACTTGGGTGCCGATAAAATCAGACCGCTGTTGAACCTGATCAGTAATTGCCATGTATGAATCCTGGATCGCGTTCCTGAGGTCTTAAAGCACTGCTTTAAGGTTTGTCAAGGCTTAAGTTTTCTGAAGTTTACATTATAGCTGACCTTCCTTTCCACCTTGGCTAAGGCTGAACAGTCTGGAGTCCTATCCTATGTCGTTCCTCTGATCGGGGAGGGTTCAGAATATGGCCTGATTGCTCTACGCTAAAGTTTGAGCTACTTAGGGAGTTTTGTCGTGCCGCCATCTCAGTCTGATCTACAAGAGCGAGGACATCTTCTGACGGAGCAGGCGAATCCCAATAGTCAAGACTTAGATCAAATGACGGCCTTGGGCATTGTCGATGTATTTAATCAGGAAGATGCCCAAGCCGTTGCTGCGATTTCAACGGCTCGAGAAGCTTTAGCCGCCACCATCGAAGCCACTGCCGATGCCCTGCGTCAGGGTGGAAGATTGTTTTACGTCGGTGCTGGGACCAGTGGTCGATTGGGAGTACTCGATGCTGCCGAATGTCCCCCCACCTTTTGTACTGAACCTGAAATGGTTCAGGGAATTCTGGCTGGGGGGGCTGCTGCCCTGCTGAAAAGTTCCGAAGCGCTTGAAGATCTTGCTGAAGGCGGTGCCGAAGCGATTGCCCAAGCGCAAGTGACCGATGTTGATGTGGTGGTTGGTATTACGGCCGGGGGGACGACCCCCTATGTTCATGGTGCATTACAGGCCGCTCGGAGTCGGGGCGCAACCACTGTCTTTATGGCCTGTGTCCCGGCTGATCAGGTGAGCGCGGCGGTGGATATCGATATTCGTTTACCTGTGGGACCTGAAATCCTCGCGGGATCCACTCGGTTGAAGGCGGGGACGACCACGAAACTGGCTTTGAATATTATTTCCACCGGGGCCATGGTAAGGCTGGGTAAGGTCTACGGCAATCGGATGGTGGATGTTTCGGTGACGAATACGAAGCTGTTAGATCGGGCCCTGCGGATTATTTGTGATTTGACTGAGGTGAGTCGAGATCAGGCTCAGGAGCTGTTGGAAAGATGCGATCGCAACGTCAAACTCTCCCTCCTTGTCCACTGGACAGGCTTATCCCCTGAAGACGGAACACAACTGCTAGCCCAACACCAGGGGCAACTTCGGCAAGCCATTTTAAGTCACTCTAAATAAGACAACGCAACACGTCACTGTTCTGTTCGTAATACCTCCTATGCTGAGGCCGCTTTCTTTGCCGCATTGCCGCATTTCACTGCCCCTCATGGGCAGCCTAGTGCTAGTCCTGCTTGTCAGCACATCATCCTGCTCGGCCCAAGTGCCAGATGTAACCGAGCGTCTAGAAACACTTGGCAACCCGATGGCGGGGGACGGCAAGATCGGGCGGGCTTTAAATGTCTGGGATTTGCAGCGGTTTGGCGGCAAAATTTATCTGGCCGGGGGGAGCACTGTCAGTAATGCTGGCCCCATTAATGTGTGGGCCTATAATCCCTCTCAGAAGGGCTTCGAAAAAGAATTCACTGTGCGAGAAGAAGCCATTGAGCAGTTTAAAGTCTTTGGCAAATCTCTCTTTATTCCTGCAGCCGATCCTAAGGCCGGAGATAAGCACAAATTTTACCGCCGCACCCTCGATCAGACTTGGAAGCTGTCTCAATCTCCGAAACCGGCTCTAGCCCATGTCCGTGATTTGATCAAAACAAAATCAGGGGCAATCTTGCTCGTTGGTAACAATCGCCGTGTGGTCAAAGATCCCTCTCAGCCTTCTGCTGCGATCACCAGAAATCAAGGAGCTTCTTTTCGAGCTGCAGGTCTAGAACAATCAACTCAAACTGCGGCGAATTGGTTTTTCTCGGTTTTTCCCTATCGTGGCAAGATCTATGCGCCCACGTCTCTGTTGAGAGATGCTTACAACCAAACGGGTGTGATTGGTGTTTTCAATCGCAAACGTCAAAAAATTGAGCTGAGCCAGACGCTCCGTAATGATGAATTTATCCCCCGCACCC
>CALFCG010000165.1 GCA_937951315.1 uncultured cyanobacterium
AAAATATTACGCGAGATGTTAATTATTGTGTTTGGGAATGTGCTTAAACGTAAGATCCCAAAATCCATAATTAAAAATACTTAGCTCGTAGGAAGGAATCTTTCTCCCTACTTAAAAAAACGATTTTATGTAGGAAATATAGGCATGGGGATGACACGAACTCCATGACTTTACGAAGAGTCCAAGCAGCGCATAGAAATTTCACAGATAATCTTCCAGACTTAAAAGCATGAACAAGGAATCTCTTCCTCACAACAATTCATCTATCTTCTCGTCGTTCGTGATAGTTTATCTATCGAAATTTTCAGATTTCATAAATCATATTCCCAGAAAATCAGTTCTAGTGCTGCTAGCTTTCTCCGTGATGGCTATAAATTCAGGATGTACTTCAACGGCGTCAAGCAATTCGAATGAAGGTCAGGCTTTTCAATTAAAACAGCAAAAGAATCCAGACAAAAAACTGAGCCAATTGAATATCGCAATGAGTCCGTCTCAAAGTTCGGATGAGCAAAGGGAAAAGCGGCAACTTCTCGCTGATTATCTTCAAGAACAATTAGGCATCCCCGTTAATATTGAAATTCCTCAAGAATATGACATAGCAATTGACTTAATTGCTGAGGGAAAAGTCCAAATGGCATATCTAGGTCCATTTTCCTATGTAAAAGCCCGACAACGGAATTCCCAACTCGAACCTCTGGTTGCTTATATTGACAAAAGAACCGGACGACCGTGGTATACCAGTTCGATCGTTGTTGATACCCAGCGCGGCATTCAGACCCTTCAAGATATAAAAGGTAAACGGGTTGGTTTTGTGAATCAATCCTCCACCTCTGGATATCTCGTGCCAGCAGCTCATCTCATCAGCCAAAAAATCAATTTTGATCAAGATTTTGCCGCAATTCACTATGCTGGTAGCCATAATGAAAATGTTCTGGCTCTGGAATCTGGCCAAGTGGATGCCATTGGGATCAATAAACCAACTTTTTTAAAGGCTCAAAAATCAGGACAACTGCCACTAGAGAAATATCAAATGATCTGGGAATCTGATCCCATTCCCAACGCCCCCATCGTTATCTCTAGACAGATACCCGCGTCTTTGAAAAGAAATCTACAGGAGGCTTTTATTAATGCACCTCGAGATCTAGCAGCGTTGAGTGGTGCTAAATCCGATGGTTACACCTTAGTACAAGATCAAGATTATGATCCCATTAGAAAACTGCAAAAAATCTTAGAAATAAATATTTCTGAGTAGTTAGAGATGAAAATAACAACTAAATTTATTAGTTCTTCTGTCTTAGTTGTTTCTCTAATTACGTTGGTTATGAGTGGAGTTTCTCTTTTACTTAGCAAAGTTGAGAACTCCGTTACAGTCAGTCGGGCTCAGACCCAAAAAGCGAATGATACAGCACAGGCTTTGGAAGTATCTTTACAGTATCAAGTTATCGCACTCAAAGATTTTCTAATGTTGAATCGGAATCCTGACGATATGGGCCGATATCAAAAAGAAATGTCAAATTTTCTCTTGAGTTTAGATAAATTCGAATTTCTGAACCCAGAGTTTACAGAAACATCAGTTATCCGTCGTCGCCATCAAAATCTTGTCCGTTTAGCGACAGGATTGACCGATACAAACTCTAGCTTTGCTCAACTGCAACAAGATGTCAGAGCAATTAATAGTTTTAGTGACGATATTGAGCTATATATAGACCTACTAATTGAGAAAAGTCGACAACAGGACAATCTAACTCAGCGACGTAGCCATCAATTTAAACAGACTGTACTAGTTATTCAATTTCTTGTCATTGTTGTGATTATCGCAATATTGTATGGTCAATTCAAGTTAATTTTACAGCCCGTCATTCATTCTATTCAAAAACTTCAACAAGGAACTAAAATCATAGGTCAAGGGGATTTAAAGTATCGCCTAGAGATTCAAACTGGAGACGAAATCGAGCGGCTTGCTCGTGAATTTAATCGGATGACGGCTCGAGTGGATCGCTCCTATCAGCAATTAGAGCAGGAAAAAGAAAAGGCTGAAGTTGCCAGTCATGCTAAAAGCGAATTTCTCTCTAATATGAGCCATGAGTTGCGTACCCCACTCAATGGAATTTTGGGCTATGCCCAAATTCTGCAACGATCACAAGGCTTGAGTAAAGAGACTTTGCACGGCGTTGATATCATTCAACAATGTGGCTCGCATTTGCTGACATTGATTAACGACGTTCTCGATATTGCCAAAATTGAGGCCGGGAAATTAGATCTGCAGCCAACACCTGTCCAGCTCTCAGTAGTCCTCCAGAGCATTGTTGCTATCTGTGAGCTGAAGGCGCAGAAAAAGGGTCTTGAATTTTTATTCCAGCCCAATCCTCAACTTCCTGAGGACGTTGAAGTCGATGAGAAGCGATTAAGACAAGTCCTTATTAACCTAATTAGCAATGCCATTAAATTTACCGAACAAGGTTCGGTGACGTTCCGACTTGATTTGATAAAGCAGACAGCAAGCTATGCCACTATTGGATTCCATATCATCGATACGGGTGTTGGCATTGCTGAACAAGATTCCTTACATCTGTTCCAAGCCTTTGAACAGGTTGGTGATCACATGAAAAAATCAGAAGGTACGGGCCTAGGACTCAGTATTAGTCAACAGATTGTGCAATTGATGGGCAGTAAGATTCAGGTAAAAAGTCAACTGGGTCAGGGCAGCGAGTTTTTCTTTACGGTCGATTTACCGCTGGTAGAGGCTTGGGTTGAACAACCATTTTCCTTCAATGCCCATGAACGTATCGTGGGCTATCAAGGTGAGCGCCGTCAGATTTTAGTCATCGACGACCGTTGGGAGAACCGGGTCGTATTCACCAACCTGCTCGAACCTCTGGGTTTCAGTGTGATTGAAGCAGACAATGGGAAATTAGGCCTAGACAGCCTCCAGACTCATACCGTTGATTTAGTCATTTTGGATTTGGCGATGCCTGTGATGGATGGTTTTGAAGTGCTTCACTTCATCCGTCAATCAGAGTTCTTTGTTGATCTGAAAGTGATTGTTGCTTCTGCATCTGTCTCCCATAAAGATGCGCAGATGGCATTGAATGCTGGAGGTAATTCCTTTCTTGCCAAGCCCGTCAATAGCCATGAACTTCTGGACTATATTTCGGAACAGCTTGATTTGGAATGGATATACGAGCCCCTAGCAGACATCACCAATGATTCTCAACCTTCAAAAATTACCAGGAAGGTTGAAGCTGTTATTGTGCCTCCTGAAGCGGAGTTAAAAATTCTCCTAGAGCTGGCTGCGAATGGTCTCATTCTCAACTTGCGTCAACAGCTAGAGCAACTGATAGCTCAAGAGAGTCAATACATAGAATTTACTGAGCCGTTATTGCGCTTAGCTCAAAAATTCAAGGTTGAAGAAATTGAGAGCATCCTAGAGCAATATTGTTGCATTAGTGATGCTTCGATCTAAAGGATGATCTTTCCTTAGTCGGTGGAAAGGGCTGTAGCGCAAAAACCAGCCTTACGGTACATGACTTTGTATCTTTCCAACAGGCCAACATAGTCAAAGTCTGAACTTAGCTCTAACCTGAGTTCGACAGCTAGAAAATAGCTTGAGGCAAAGCTTTCGGGTCAAAGTGAGGAATCTCTATCGACAGCTTATTAGGATGGTAGGAGTAGGCAATCAAGCCTGAAACCAGATGGACCAAAACATTGAACCAGTTCCGGTGGCAAGAATGCGCTATCTGGCAAATGTTTTTGAGTTGGTCATTGACCATCTCAATGAGCGAAGGCTTTCGGAGCTAAACCTTGACATGGCATGTTCCGCAAGCGCCTTAAACCAATCAATAAACAAAGACCTCGTTATGTGCGATAGATTTTTTCTGAATGTTCACGCCCAATCTTTATCATAGTTCCAGCAGAAAATGACTGAGACCACATCCCCCTGCTTAAGTCTGTAGAATCCTCATATCAATCAAATTTTGACCCCTGTGTACCCATTTCACGGGGCTTCGTCTCGATGCAAAAAGGCCGTTTAGCTCTGTCATGATTCCACCCCAAAGATCCGTGTAAGACTCAGCCACGATACACTGTGATAGCAATGGCCTGCGGGCTACGGTAGCAGTGATCTGGGGGGCCAATGGCGACCTTTTTATTAGAAGTTGGAACGGAAGAATTACCCGCAGCATTTGTGGCATCTGCGATCGCACAGTGGCAAACGCACATCCCCAAAAGTCTAGAAGAAAATCGGCTCACTCCTAAACGCATCGACGTATATGGAACCCCTCGACGTATAGCTGTCTTAGTGGCCGATCTGCCCGAACAACAGCCGGATCAAAACGAAGAAATTAAAGGGCCACCCTCTAAAGCTGCTTTCAAAGATGGCCAGCCCACCAAGGCTGCAGAAGGTTTTGCCCGCAAGCAAGGTGTCGAAATTGCAGATTTTGAACTGCGGGATACCGAGAAAGGCGAATTCATCTTTGTACAAAAAACAACGAAGGGTAAACCCGCGAAAGATGTACTCCCGACACTGATTCCTGAATGGATTTTTGGGCTAGAAGGCAAGCGGTTCATGCGTTGGCGCGATGGCGACCTACGCTTCTCTCGCCCGATTCGGTGGTTGGTGTCTTTATACAACAATGACGTGCTGCCATTGAAACTTGAGAATGGGGCCGGGGAAATTAATAGCGATCGCATCTCCCAGGGGCATCGCGTACTCCATCCAGATCCGATTTCGATTCCCCAAGCTAAAGATTACATCTCGGTTCTAGAATCCGCTTTTGTCCAGGTTGATCAAGACCAGCGACAAACCAAAATTGTCAAACAAATCGCGGCAGTAGCGAAGGGACTCAAGGGACAGGCGGATATCCCGGAAACGCTGCTCGCGGAAGTCACCCATCTTGTGGAGTGGCCCACCGCCGTGGGGGGGGGATTTGAAGCAGAGTTCCTGGAGCTGCCCACTGAAGTGATCACCACTGAGATGATCAGCCACCAGCGTTATTTCCCAGTTCTGAAGTCTGCAAAATCATCTCAACTGCTACCGAACTTCATCACAATTTCCAATGGCGACCCCGCCAAGTCTGAGATTATCTCAGCCGGAAATGAGCGCGTTATTCGGGCGCGTTTGTCTGACGGCCAGTTCTTCTACAAGGCCGATCAGAGCGTCAAGTTAGATGAGTATTTACCCAAGCTTGAAACCGTCACCTTCCAAGAAGATTTGGGGTCAGTGCGTCTCAAGGCCGACCGAATTCAGCAAAACGCTCAGCGAATTGCCGATCAGCTTCAACTCGACAAAAACGCCCAGGCGATTGTGAATCGAGCCGCGCAGCTTTGTAAAGCTGATTTGGTGACTCAGATGGTGGGCGAGTTCCCTGAACTACAAGGTCTGATGGGACAGAAGTATGCTGTGGCTAGTGGCGAACCGGAAGCCGTGGCAACAGCCATTGGCGAGCATTATTTACCCAAGGGAGCAGATGATGATTTGCCCAAGAGTTTGCCGGGGCAGGTGGTGGCCATTGCAGATCGTCTAGACACCCTAGTCAGCATCTTTAGTCTGGGTTTAATTCCGACGGGATCCTCAGATCCCTTTGCATTGCGACGTTCAGCGAATGCAATCATCAACATCACTTGGGATGCTCAACTACCGTTGAACCTGCATCAGCTTCTCATCGACACAGCGGCAACCTGTGCGAAGACGGTTGAGAAGTCTATGCCTGTGGCAGACCTGCAGCAAAAACTTCAGGACTTTTTCTTAGTGCGGATCCGCAGTTTGCTTCAGGATGAACTGAAGATTGACTATGACCTTGTGAATGCTGTGTTGGGGACCGATGATCTGGAATATACACAGAGGGCATTAGTGGATGTTTTGGACGTTTGCGATCGCGCGAAATTCTTGCAGCAGATCCGTAATGACAAAACGCTCGACAGCATCTATGAAACTGTCAACAGAGCCGCAAGACTGGCCAGCAAGGGCGATTTAGCGTTCAACGCCTTAGATGCCACAAAAGTGGTAGACGCCAAGTTGTTTGAACAGGATTCAGAGTCGGCGTTTTATACAGCGTTGAATGAGATCCTACCGGAGGTCCAGGCAGCGCAGGAGCAGCGAGATTATCAGCGATTGGTAAAGGGATTAGCGGCAAGTGCGCCCAAAGTCAGCGCATTCTTTGACGGTCCAGATAGTGTTTTAGTGATGGCAGAAGATGCAGCATTGAAGCAAAACCGCCTGAACTTGCTCGGGGTTTTACGCAATCAGGCCCGTGTAC
>CALFCG010000166.1 GCA_937951315.1 uncultured cyanobacterium
TACACTAACGAGACAACACGACGACTGTCCAACGAAGGAAAAAACTCTCACCTGTAAGGCTGCCCTGTTCAAGTTTAGACGTTCGTGAAGGAGCGAAAACATCGCTTGGAAAAGCGATGACATTTGCCAGCATCTCATTGAGGCTTAATCCAGTGGGATAGGGTTTGGCAATATCATTCCTCATCGGGACAGGGCTGAAATTGGCGGTTCTCGAGAAGGCACCTTACAGCAAGGTCAGCAAAGACAGACAACTGTCGTCAAGCAACACGAAACACTGGGAATCGAAGCTGCATTCCATATCGTTTGAATAGGCTCCATCTATTTCGCGTTCGCAAAAGTCCACGCAGTAGAAAAGATATTTCAGTCTCACTGGAGAAAGTTTATCTTTCGCTCTCATTAGCGAGATTCATTGATATCAAGCCCTTTTAGTTTTCCGGCGGTTCGAAGTATCTGCCCCGCCAACATAGCTGCCCCAAAACCATTATCAATATTAACCACACCCATGCCGGTAGCACAGGAGTTCAACATGGTCAGCAGCGGAGCTAGGCCATTAAAGCTGGCACCATAACCAATGCTAGTGGGTACAGCAATCACAGGAACATCTGCAAGACCTGCCACCACACTACCGAGTGCCCCTTCCATACCAGCAACCACAATCAAGACCTGTGACTGAGCAATCACCTCTCGGTTGTTGAGTAGCCGATGGATGCCTGCAACCCCCACATCCCAAAGTCGCTGGACTTGAAAACCACAGAGACTAGCTGTGACAGCAGCTTCCTCGGCAACGGGTAGATCTGCAGTCCCCGCGGTAATGATGCCAATTTGGCCAGGGTAATGTGGCTCGCGGGACAATTGGCCAGTGGCGCAGATTTGAGCTTGATCGTAGTAGTGCAGCTCTAAATGCGGCTGTAGCTGTTCGTAAACTTCTCGCACAATGCGCGTAGCCATCACACAGGGATAGGCACTCATGGACTGAAAGATCTTGATGATTTGCTCGGGGGTTTTATCTTGTCCCCAGATCACCTCAGGGAATCCGGTGCGTAGGGCTCGGTGATGATCAACCCGCGCGAAATCGTCAACGGGTTCGTAGGCAAAATATTTGAGTTTTTCGAGGGCAGCATCGGTACTCAGGTCGCCGTTTGCAACCTCACGAAGCATCTGGCGGAGTGCATTAGGATTTGTCACAGGAAAAAGATAAACATACGTCTTAATTTTACGAGCTGTATAAAAATACAGCAGCCAATGTTCACACAATATGGAGCGCCAATATTCTGGTAAACATTGTCAGGTTTCAACAAAGTTGATTACTCTGAAAGAGGTTAGGCCGCTGTGTTCACAGGATAAGGAAATCATCATGGATGAGAATAACGTAACGGATGTCTTGAAAAAAGGCTTTCAGGTGACACTGGGGGCAGCAACGTCATTGGCCGAGTCCCTCCAAGATGAGCGAAAACGTGAGGAAAATCTCTCCCAATTCAATTTGGGGTTCGACAAAGTAACGGAAATTTGGGCAGAGAAGGGAGCCGTCACTGAGGTTGAGGGTCGAAAAATGATCGATAACCTCATGGAGCAGTACGGTCCGAATGCGCAGTCCTACTCAACTCCTGGCACGACGCCAACATCGGCCTCGCCGGGTGTCGATCCGGGCCTTCATCAAGAGGTCCGCGATCTAACAACGCAACTCGCTTCCATTCGGACAGAGTTAAATCAAACGGGACCCGATACAAATTCATAAACACTTTTTCTGCCGGTTACCTTGGGTAAACAGCGAAGCAAGTGCCCTCAAAGTCCCCATCCAGATTTGTGATGGGGACTTTTACGATCGGAGAGAGTATTAAACGCTAGAATGCTGGCACTTTCGCCAGCTAGTGTAGATGCGAGTAACTCGATCCCGAACCATACCGCTACTCTGTCTGGGACTGGTCTGCTGGAGCTGTAGCAAGATATCTCCTAAACCAGAATCCAACCAGGCAGAGGCATATAGAGAGGCATCCCAAGAGGGACATCCCTTAAAGTTAACTCTACAGCTTCCCACAATCGTAGAAAATGCCACAATCGCTCAGTATTTAAATCAGCTGTCTGCTCCAAAGGCAGGCCAGGGAGTATGGGTTCAATCAGAAACAAAACTCCTCGCCAATCATCAAGGCACTATCCCGCTGCCTGCGGCTTCAATTACAAAGGTCGCCACGTCGCTAGCAGCTTTAAAGACACTAGGACCGGCACATCGCTTTCAGACGCAATTTAGGGCCACAGGCCCCATTGAAGCAGGAGTGCTGCAGGGCGATTTGGTGATTCAGGGGGGAAAAGATCCACTATTTGTTTGGGAAGATGCGATCGCAACTGCCAATCTTCTCTCCCAGAAAGGCATACGCAAAGTGACCGGCAACCTGATCATCCAGGGGCCGTTCTACATGAACTTCAAAACCAATCCTCAACAAACAGGAGAATTGCTCAAGCAAGGATTCAATGCCCAACTGTGGCCCATCGAAGCTGCGACACAATACCAGACTCTTAAAGATACGCCCAAACCACAGCTTGAGATTCAGGGCAATGTGCAGGTGGCAAAGGCTCTGACACAATCCCAGTTAATTTTGGAGCACCCATCTTTACCCCTAGCTGAACTGCTCAAGCGCATGAATCGCTACAGCAACAACGCAATGGCAGAGATGCTTGCACAAACGGTGGGTGGCCCAGAGAAAGTCGCCCAAATTGCAGCACAGGAAGCTGGCGTACCCCCAACCGAAGTTCAACTCATTAATGGGTCAGGACTGGGCGTAGAAAACCGCCTGTCGCCTCGAGCAGCCTGCGGGATTATGTTTGCGATCGCAAATCTGCTCCACCCCAAGAAAATGACCATCGCCGATATTTTAGCCGTCACCGGAGAAGACATCGGCATTCTTGATGAGCGTTCATTACCTCAACAAGCGGTCCTCAAATCAGGCACGCTTAACAACATTAGCGCCCTTGCCGGAGCCATTCCCACAGAAGAGAAGGGGGCCGTCTGGTTTGTCCTTCTCAATGGGGAGGGGGCGGTTTCCAATTTTCGATCCCAACAAGAAAGCCTATTGCAGACCTTAATCACCCAGTGGAAGATAGCCGCCAAGATACCTGCCAGCCTCAAAGCCAGTCCCCCTGGCAAGAGAACGTTATCGCCTGAAGAATGAAGCAAAAATATCAGACAACAATGAAGTCTTTCCATTGACCGAGCATAGAGACCTCCAATACTTTCCACATCCACGCATTCACCTTCCTGGGATTCAGATGCTGTGCCCTTTCACTTCAAGACTCTGACTCCAAGTCTCCATATTTCCGGCACAATGACATCGCTCTACCCCTGCCCAGCCTATCTAGAAGATAGACATCATAAAAACGACCGGCACAGATAAATCACGCCACAGGGCAACACTAAACAGCGACTCTTTTCAAGCGTCGGGCGACATCACTGCCGAATTGCTCTAGCCGGATGCATATGAAAATAAAAAGAGGCGAGACAAGCAGCATCAAAGCAACACTGAAAAGAGAGTCAATCCTCAGCAGCCCCAGGCGGGCCAAGGCGTAATAGTAAGTCATATGAAATAGGTAAATTGAGAACGAAATCTTACCAAAGAAGGAAAGAAATCTCATCTCAATGCCATTCCGCAAGGAGTAGGCAACCCAAAATGTAACAAATACCAAAATCCCCAAAACAGGGAAAGAATAGGCCTTATCTAAGATAATAGAGGAGCAAACAACACAAAAAAGCAGAGCAAAGACAAAGCAATGATAATAGTTAGACAGCCTATTTTCAAGGTGCGTTCTTTGCTTTAGAAAACCAAATTTCTGCAAAGACATCCCCAAGAAAAACAAATATGTATGCAAGAAATATATATTTAGATAGGGAGATTCCACGAGATGAAAGAAATCCAGATATCCATTAAGGAAAGGATAGTTCGCGGCAAGAATAAACGCCCCTAGCACCAAAGAGGTCACACTAAAGAATGCCAGATATTTCCTTCTATCTAGTGCATAGGCCAGAATGGGGCTCAAGAAATAACATTGAAGAATCGCAGAAATAAACCAGTAATGCTCCTCTGCCCCAATCCCAAAGAAATCAGAAACTTGGTAGGGTTCATGATTAACCCACATTTGAAGAGCAAGCGCAATCCAATACAACGGAAATAGACGCACCAAGCGATCACGATAAAAGAGCCCTAAACTCTTCAGTGAGAAATCATTCACAACCTTCTTGGTTACGGAGACAAATATGCCATAACCGCTGAGCAGGAAAAATACCGACACTATCGTATTTGCAAACCCACCCACATTAATCGTTGAGAAATCATTCATATAGTGATTAATCAGAACGGCTAATATCGCCAGTCCTTTGAGTGAGTCACAGGAAGCCCTAGTATCTATTTCAGACGATTGAACGGGACCAGCACTATTTTGCATTCACTACATATTCCCAAATAACCATCACACTGAAATAAGAGTCCTAGCCGGCAACAATCTAGGCCTCATATTTTCGTTAATATTTCAATATCTTTCTGTTAAAGGAGTCACAGAATTAAATTGAAACATCAAATATTTCTCATCGATAGACATATAGCCTCAGGCGAGAAAATCCCGCGCCTGCAACTACAGTGCCAGAGCGACTTATCAGTCATGCAAGAAGTTCAGAAGCAATAAATATCAGGAATTCTAAACAGAAATCACCCAATATTAGACTTCATGGAACGTCAAGATTTTAAAATTATGTCCTGCCAACCTGAAGATAATTCAGGCAACCCCATCCAGGAACTTAATCCTTCATCCGCATAACTAAAGACTCAAGGTAGTCTAGCTATACAACTGATCGTAACATCAGAAAAAGGCACCCGCAACCAAAGGCAAAAGGCAAGTTCAGCAGAAAGGTTTAGGCTTCAAGCCTTGTCTAAATAGAAGGACTGAAATCGCGGAACCTACGAGCGATAAGAGTCTTCTAAGCTAGCAGGTCACAAGAGGTATCCACCCTCGCCCGAGAATCATATCAATTAGATCAACTCTTTCAACCTATTTTGGAGACAAAGATGGAATGTCCTAATGGCAGCAGATTACCCACCAACGTTAATTTATTGTTCTATAAGTAGGTCTTATTTCTGAAAATTCCAGCGATTTTCATACCAACTCTTGAACGTATATTAAGCACGCAATATAGCAGCAAAATAAAGTGAAATAAGCCTTCCCAGATCCCTGCATATAGCCTTATCACATACGGCATATATTGATTGCACGAATAAATATAAAAATGTATTACTGAAAGAGGATAATTAATAAAGGCTCGATAGGGGGATGATCAGCCAAACCACTTCTACGGCACATCTAACATCGACTACATTTTCAAGTTCTTCAGACCCCAAAAATTGAGAAGCGATGAACCAGGCAGATCCCCCTGACAGTGACATTCTTGGCGTTTCAATTAATCCATTGCCTCTCGATCAGCACATCGAATTAATGCTTCATTGGGCAAGGCAGAACATAAGCCGTACAGTCTGTGTCGCGAATGTTCAGATGCTATTGGAAGCACATTGGAATTCAAACTTTAAGCAGCTTCTGCTCTCTGCGGACCTAGTGGTGCCCGAGGGTATGCTCCTGGTGTGGATACTGCGTCTATTCGGCAGAAAAACTCAAGAACGGATCGACGGCATAGATATACTCAAAAACCTATGCCAAGAATCGCAGACACTTGACCTAGGCGTCTTTTTCTTAGGATCTGGCACTCAGATTTTAGGCAAAATGCGACAACGCTTAGCGATTGAATACCCGAAGCTCAACATCATCGATATGGCCCCCCTGCCTTTTCGCGCTCTAACATCCAGTGAAGATCAAGCACTCGTTCACAGAATTAACCAAAGCCAGGCTGGCCTCCTTCTTCTGTCTATAGGCTGCCCCAAACAGGAAAGATGGCTGGCGGCTCATCGAGGCAAAATTAATGCGACCATAATTGGCTTAGGTGGCGCTTTCCCTATCTATGCGGGCATACAACCCTACGCTCCTAAATGGAGCAAGGAACTTGGATTAGAGTGGGCATATCATATCTGTCACGCCCCTGGACAACTGTGGCGGCGTTATATAACCTCAATGCCGACCTTCCTATGGCTAGTTGCTCAACAGCTTTTAAATCAGCCTAAAAAGCATTGAAAAGAATGACTGTTGGGTAAAATCTACCCTAGTTTCATTTGATTGGGTTGCTTAAGCAACATCACCAGAGGACAACCGTGAAGATAGCATCGTCTCTTGGCAGCTCAAATTAAAGTACAACTTTTGAATAGCTTTTCCTATTCTAGAATTCATAACTGTTGCCATCCATGATGGTGAACTTGAAGAGATGAAAGTCACCCGGCTGATCGCGACGGGCAAAAGGATCCGGCGGATTCTGTCCTTCAGAATGGTGAGGCAGGCTACATTCGCAAAAAGCAAGATAATGACATCCATTTGCAGTACTTTCACGAGTTCTTCTCGGAAATTAAGCCTTTCGTATCTTCACAAGATTTTCGCGGCAACAATCATAGTATGAGGTCAGCATCTATTCTCAGAAAGTATTTTCTGGTGCTCGGAGGCATTTGAGTGAACACATCGGTAAAGCTAAATCAGTCTAGCCATTCGGCTGATTGGAAAACAAGAAGCGACCAAGTTCCTTCGCTCTTCCAACGCTGGAGACGGAAATCCAGAATACATCACTACCAGAGCTCTTGTATGGGCGTTGACTTTGTATTAGAAGCAAGTCCTGAAAATTCTAGAGAGTGTTACATGACTGCCTATAAGCCAGGGGTCCGAAGAATGGACTGCATTAGAATTAAAGACGCCTCGACGGTCCAGACCTACACGGTCCTAGAGATTGATTACTATTCAGAGCCAGCCGATATGTGGATGGCCCGTCTCTCTCCAGTGAACTAGTTATCAAGGCTCCCCTTTAATGTTGAAGGGATTTTACGACTGCTTAGTTTTCCATACCTTTTTAGAGATCTGTTGAGAGTTTGGAGCAGATCTCATCGGTAGATGTGGTCCTCAACCCATCAAGAAAGGTCTGAGGTTGACAGCTTTTCCCAGACCAGAAGCTTGGAGGGATCTTTCTTGCCATAGTTAAGCTGCTGAGTTTGCTCAGGGACGACTCGCCCATCAATAAGAGAAAGTTGCGATCGCAACTCAAAGAACATCAAAATTTCTCAAACAGTAGGTCATACAGACAAGCGGAACAACTATCATGCATGCTCACTCTGAAAGCAAACTTGACCTAATTTGAACGGCCAGGAAACACAACTAGCAAAATTTCTCTTCAACCCTAAATGAGCTGTAAAAGATGTATATTGCTCTCAAATTGAAGCTATTCTAGCGGCACCCCAGGCTCTCTCGAGTATCCATGCCAGTGCTTGGGTTTGTTCCCTCTGCTGTTTCGCAGAGCAGTGCGATCTGCGTCCGGTCAAGGATAGCATCGGTAAAATCAGCGCCGGTAATATCAGTGTTGTAAAAAATGCTGGATGTGAGTAGGGCATTCACAAACACAGCATTGCTTAAATCAGCATCATTAAAAATAACCCGATCGCCAAAGGTCTCCGAAAAATCAGCGCCACTCAAATTGGCACGCTGGAAGATCGCCTGCGTCAAAATCGTGGCAGACAGATTCGCCCCATGGAAATCAGCATTTCGCATATCTGCCCCAGCAAAAGACGTACCCGACACATCCTTATTCGAGAAATCAGTCGCTTTCAAGTCAGCCAGCGTATAGTTAACATTGCGCTCATTTGCCGCCCACACCTCTTGAGGACTCTGGAGCCAGCCAAAGCAAATCAGTCCTCCTAAAAGAACAGCCCAGACAAAAGGTGTAAGTCGAAACTTGCGCAGAGAAATCATCAATAAAATTGCCAAAGTCTTTCCTTTCGTAACTTACCATTCTGATGGAAACAGCACCGCCATTCTCATCAGAAGATTCAAGACCAAGAGTGGACAAAAGCTTGGGTCAGTACCAGTACGAACAGAATTACCAGGGGAGAGGAGTACCATCCCAAGAGAAGAACTGGCCACTATTATCAGTATCTAAACTGTCTAGAACCTTCAGGAGCTGCGTCACAGTGCGATCCACAGAGAATAACTTCTCGGGTAGAACACTGCGTTGAAAGGGTTCGGAGAGCTTCGTATCCGTTGTCCCAGGGTGGAGCGTCACAATAATCGTATGAGGACTTCGACGGCGATATTCAATCGCTGCCGTTCGCATAAACATATTCAGCGCTGCCTTTGAAGCACGATATCCATACCAGCCCCCCAGTCGGTTGTCACCAATGCTCCCGATTTTGGCCGAGATTGTAGCAAAAATGCTGGGTTCAGAATGCTTCAGCAGCGGTAGCAGATGCTTTGCCAGGAGCGCCGCTCCAATACTGTTGACCTGAAAATAGCGTGTTAACTGATCGGCATTCAGCTGCCTGAGTCCCTTCTCTGGCTTGAGCCCCTCCTCATGGAGAATGCCCACACAATTCATTACCCAGTGCAAACGCTTACTGTCTCGCTGAATATGTTCGCAGCAATGGGCAATTTGGTCTTCAAGTGTAATATCAAGGGCCAAGCAATGCACCCTCGATTCCTGTGCTGCCAGCGTCAACAGTTCTACCGCAGACTCTGAAGATCGATAGCTGGCATAGATCTTTGAAATCTGAGGCTTTTGCAACAGATGGCGAACGAAACCAAGGCCGATACCTTGGCTAGCCCCCACAACCAATGCATTGGACTCACTCATACCAAGGGGGGACTCGTTAGCGGAAGTTGGCTATTGGCATCAGGACAAGTTTGCTGTTCAAAATCACAGCGGTAAATATGGGGCTTTTGCCAGCTCAACGGAATTTCTAAAAGGTCACGGGTACCCGTAATCCCCTGTCCCAGGAAGAGCAGTGTGGCAAGGCAGTTAAGGGCAATATGAACCCGACGCCAAGTCTGGGAGCGATCGCGATAAATCTCTTGCACAATCGCCAGAGAGAAGATCATCAGCACAGTGGCCGCAATACCATAATAGAAATGAGAAAGAAACCACTCGTTGTCTCGGCGAAAAATACCGTCTTGGAATCCAAGAATAATGACCCCAAGGCTACTCAACGTGGCAAAAATGGCTCGCCAGTACCAGAGTCTAGCTCTATAGAGCAGTACCAGCGTGGCAATAGTTGCCGCAAACATTAAAGCAATGAAAGTAACGGTGAAAGGCTCTTTCGTCCACAGCTTCTGATTAATAATATTGCTGCTAATGGGGTGCGCCAGTCCGATCAGAGTGAGGCCGGTCACGAGCCCCGTGAGCCAGCGACCCAGTTGAAGATGCTCCGGACCCACAACCGGGGCAATTTTGCTTTTACCTCCTGCTGCAGACTGCAAGCGGCGGTTTCTTGTAAGCCACGCACGGTTCAGTACCATCCCAATCAGCGGGAATACGACGGCCACAGCAAGGGCCGGATGTAGCAGCAGAATAATATCGTCAAGTGCCATCGTTTTTGCTGTCTCCTTGCCCATTGCAATATAGCCATACTAAAGGCATTCTCACCCTGCTTGTCTCGACTCGCAAGTCCGTCTGCATCAGGGCATTCCAAATTGCAATGGGCAATCAACAAAAAATGGATTTGCGTTGCCCCTTACTTCAATTAATTCGAGAAAGGTGCATACCCAAAGGTGACGTTAAATTCACGGCACCAAACGACGGCAGACTTAAAAGTCGATAGATCGACGTCGGCAGGAATTTCGTACACCTGCATGCCTTTTACGTTCTGGAGGCGACCCAGACTGACATAATCAGTTTCGGCGTAGCTCTGAGGGACTTGAGAGCGATGCAAAAGGACAAATAAATCGGGGCCGTCATCAGACTGAAACGCATCATCAAGAACAAGATAATTTTTACCCTCATTGGTGATGACATGAGCATTGCCTAATGTGGGATGGTCGACGCCGACAAAGGCTCCTGTCTGCTTAGCCTGAGCTGAGTTTGAAGCACTCTCAGACTGACTTTCGGCAACAGCAGGCTGCGAGAGTGCAATGGCTCCGACACTACCCAAGGTAAGAATAGACACTAAACTAATGGCCGCAACATGATTAGATGAACGCATTTAAATTTCTCCGAATGAATGCATGTTGTCACCATAACGGCTGCTTCCCAAGTTTTTCCTGGGTTTCATCTAAGGTTTTACTGAAAGGTTTCCTGGGAAGTTATTGATTTTGCCCTCATCTCATTCTCAGTTCATCGAGTGATAATTGGCTTAACCCCAAGAATAGTCTGTCATTCACCATCAAATGACAGCAAATACAAACATTTCAAGGCACATTCAGAGGCACATTTCGTCCATGATTTCGTCCCAGCCCCCACAAGAGAAACGGATGATTAATGGCCGTCGTTTGAAGAAGCCCTACACCACAACTTTAGTGCTTCTGGGCGGAGCCGTTGGCCTGGTGATGTTGATGATTGCCTGGTACACAGAAGGTGGGCTAACGCACACTTTCTTTGAAGCCGTAGCCATGTTGCAACAGCATCCGCCAGCCTGGCTAGATGTTTCTACCGTGCCTTCAGAGCATTTATGGTGGCCCACCATTTGTCTTATGGTTATGGTTCTAGGGGTAATGCGCTGCTCTCCACACCCCCAGCGCTGGTCTCGCACAATTGTAGTGGGAATCATCCTGGCGCTGACATTTCGATATGTTTTTTGGCGGCTATTAGCCACGCTTAATGTCGGTGACCCGATCAACGGTATTTTCAGTTTGGGGCTGCTCGGGGCAGAATTGATGTTGCTTGGGGCGACGACGATTCAGCTCTTTTTAATGCTGCGACATAAAGATCAAAGTCGCCGAGCGGATCAGATGGCAGTGGCGGTTCATAACGGAACCTACTCGCCTTCTGTTGATATCTTGATCCCAACCTATAATGAGCCGATACTCATCCTAGAGCGAACACTGGTGGGCTGCCAGGCAATGGCCTATCCCCACAAAAAGATCTATCTCTTGGATGATACGGCCCGCCCTGAAGTGGCTGCGTTAGCTGAAACATTTGACTGTCAATATATTGCTCGATCTGAACATTCCCATGCAAAGGCAGGGAATCTCAATCATGCGATCGCCCAGACATCTGGCGAGCTAATCGTAGTATTCGACGCCGATTTCATCCCCACAGAAAACTTTCTCCACCGCACAGTGGGCTTTTTCCAGACGGATAATATTTGCCTGGTCCAAACACCTCAAAGCTATTACAATCCCGATCCCGTCTCTCGGAATCTGGGCTGGGCTGACGTGATGAACCCAGACGAAGAAATTTTTTATCGCTATATTCAACCCATTCGCAGTAGTTCCGGCAGCATGGTGTGCTGTGGCACCTCTTTCGTGATGCGGCGGACGGCTCTGGAATCTGTGGGGGGGTTCGTCACCAATTCCTTGAGTGAGGATTATTTTACTGGCATTCGGATGTCGGCCAAGGGCTATGAGCTGGTTTACTTGAGCGAGAAGCTGAGTGCAGGGCTAGCCGCCGAAAATATGGAAACCTTTGCAGGGCAGAGAGCCCGCTGGGCTCGCGGAACGCTCCAGGCATTTTTCATTGATAGCAATCCCCTCACCATTCCAGGGTTAACTTGGCTGCAGCGATTGAGTCATTTTGAAGGGTTGCTCAATACCCTCAATGCTTTTACCCGCCTCTTATTCTTGCTAATTCCCATCATCTATGCGTTTTGGGATTTGGTTCCGATCCGATTTACCTATCCAGATCTGCTCTACTTCTTTGTCCCCCTCTATCTGGTTCAGCTTTCTGCCTATTCATGGCTCAATGGGCGTTCCCGTTCGGCACTCCTCTCCGATGTCTATTGGCTATCGGTGGCCATCCCTCTTAGTGCAACGGTTGTGGCATCTCTTTTGAGCCCCTTTAGTAAGGGCTTTAAAGTAAGTCCAAAGGGGCTTGTTAAAGATCGGGCCTCATTTAATTGGCGCTTGGCTTGGCCATTACTAGTGCTGCTGGTAATTACGGTGATTTCGTTTGTTTTAAATCTCAAAGGTCTGATTACACGAGAATTACTGCTAGATGTCTCTAGTACTTATCGTGGATCTAGCATTGGTTTGTTTTGGAGCAGCTACAACCTATTCATGATTGGGGTTGCCCTCCGCAGTTTGGTCGAACAACCCAAGACGGATTCTTATCATTGGTTTAAGCTGCGCTGGCCAGTGGAGGCAAAATATGGGAGTGGTGCTCAAGAGGCATCTAATATTGGCTTAACAGGCGTGACAACCTTGGTGTCTGAACAAGGCATCGATTTAACGTTTCCCAAACCAACTGAGGCTGCGATTGAGCTGCAGTCTTCGATGACCCTTCAGGTTCCAGACGAGAACCTCTTACTTCAGGGAACGGTCATCCACAGTGAGATGGATGGGCACCAGCAGCATGTGCGACTGGCCTTCGACCTGAGCCAAAACCAGCGACGTCAACTGATCCGATCTCTATTTTGCCGTCCAGGACGATGGCACTATCGCCAAATCCCTGGGGAGCTAAGGGCAACTTGGATTCTACTAAGGTGTTTGTTTTGGCCCCGTCGGTCCCTATTGAAAAAGACGCAAGGACGCGATCTAGCGGTCGCTCAAAGTTAAGTCTTTTGCTCTGTTTCAATCTGCTGCTTTTGCAGTTGTTTGGCAATCTCTGGATTATAGAGCCGTAAATAATTCCAGTAGTTCTCTAATACGACTTTGACGTAGTTGTTTGTTTCCGGAAAGGGAATGGCTTCGATAAAGTCATCGGCGTTGCTATTTGGGCGCTCCCGCAACCACTTGGCGACATTGCCGGGGCCAGCATTGTAACTTGCGATCGCAAGCATTGAATTCTGGTCATAGAGCTGGTGCGTGTAATCAAAATAGGCCGTGCCAATATTGATATTGTCATCAACCCCCGTCAGTTTATAGTCCTGCAGACCAATCTGCAGAGCGGTTTGCTCCGCCGTTGCCGGAAGCACCTGCATCAGACCCACAGCCCCCGCCGACGATCGAATCTGTGGCTGGAACCGAGACTCCTGACGGATTAACCCTAAAACCAATAGTGAATTAAGGTTGCGCTCTTTAGACCATTTAGAGACTTCTGGGAAGTAAGCCAAAGGATACAGCGCCTGCCAGAATCGTGGATCTTGCCGCCATTGCTGATAGAGTTCACGCCCCTCTGGTTCTTCCTGGGCCCGATAGTAGAGATTGAGGATCATAAACATGCCCCTCAGATAGTCTCCGGCTTCAACCCGTAAAATGCCATCCGTGAGCTGCTCTTCAAAGGAGCGTTGATCGCGATCTTGAAATTCCCACTGCCAGCGCTCATAGGCCGCCTGTGACTGGCCCAGTTGATAAAGCTCCTGTAATGCCTTCGATCCGGCAGGCAGCGGCAGTTTAGAGGGAGGCAGATTCACTCTCGGCTGCACATATCGAACAGTGCTGAAATCTCCAACATCCCAACCCGCTAACGATGCAGTACGCCATGAATAGTAAGACCCTGGATGATTTTTCCAAAGGGATTTCGAGGCCTCTTGCATCGCGTTGGGCTGCTTCGTTCGCTCGCCCCATTTCCCAGCCCAAAACGTGGCTGGTGCCGCAAGATCACTCTCGGGGTTTTGTTTTTCAACCTCTAAGGCCCAATTCCGAGCAGCTCTGAAATTCTTAGCTGTAACCTGCTCTTGAGCCATCTCCCATCGGAATTCTGCAGCCGCTTCGGTACTGCCATAATCCTTTAGGAGCTGTTCCTGCACCTTCGGCGCATCGGCACTCTGTTGTTTTTTCAGCAAACGTATTTTTGCCAATAGAATTTGGCCAATGCGATGTGTTTCTTCATTGGCTGTAGCTAACTTAAGCGCTTGATCCAAATGAGGAAGCCCTGCAAATCCTCGTAACTCCCCTAGCTTCAACAGAGCCGTCGCCGTTTCCTTAGACTGAGGGTAATCAGCAACCATCTGTTTATAGGATGCGATCGCACGTTCTTTTCCGCCCGCTAACTGCTGTCCCCTTGCCGCCCGAAACGCCGTCAACGAATTTTTGGGAGCTTGCTCATAGGCCGAACTGGCCTGTTTATAAATCTGTCGGTCCCAGTAACCAAACGCTGCAGCCTGCCAATCCTCAGGCTTTAGCTGATCCTTGAACTCCGTCGTTAACCGCTCTAGATATCGACCATAGTCAGGATGCCATTGACCATATTTCACAATCAAAACCCGCATCGGTACATCCGCAGGGTTGACCTTGAGACGCTCCACAGCAATATCTATCGCCCTAGGATGGCGAGGAAACTCTTCTATCAATTGGTCCAATAGTTGTGGATCATCTTTTCCGAGAGCAACGAGTGCCTCTGCCGCGGCTGGCTCCTCCGAGTGATTCTTGAGAATCTTCTGCCAGATTTCCTGAGCTTTTTCACGATCATTGTTGAGGCTATGGGCCTTAGCCTGGAGAACAAGAACTTCTCCCTCTAGAACCCCATATTTCTTCTCTAACCCATCAAGATATTCAAGGGCAGCTCCACCCTGCTTCTGTTCCAGCAGATCAGCAGACAGCAAATACCTTGCCTGTCTTTTTTCACGCTTAGTACCTTCTCGGGCCAGTTGTTTCAACTGATCATCTCTAATTTGAGGGGGAAGAAAGGTAAGAGGTACAATCGATTCGCTTACAGTTTCCCCAGCAGACCCAATAGGTGACTTTACCGAGCTTTGAGAACCACACCCAAAGAGTAGAAACGTGCCTAAAACAAGAGAAAGGGTAGAGCGTTTAAACATAGGAAACTTTGAAGAGGGTAAAACAGAGCTTTTTAGAGCAGAACGGCAGATACAGTTAAGATTCTGCAGTTGTAACATATTGCTGCGTCTGCTCTTTGTTCGTGAATTTCTTAGCTCAAGGGTGGACCCAAAACAAGTTATGAGGCCATATCAGTAGGCAGCGGGCCATGATTCCAAGCGTCACTGCAGGCGGTCATGGCCTGGCCACGGTCATTTACAACGATGGTGAACAAAGTCCACCAACAGGGGCAGTAGAATGCCGGAATAATATCTCCAATCACAGGTCAGAACTTGCACCGACAGCTCACACGGATGAGGTGGTCCGTGCCCCTTCCGGTATCGCCCTATTGCCTTAGAGCTTAAAGTGCATCTGCAAACAGTTCTGTTCTCGGCAACAATCTACATGAATTCTGCAATGTTTTTGAGTGGCGCAGTTCTAGGTGCCTTCATCATTAATCTCGTGACAGGAATCCCATGCCTGATGCATCGCCTGTAAAGCCACCGCCAAAGGAACCTGCTGAAGTGTCTTGCCATAGCTTTGATTCAACTCATGGACCAGACTCTGGAAAATATCTGAATCTAGATAAAGTCCCAAACAGACCTGACTCCTAGGATTCATCCCCAT
>CALFCG010000167.1 GCA_937951315.1 uncultured cyanobacterium
CTGTCTCCATGATGGATGCATCATCGGCGCGGTAGAGTTCGGCTTCAGTTTCTCCCCACGGCATATCGTAGTCTGTTTTGCCCAGAATCTTTTGGAGGGAGCTGAGTCCCGCATCACGCAGGAATTGCTGGTTACAGCCAACAAAAACAGAATGACGGTCTTTCCAGAAGACGGAAAGGGGAAAGGTATCTAATACGGTTTGGAGAAACTGCTCCCGAATTTGGAGGGCGGCGGTGCATTCTTCAATACTGTTGCTTTGCTCGGTCTTGAGGTGGACAATCTCTTGTTCTAGAGCCTGGACTTGTTGATGATGTTTCAGCGCTTCGAGGGGCTGCGATAGACTTGCGGGGGTGATCAGTCCCACCAAGCTCTTGCTCTCATCTAGAAGGGGGAGGTGGTGAATGCGATGTTGTTCAAAGATAGATAAGGCTGTTTGAACGTCAGTCTCTGTTGACTGGCATAGGACAACAGGCTTTGTCATCACTTGCCACATCGGTTGTGTGAGGGGCTGGTGTTGAGCGATCAGCCGGATGACATCTTGTTTTGTAAAGATCCCGACCACTTCGGTGTGGTCGACCACGATGATGCAGCTGGATTTTGCCCTCTGGTGGTGGGGGGCTGCGGTGGTGTTGCATTGGGCTTCGTGCAGGGTTGCGATCGCATCTATTGCGTCAACCTCAGGGGACACCACCAAAGGGTCACGGATAATAGCTGACGGTAGATCGGCTAGGGTCTGGGCACACATGGGTTACTCAAAGGCCTGTCCACTAACAGACGATATTTAACCATACGCCTTATTAACCTCAACGATAGATTAATTTATAGATTCACCACACTTCTTAGTCCTGTCTCTTGGCTTGGACGATTGGGCCTATTGGGAGCCCGGTTCAATGGGGTGGTTGGGCAAGCGCTCTATTCATGACCAGGAGCTGTCATAGTGGTGCACTTTGGGATAACCCATTGATATTTTTAGACACATCAGAACTTGAGGACTAAAGCTAAGATTAGGAGAGGAATTTGACTGCGCCCAGTCCTCGATCGGTTACACCTTGGGGCTTTGATTATGGCGATACAACATCTGTTTACAGCGATCAGTCAGGCTCGGAGTGAAGAGGAGTTGCGATCGCAACTGATTCCACAATGCGGTGACCATTTCACTAGCAAGCGGCAGGGGCTTTTTTTCTTTGATCAGTCTTCCTTTCGTCGCCAATTCCAAGCGATGGAACGCGCTTTTTCCGTTAAGCGAAATCCCGTTGTTCGATATTTAGTTGAACGCCATGCTCCGGTGCATGAAGGGGTGGTGACCTCTCCGAAGGTTTGGCAGGTTATTTGTCCGCGTCCCGATCATTGGCATGTGATGGTGGGGCCGATTGTGAACCAAGGCCAGTTAATCGGAGCTATGGGATTTACCCGTGAGCGAACAATGTCTGCTTTTAATGAACAAGACCTCGCGGACTTGAGTGCTGTTTGTTTACATCTATCGACTTGGGTGGTCGCTGCACGATCACAACCTGAGGCGTTAGCGCAAAAGCGGTTGACACCTCGTGAGCTAGAAATTGCAGAATTAGTGGCGTCGGGGCGAACCAATGCTGCGATTGGACGTGAACTTTGGATTACTGAGAATTCAGTGAAGCAGGCTCTGAAGCGAATGTTTCGGAAGCTGCAGGTTTCATCTCGAGCAGAGCTGGTGGCGCATCTATATACGGCACAACGGTAAGAGACTATGGATGTTCCATACACCGGAGGGTGTCAATGTGGGCAGGTGCGGTATGAGATTCGAGCTGAGCCATTGACTATATATGCCTGTCACTGCAAGGAGTGTCAGCGACAGTCTGCTAGCGCCTTTGGGATGTCAATGCCTGTCCCTCGGGATGCTGTTATCTTGATTCAAGGTAAGCCAAAACAATGGCGTCGAACATCCGACAGTGGAAGAGAGGTGGTCTGCTTCTTTTGTGGTGAATGCGGCACACGATTATTTCATCAGCCAACTCGAAATCCAGTGATTGCGAATATCAAGCCTGGAACGCTGGACACTACTACTGAGCTACGAGCCGTTGGTCATGTGTGGACCCGCAGTTCTCAACCTTGGATCCAGTTTAGTGATGAAACCCTAAATTTTGAGGGGCAACCCACCCCAGAAGAATATTTACAGCTAATAGAGAAGTTCTCTTGCCAGAATAACGCAGACAATTAGACTGCAAACTGATAAGGGTGATTCATCTGACTGAACTCCTACATGGTTTTAGTATTTGTTCCTGGGCAAAATCATCAGGTTTTGTTCGAGGCCTGGTCACAGCTTCTCCAGAAATTGATTAACAGTATTATTTATTAATTTGTCCTGATAACTGTCCAAAGAAGAGTTTATTTAAGTAAGCCCCTAAGTTCTTTTAGCCCATATGTAATGCGACGTGAAATTGTTGTGGGGCTAACCCCCATTTTTTTTGCAGCCTCTTTTCGAGTGAGTTGCTTTAAATAGACCAACTGAATTGCTTTATTTGTTTCCTTTTCTATCTTTTTTAGGGCATTGATGAGATCTATGTATTCTTCGTGATGACTCTTTCTATTCTGATCGCGCAGATCAATCAAGGTTTCTGCTAGAGGGATGGCAGAGGATGTGGGCGTTGAGCTTTTGGAATAAATGTGCAGATCGAGACTCAGGGGAACACGGTTAGAAGCTGCTAGCTGCACTAAGCTCCATTCTTGGAGCGATAGATTTAATTGATTGGCCATGTCCAACTCATTTGGCTGGCGGCTAAGTTCCGCCGCCAAGATAGGTCTGACTTTCAGACTTTCTTGATAGAGTTGATGCCAGCGGCGGGGAATGCGGATGGTCTTTGTATGGTCTCGCAAGAAGTGTAGAATTTCTCCTCGAATAGAAGGAATGGCGAAACTGCTAAAGGCATAACCTTGAGTGGTGTCAAAGCGTTCTATCGCAGAAATCAAGCCAAGACAGCCACATTGTTGAATATCTTCGTAAGGCTCAGCACATTGACGAGCTATTCGATAGGCGACTTGACGTACTAGCCCCATATTCAAAGAGACTAAGCGATTGCGCAATGGAATTGTGGGTTGGTGGCGATAAGATACCAATAATTCCATTGTCTGGGATTGTATAGACAGATTAGGAGTCAATACTTTTCTCCTTCTTTAAAAGAATATTTATGATTCTATGATTGAAATTAATTGCGTTTTTTTGATTGATTAAAATATTTTTTGTGGCCGTAATTTGTTCGGTTCTAACTGTTGATATTAATGATCAAAAATGAGGATCTTATGTAGGGCTATGCAAGGGTTTTCTTCGATTGTAAAAACTGCGAATATTCTTTGCTGGTGAGAAATCTGTTTGTAGTGCTTGCCTCTACCCTCAAGAATTTCCTGTTTTGGGGCTGAGTAGGCTTCAGCTCCAAAACTAGAAGGGGCGAAGCCGTCTAAAATCTTGCCTTTTGTGGTTGCAGCCAATATGGCAAAGCCCAGCCGTGACGCTGAACTTAAGGCGTTCTTTGCAATGTAATCGTTGAATCTGGTCCAGGCACTTCAGCATGGAGTATTGGTTTGGCTGTAGACCTGCTGAGTGGTGACACTCCAAAATACTGGAAAGCTCTGAATCTGTTGGGTTTTGTCTTGATGGAGGGCTGTGATCTGCTGTTGTACTCCGTCAAGCCAAGGTCGTTAACTGCCTTTGCGGTATTTCATTCTGATGTAACGAAAGGCCCTTCTCAAAGATCTGCTCGATCGCAACCATTTCTCCACTCTCAACCATAAAGCGATGGTCTTGTGTTGCTCGAATCACCAATTCCCCTTCAAGGTGATATTCATAGAGTTCTTGATGGCCTCGGTGATGCCATTGAGCAATGGGCTGCGTATAAATATGGCCAGCGTCATCCTGCGAGAAGACATGGCAGTCAAGCTGTTGTTGCACAATTTTCTCTAGCGATAGCCAGCCATATTCTTCCGTTAGCACAGGTGTATCACCGCTGAGACAATATTCAGCAAACAATACCATTTGCTCAAACAGCGCCTCAGAAACCTTCTTATCCACACCCTTCTCCGCAGAGCCTTCAATGAAGATCTCGCGGTGCTTCTCCATTTCTTTGATCTTCTTCTTACCCATTGCCCGCCGCAATAGATCCGCTTGACCAAGGGAATAGCCAGCCATGTCCTGAGCAATTTTCATAATCTGCTCTTGGTAGACCATGATCCCGTAGGTTTCGGTTAAAATCGGTTTCACCAATTCGTGGGGATAATCGATTTGCTCACGACCATGCTTACGGTTAATGAACTTGGGAATGAGACCTGCATCTAATGGTCCGGGACGATAGAGGGCCAAAATCGAGGAAATATCTTCGAGGTTCGAGGGCTTCAGATCTTTCACAACCTGGCGCATCCCCGACGACTCTAACTGAAAAACCCCCTCCAATTCGCCCTTTGCCAAGAGACCAAAGGCCCCGGGGTCATCCATCGGCAGCTTATCGACATCTAGTTCAAGGTTGCGGTTTTGCAGCAGGAGTTCAGTGGTCTTTTGAATCATGGTCAGATTCTTAAGGCCCAAAAAGTCCATTTTTAATAGACCCAGAGACTCCAAATCTTCCATGTAGTACTGGGTAATGACTGAGCCATCATTATTCTTCTGTAGCGGCACAATCTGATCGAGGGGTTCGGCTGCAATCACAACTCCGGCTGCATGGACCCCAAAGGTTTTGTTGGTGCCCTCAATGCGAATCGCCATATCCAGCCATTTACGGGCGACGGGATCTTTCTCATACCGCTCTTTAAATTCGGGGGCCGGTGTCTCATCTGAAATCATCACCTTGAGCTTGGCTGGTTTACCTCGCGACACCGGAATCATCTTTGCCATCTTGTCCGCATCCCCATAGGGAACGTCGAGCACCCTGGCAACATCTTTCAGGACAGCCTTGGAGGTCATCCGGTTAAAGGTAATAATCTGAGCCACCCGATCTTCACCGTACTTTTCAGTGACATATTCGATCATCTGGTCCCGTTTCTGAATGCAGAAATCGGTATCAATATCAGGCATTGATTTCCGCTCTGGGTTCAGGAAGCGTTCAAAAAGAAGGCCATGGTGGACCGGGTCAATATTCGTG
>CALFCG010000168.1 GCA_937951315.1 uncultured cyanobacterium
CCGTGACGGGATCTTCATCAATACCGGACTGTGGCGCAAAGAAACGGGAGTGAGCCAGATGCGTTGAATCAACAGTCTCGGTCGTATAAACGCAGAAACCACGCCATTGATGCTGTTGGCCTGGTTGAGCAATTTGACGGAAATTTGGAGTTAACTGGTGGAGTTCCTGGAGGGTATCTACGGCAATCAACACATCCTGATTCAGAGAATCAACAACAGGCTGAGATTTGCTTGAAAGACCGAGGCTCTTTATAAGGGAAGGTACAATCTCAAGATCAACAGCTTGGAAGTCACAGAGGGGCAACGTCAGCCAAATCCAAGGCACTGCAGTTGAATAATCAATCGTTACCGCTAACACCCCCGTTCGGGTCTCTAAATACAGGATCTGGGTCGTTTGGGGTCGCAGATTAAAGCGGCCCAATTCAGCTAGCGTGTGTAGCGTCGCAATCGTGGCATGGCCACAAAGATCAACCTCTTGGGTCGGCGTAAACCAACGCAAACGGAAGTCTGCTTCAGGCCGCCGAGCAGGCATGACAAAGGCGGTCTCTGAACAGTTAACTTCCCGAGCGATGTTCTGCATTTGCAGGTCGTCTAATACATCAGCCTCAGGAACGACGACAGCAGGGTTGCCCGTAAATGCAGTGCGAGTAAACGCATCAACCCAATAAAGCGATAGCGGTAAAGAGCCAGATGTCATTAGCAGCTGGGTGGATCTGGGAACTCACGGTCAGATCGCCGAGGGCGCTCAGGCATCTGACGTTTGCTGGAACCAGGCTCATCTGGAAAAGGATAACCGTGTGGGTGCCAAGCATCAGGTCTTTGCTGTACCCATGACATACGACCCGGAACAGGCGTCTGTTTGGGCTGTAGCCCTTGCCAAACATCTGTTAACTGCAAGCCTTCCAAAGATAAAGTACGGGACTCTCGCAACTTATGCCAAACAGAGCGGGACATGAGCAGTGTCTGCTCAATACGCATGGCCTCAATTTGCTCAAGATACTCTTCTCGTTCAGGCTGATAATCCGTTGAGGACAGGGACAGCGGGGCAGGGGGCATCTTTTGGGTCAGATGGGCCATGTGAGCCAGAAGTTCAGGATAAAGCCAAGTGTAGGCGGGATGAACCGTGAGCCTAGCCTGGTGGGACTGGGTACCATCTCGACAGAGACAGACTTCAAAGTATCCAATCGCTGCTTTCCGTTGGGGCTCAAAGACATAGCCGCGAACAGGCTCAATCTGATGGAGGCGGCAACGAGTTTTGGTAATCAAGCCACCTAAAAAATTAGTTTTGAAGTCCTGAATATGGCGATCAAAAACCTGCCGAACCAGGGGTGGCATGGAAGCCGTATCAAGCTGACAGAGTAAAGCTGCATCCGCATTGCTAACGGGCAACAGGTTGGGAAGTACGGGGTCACGGGCAGCCAGTTTCTGCAGTTTCTCCGAGGAGAGAGACCAATAGGTAATTTGCGCGAGGGCCTGAAACCCATTATGGCGATAGAGACCGAGACTGGCGTTGTGATTAACCCCCACCTCAACAAGCCAAGTACGCGCTTCCCAAATAGCTTGCAGGCAGTGTTTTAAAAGCTGTGTTCCCCCATCCTGTGCCCCCACGGCTGGGTCTACACTAATATGATTCACGCGCCAGGTGCTGCGCGTCTGATTAAAGGGGGAAACCTGAATGACACCGGACACACGATTCGTATGCTCTAAGACGTAGGTTTGCAAGAGGTGAGAGAGCTGATTCGGCAAACCACGCAGAAGTTTAAGGAGCGTACCCCACTGTTGAATAGAACCAATATTTGGCTCTGTCTCTGAAAAAAGTCCAACATCAGATTGCTCTCGCTCTGTGGCAAGCAAAGCTTCTACGGCAGCTAGATCACGATACTGAACGGGCCGAACAGTGGCATCTGTGCGAGGTGTAAAAGATATCATACAGATTGCAATCCAAACTGGTTAATGCGGAACGTTTTCAGGCAATAGGATAAGTGCATTTTAATAGTGAAATTAAATATAGCGCTTACTAGCCTTAAGGATAGACAACTGATAGAGATAACGTTCACTTCCAGCTCCATCGTATCTGAATCTTCTATGAAAAGGGAAGAACAGCAGGCGTAAGGGTCAAAGAAATTTAGAATTTGTTGACGAGACCTCAAGACGGATGATAGAGCTGTCAAAATCACTGGTATCGTATCTTTGCAGCACCGATCCTGCAACCTAGAGATGTTTTTAGGCCTTTCAAAAAATTCGATGCGAAGACAAGGCGGACTGATACATGACAAAAAATAAAAAAGAATCTGGCTCAGACAGTTCCCAGCTACCAGGGCCAGGGGTTGGGTTTACTTTTTTGTACTATTTCAGCATGACCATCGTCATTATTGTGGTCGCGGGCTCTCAAGGCTTACATCTATCCGTTGGCTCGGTGCAGCTCTATCGCTACGGCATCCTTTTAGGTTTACTTGCCGGTGGGATTGGCACCTATTTCAATCGAACAGTCAGTTTTGACATCACCAGTCAAGACCAATCAGCGTTGAACGCGCAACTGGTAGAGACATTGGCTGAACTAGGGTTTGAGCTAGATGTTGATGCGACAGAGGGGCAAGAGAATTACACGATCTACAGCCGTTCAGGACTCGCTAGGTTGTTCTCAGGCAAAGTATTTGTGGGGATGCGATCGCACCCCCTTCAAATCGTGAGTCGAGCTTCAACCATACGTCGACTTCAGCGCCAACTTTAACTGGTGCGATCAATAGCATATTCGAATCCCACAAGCTGCTTCACCAACTGACGCTGCTCCACTGGTGGATAGAGGGGTTCCTGTAGTTGAGTTGTTGCATATATATCAGCCGCACGGACTCGCTCCAACACTTGAGCTGCAGACGCCTCACCTTGCTGATAAACCTGCAGTAATTGCGCCAATCCACTACTGTATTCTTGCTCTGTCTGAAATTGAAACTGAGACGATGACTGAGCCACAGGCTGGACAACGGGTTGAGCTGTGCCAGCAACAACGATAGGGGCTTCGAGCGTCAAAACATAGACACTTCCTGCTGGGACCTCAACAACCTTCTTTTTATTATTCGATGCTAAACCAGCCAATGCACCCAGACCGCCTCCCAGAAAAGAAGCACGATTCAAAGCATTCGCACTTCCCGTCACGCCACCCGTAACCCCTCCGGCAATGTTGGCAAACATTGCACTCCCTTCGCGAGCAGACTGATAACGACTCGTTTTAGAGACGCTATAGCTAGGAATTAAAGGGCTGGATGCTTGAATCGAAACGACTCGACCATTGATGACCAAGGACTCTGCCACGATCTGCGCTCCCCCCTTAGTAGGCGTCATTTTAGCCACCAGCGGGGAATTGGCAGCAACCACCTGTTGACCTTGACTATCAAACAAAGGCTGAGCAAGGAATAAAGTCATCGGATAGTCTTGCTTTTTCTTCGCATTAACCACCATATTGCTGGGGAAAGTGACCGTTAACGCAGTAGAAGCCGGGATCGTATTGCTTGAGGCCGATAATTGATGAGAGCTTGGAAGAGACTGTGCAACAGCAGGGAGTGTCGCAGTCGTCAGGGTAGATAAAGCCAGAGCAAAACCGACAGCAGCTTGCTTATACATAATGAGTTCTCCAAAAGTAGCGACGAATCTGAGAAGAGTTAGAGAGTCTTGTGTTAAATGCAAACGCCCTTTTTTAGATCCTCCTTCCCCCCTTTGGGCAAGAGGTTTAGGAGAGATCTAAAGGAAACTACCAAGACAAGAAATGACCTGCAGCCGCCGCAGTATTGTTATCTCGGTTGATTTGCTGTGCGGTTTCAGCTTGAACAACAGCGTCGCAGTTCTGCCCCGCAACCACAGTGCTAGAGCTAAAGTCAGTGGAGCGACTGGTATCAGAAAAGGTGCTCTTGTCGATGAAGCCTGCACGACTTAAATCCTGAGAGTAGTTATAGGTGCTCTCGCCAGAGTTCCCTGTTTTCGAAGTGTTAGAGGAGGTTTTCCCACCCCGTCCGCCGACACTGACAAGACCAAAGAGAACACCGACTTTACCCCTGCCTTGGCCTTTGCTATAGCTATGGTTGTAACTGCTGTTGCTCCATTTTGAGGTTGTGGATGTGTCTAAGACATTCTCGTGATCATATTCATGTATATCTTTTATCTCTTGAATATTATTTTGCTGAACAATGCGGTTTTGCTGATTGTGCCCCAGGAGAACGTCGCTGCACATGGCACGAGGGTCATCAGCATCGCGAGCACTCGGAGCAAGAGGATTGGCAAAGGCAGGTATGCTAGCAGAAAGAGAGATAGCAGTTGTGATTGTGAACAAAATTGTGCGCTTCATGGTTGGGGCTCCTATTTGTTGTTTGAACCATGTGAACATCATGGCGGCAAAGCCCAATTGATACAGTGATAGAAGAAGAGGCACACAGGTGATATTTCTAAGTGATTAAAGTGATGCCAACGCAGCCAATGATGTGATGTTGGTCATGTTGCAACTCCAATGAGATTGCATTGAGCCAGCCAGCTGGGGCATTTTTATTTTCAGATCCATAATGCAGGAGTTACAGAGCACAGAGAGGCTCACCATACCTCCCTATCTGCATCAAGATCGCCATAGTAAAAGAGGTTAAACTGCAGCAACGATGCAGTTTAACCTCTTTATGAAACTCAATCTTAGATGTAGTTTTCGAGATTCCAGCCACGCCCCACATTATTAGGGCCCCCTAGAACTCACAAGGGGTTTAGAGTCTAAAAGATAAACGTAGGTTGTAAGTTAGGAAGTGTCGCCATTGCGAATCCAAAGGGCTTCGCAGCAATTGGATTAGATTGAGGGAGCGTTGATATTCGACTGAACTGACGCTGAAATAACTCTTGTCTCAGATACACAGCACGAGGAGAAAGGGGCGGTAGATTCTGAGCTTGATCAAAGGCAACATCATAATCCCAATTACGGATAGGGGGGGTATAGATATTGCAATTCGCTTGTTGCGCACTCCCACAAAAAGGAGAGTTAACTCGACGAGGCTCACTTAGGCTAACGAGTGACCCCCGATAATTAAAGGGAACGGCACCACTCCAGTGCTCATGGAAACGAGGGAAATTATTAATACCACCACTCCCAGTTCCACCTTGGTTAGCCTCACCATTCGCCCCACCTGTTATTTCAGTTGCCGAGAGGAAGGCAACGTTCTGCGACGTCTCAGTAGGAGCAGTTCGGGGAGGGGTACCCTGAAAATTAGACCAAAGAAAAGTTTGTATTGTAGGTCGGTTATTGCCGTCATAGCGAATGTGATTGATATCATCTAAAGCCCACGCCTCAGAGAGCACATTCACGCTATCGGTTAGAACCGCTGCAGGCCGCCACCGCTCATTCATGGCTGTAGCCGGATCATCCCCTTCATCAATGCCTGCTGTAGACGCATCATCTCTGAGATTGTAGTCACCCTGAACATAAACAGCCTGATCGGATGCAATCGTTAATCCTTGAATCTCAGGAGCACCCGCAATCGTTGAGCTTAAATGGCGACCATTGTATAGACGCACACCATATCTACTACCGACTGGGTTCGCGAGATTTGCTGCATTCCCAACCGAACGATCAATATTGGACTCGGGCCCTTCAACTGTGAAATACCAAACTAGACCACCATCAGATGTCTCATCTAACGCCTTACCATCCATTAAGTTCTGGGTCTGAGCACAATCAAAGAGAGCACGAACATCAACGTTCAGCATGCGAATATTGCTGCCGTCTAAACCTGCGAAAGCGTTGGGTCCATCTTGGGTTGAGACATTATTTACGACATGTTTCTCGCGATAGTTATAGAAGGTATCTGATGTTGAAACAACAGCTTTACGCACTAAATTATTAGCATCAGTCGAATCCACAACAATGGCAGGTTGATAAGCATCATGACCGAGTCTCCGCCTTATTTGAATTTGACCACCCGCAGGATCAGGACCATCGCTTGGGATAACATTACTATCAAAATCTGTACCGATAGTGATAGCATCCCCGGCCGAGAAGCCGGCCGTAGAATTAACTTGCAAGACGGTATCATCTCTTTCGTAATCGGTTGATCCATCCCCCTCAGGCTGCAGTACTGTACTCGCGACAGGGCAGCTATTCTGCAATGCATTTGTTGCCGCATTATTGCGGGTATTGTTTGCATTGCGAATTTCGATTTCTACTGGATTATTCGAAGCATCGAGTTCTAATACAACTCGCATGTCTGCAGCATCCCAATATTGACTACCGGGAGTTGGATCTAAAAGGCTAGGGGGCGGGACATCTAAGCGATTATTCAAAAATCCGATTTGCTGTCCCCAAGGGGCTGTATCAAAGGGGGCCGCCAATGTATCGCGATATTCAGTAATAGCAGTCCCATTACAGGCGAGTGCAAGAGGTGTACCCGATTCATCCTCAATAGAGACATTACCAGAGCAGATTTGTGTCGCTGCTACATTGGCTTTTTCACCTCGATAGAGGTTCCCTGCGGTTGTCACTTGACCATTAATTCTCAAGGTGACGCCTGCATTAGCTGAATTGAGATACAGATCGTTATTGCTATGCACACGACCATTAATCGTCATGTTAGGAGGAATGGTGAAGTCACCATCATTCTCATAAAAAATAGCGAATTGAAAGAGTGGTACTAAGCGACTTCTAAAGGTCATGCCTAGAATCGCAGAGGGTAAATTTTGGGAATCCTGAGACACCGACAAGACGTTGTATTGAAATTCCTGAGCATTGAGTCCGGCAAACGGTTCACCGGCAGGTATTGTTTGAATGGTTGGATTATTCGGATTTTCCTGCAGGAATGTTAGGGTATCTTGGTTCTGGAATGTCATTGAGTTACAGGCAAAAGCACCCGTACCTTGTTCAGCAGCAGTGGCTGCAGGGTCATCACAGGTATCCCAAATTTCTCCGTCTCCATCAATATCTTGAGGTGCGTTTCCCGTAGGACGATTGAACCCATCGAACTGAGCTCGCACTTGTTGTGCCCTTATATTGAGACCGGCTTCAGCTGCATAGAACCCCGTATTACTCTTGCCCGAAGCTCGCGTACTAGCCGTATCTACCTTGCTAATCACAGCCGCTGTAACCAACAGTATGGTTAAAATCAGAGTCATTGCAATCGTAACGACTAAGCTATACCCCCCCTCTTGATCTCTACATCTCTGCATCCGGATCAAAAGAAGCATCATCGACTGGTGGGAATTATTAAGCGGGTACTTCATAGCAATTATTCTTAAAATACGGGCCGGGAAAGAGAGTTACGGGGGAAAAAGTCAGAGGTTAGTTGCCGCTTTTCGAGTGGAACAGTGACCTGATCGGAACCAAATGCATCACATGCTGGCAAAGATGCATCACAAGCTTGTAAGCTCACTCGAATTCTTTCGACTCGTTGCCACACAGCGGTTGGTGGTAGAACAGGATTAAATGCATTTTGGGTTACAGGGGCAGTCAGCGGATCATTATCCGCATCAACTATTAGCTGAACTTGAAAGTCATCTAACTGATTCACCAAACCCACCGCAGGCTGACGATTAACGGACAATTGTAAAATCCCTGCATTGAGGCTGAATTGCCGCTCTTCAAGGATATAAATCCTAGGCAAATTAGCAGCTGGATAAGGGAAACGCCAGTTTCCAGCAGGCCCCGTTGGCCGCGCATGAATTTGATTGAGAGTGGGAGCTGCCGGATCATCGGTAGTCTCAAAGGTATAGGTAAAAAATTCACCCCGATCATTTACGGGATCATGAATATAGGCCAAAACACACTCATCATCACAGTCTGCTCCTGCAGCTAATGGCGCAACTCGGGCACAATCCGTAGCACCATCCTGGCTACACCGATAAGTGCTAAAGGCATCTAACGTATCACTAAATCCATTCGGCACATTGCCTGGACCGCCACCGGCATCTTGCAACAGACAGGTATCCACGCCAGGGTCAGTACTGACTGTTACAGTGTCATCACCCACGCCAAGGTCAGCGCAAACTGTCATGCGATCGGGAATTAGCTTGCGTTGTAAGGTCAAAGTATCAGGAGCAGCCCCCCCCCCATCGACAAGGCTGATACCTGGCAGTTCCTCATAATCGGAGATGAGCTCCAATCTTTCTCCCGCCAACTTTGCATCAGTCCCAATCAAGTCCATCGCTGCACGTAAATTTTGCTTTGACTGAGTGAGGGCCTGTGTGCCTAAAACCTGACGTCTTTGCTCATTTATCAAAGCTAATGATGCAGTGAGAATAGCTGAAGCAACAAGAGTGGCAACAATTAATTCAACTAGCGTAAAACCACTACTCGAATCTTGTGTAGACAGTCTCAACTTCGTACACCGGGTCTGGGTCCGGGTTGCCATCGAGGTCAATAGAAACTTGAATGTGTCGAGAGTTAGCATCACAAAAAGCTGCGTTCTGGCAGTAGTTAATAGTGGCTCGGTAATTATTACCTGTTTGCTCAAACTGGACGACTTCAGTCGTGGAACCAGCATTGGGTAACGTTGTAACGTCAACTTGCCTAAGGCGATCTAATATTTGCTGAGATACGGCTATGGCACCAGTCTCAATATTATTCTCAAGTGCAGAGATTCGAGAGGTAACCAAAACTGGAAGCAACCCCCCAAGAACCGCCAAAAAAATCACGAGAGAAACCATCGTTTCTACGAGGGTAAATCCCTGTTGATCGCTATATTTTGTTTCTCTTAAATACCCACCCAGCTGGTGCTGATGGGGGAATTTGAGTAACATTTGCCAGTTGAACTGTTCCGCCCGGAAAGACTTGTAATTGATTGGGGTCATTAGCATTACTATTATTTGTAATATCACCTAAGGTCACAACAACATTGCTGTCAGCTAGACCTCGACTATTGAAGCAAAGGCTCCAAGTTTCATCATTATTTGCAGGCCCATCCCAGACACCATCTCCTGGCGTTACATCTGTGCCATTGACTGTTACGGCAGCAAGTCCAATCCCATCTCTAAGTTCTAAATCTTCGTCAGCGAACCCTGCATCTCTCACCCATTCACCGGGGGCATCGTCGCACATAGCTGCACGTTCAATGACAAGCTGATCAACAGCCTCGGGGCGAATTCGATAGGCTGATGTCTGTGACATTGCTTTAGTTCGAAGCAGTTTTATATTGGCAGCCACTCGATTCGTTGAATCCTTGAGGGGATAGCTACCAAAACTGATACTTGGGGCTGCAATTGCAGCAAGAATTCCCGTAATAGTAACCGTAACTAAAACCTCGACTAATGTTATACCCTCATCGGAGGCTTCCCGTTTCTGTTTCAGCAAACGGTGCTGAAAGAATTTTGAAAATGCAATCATGATAGAAATCAACACATTGAATAGCCAGAACCCACTCAATGAATTTGAGCAAGACATGAGCCAAAGACAGCAAGAACAAATCGGAACACTAGCTGAACCGAATCAAAATGTCCTTCAATTGATAAGCCTAAAAAATTAGCCCTGACTAGCTTTAGGCTTTAAAAAACCTAATGACTAGCAACAATCATTACCCCTAATGAAATACTTGAGCCATTTCAACACGATTCTACTGTAGGAATTATGGTCGTGCCCTCAGTATTTTCCCGGAGAAGTTAAATTCTAGGACTGATTTTAAAATTGCTGAGATTCATTCCATAGGCAGGGATCACAGGTGACATTAAGTCGTCTTGAGTAGAGTATTCCCAAGTTAGAGGGTTGATAAGTCACATCAAAAGTGTTTGTTCTCTTCTTCGTGGTTCGCTTCGTCATTGTGCGAACCAACCAGTCTCTTGCACTCAGCATTGAACGCTATGATGATTGTTGGGTGGTGTTTTTGTGCCTTCGGTGAATGTTTCGCTTAGATGGTATTGATGAATGAATAGACAAATAAAGTTGGCTTCAGAAGACCGGGGTAATACATCTGAAGCAGGTTTTGCCTTACCCATCGCCATTGGTGTGGGGCTGATTATGTTGCTGCTTGGGGTCACCATGGTCGTCCGTTCACAGAACGATCAGGTCAATGCTTCAGCCCAAAAGGCAACCGCCAAAAGCCTTGCGGCGGCTGAATCAGGCGTCAGCAGAGTACAAACCTTTTTGAATCGCTACCGAACCCTGGCAATGTATCCCGACACTGGGCCTGATAGTTGGAACAATCGAAACAATCTCAATGTCTGTCCAGGCGATGTAGATGTGTCGGACTTGACTGCTCTATTCCCTGATGGATCGGGAGACTGGCCCAATGTCGATCCTAGCGACACCAGTCCACAACCGTTGAATGGCGAGTTCCGAGTTTTGGATTATCAATATGCTGAAGATGATAGTGATAACTTCGGAACACCCAACTTTGTCGGTACTTTGACCGTGCAGGGACGAATAAATGCCGGAGAACCTGGTGAGTCGGTTTCTCAGGTACAGGTTGCTATTCCGGTTAGTCGTGTAAACCAAGTTGCAACACTATGGGCTAAGGGCAACATTAGCGACTCCCCAAATTCCCCAACTATTGAAGGTACTGTTGTTAGCGACTGTGCAGCGAACCTGAATGTAAGTTCCTCCGTCAATGTGGTTCGTATTGATCAAAATCTGGTCGATCAAGATATACCAAATACACCAACGTTACCCGATCCCTCTCCACCTGTGGTACCGGCCAGCGGCTCCCTAGGGGCAGAAAATCCAC
>CALFCG010000169.1 GCA_937951315.1 uncultured cyanobacterium
AGCGCTCATTGGTCGCAGCCGCAAACTGCTCAAGACCGATCCGTTTATTCAAACCTCGGCTGTCTTTGGACATTTCCGCAACGTGACGCCCAATCCAGGGCGCGAGGGAGGTGCGATCGCAATCTATTTCATTGAGAAGGGGTGGTTGTGGTTTGTACCCGTTGGTCCCAACGAAATGGGCGTGGGTTTGGTGGTGAATCGGCCAAATGACTGGCAAGGAACGTCGCCGGAAGAGATTTTATTGACGTATATAAATCGACATCAGTTTTTACGCGATCGTTTCATCAACGCCGAGCAAACCTCAAAAGTTCGCATCCTGCGAGAACTTTCCTATTCCAGCCAGCGAAAAGTTGGGGATGGTTGGTTATTAGTGGGGGATGCAAGTTTCTTTGTTGATCCGTTTCTCTCTTCCGGTGTGCAGGTTGCCTTCAAAACTGCAGATTTAGCCGCCGACGCCATTCATTCCTTTTTGCAGAGTGGGCATAACCTACAGTCTTTTCGCCAGTATCAGCGTTGGTGCCGACAGTATGAATTCCATGTGTCTATCACCATGCGTCTTTTTTACTGGATGATGGAAAGTCGGTCTGCTATGCAGGCATTTGTGCAGGCCTTAGACTACAGAATGCAAAACAGAACAGATCCCGTCGTCCGGCGATTTATTGCTTGGTCCCTTGGCTATTTTGATCGCTATCGTGGCGCACTGTACTGTCTTTGGTTTGGATTTAGCCTGATGGCCGGAGTCGGTTGGCTGCAGCGCAAAGTGTTTCGAATGCCGGACTGGAGCCACCCCTCAGAGTTTTGCGATCTGCCTCGGATGGAGATTCCCAAATCTGTCGCGTCTCAGGAGCAAGCGAAAGATGCCCTTCTTAAGCCTTTTGCTTGATTCGCATTTTTTGCAAGTCTCCTGAGTCAAACTTTAACTCGGGAGGGTAAACCCCAACTTACTAAAAGTCAGATCGGAGAAATAATGCGCCGTTTAATTTTTACTGCCTTTAGTTGTACTTTGCTTTTGTGCGTACCTGCGATCGCAAGGTCGCAAACCCAGACAGATTCTCCCGCTGTCGATCGTTTGGAGGCGACAGGGGTTGTGATTAAATCAAGTCCCTACAGTGTGAAAGAAACTTCAGACCGTCTGACAAAAATTTTAGAAGCGAAAGGTCTCAGAATCTTTGCCAACATCGACCACCGCGACAATGCGGCCCATGCGGGGCTTGAACTGGCTGCAACCCAAGTCATCTTGTTTGGTAACCCGAAGCTGGGGACACCACTGATGCAGTGCAATCAAAGTATCGCTATTGATTTACCTCAGAAAATATTGATCTGGGAAAATGAACAGGGTGTGCAGTTGGCTTACAACAATCCCGCATTCCTGTCTGGACGCCACCGATTACAGGGGTGTGGTCAGCAAGTCGTTTCTCAAATCTCTAAGGCTCTCGATGGGATAACTGATGCGGCTATTAAGTCTGAGTAAAGAGATTTTGGAATCAACTCAGATTTCAGCTTGTTGATGTTTCAAGAACTGTCCTAAATCGGACAATATTGTGAAATAACCTAGGTCAAACTGAGTCTTCTAGAGCAGATGCGATGAGACGAGGAGTAATATTTCAGGAGTCCCTAGAAGCGGATGTTTCGAGGTGTTTAAATCGTAGATTACAGTATTTCATTGTATACGCGATCACATCCCTCCCAGAACCCTAAAACAACGTGAGTTCTGGATAAGGAGAGGACCAACCTGTAGGCTGAAAGTCAGCTAAACCCAACACTTCAGGTTAGTCCTATGCTCAGTCTAGAAGAACTTTTCTGCACTGTGGATGATTGCTGCAAGGTTTTTGAACCGCTGTGGCAAAAGCAACTTCTCAACGATGGCCATATGCGCCGTCAGCGGTCATCACAGATGAGCCTCAGCGAAATGATGACCATTCAAATCGCATACCATCAATCTGCCTACCGAAACTTCAAAGCCTTCTACGAGAAACAGGTCTGTCAGTATTGGACCGATGCCTTTCCGCGTCAACTGAGCTATTCACGTTTTGTAGACTGGATTCCCTCGTTGTTGATGCCCTTGAGTGTCTATCTCCATCATTGTTTTGGCGCCTGCACAGGTGTCTCTGTGATGGATGCGACAAAACTGACGGTGTGTCACAACCAACGGATCCACTCCCACAAAGTGTTTAAGGGCTTAGCGGACCGAGGAAAAACCTCCACGGGTTGGTTTTATGGGTTTAAGCTCCATCTGCTCATCAATGACCAAGGAGAACTACTCAACATGACTATCACACCTGGTAATACTGATGATCGCAAGCCCGTCCTCAAACTGCTAGAAAATAGCTTTGGCAAAGTGGTTGCAGATCGTGGCTATGTTTCTCAGAAGCTCTTTGAAACCCTTCTAAAGCAGATGGGCATTCAATTAATCGTCAAACCTCGCAAGAATATGAAGAACAAGCTGATACCTCTGATGGACAAAATTTTGACTCGTAAGCGTGCGATAGTTGAGACCATTATTGACCAGCTCAAAAACATCTCGCAGATTGAGCATTCGCGCCATCGAAGTCCCCTCAACTTTTTGGTCAATGTTGTTTGTGGATTGATTGCCTACTGTCACCAACCCAAGAAACCAGCATTATCGCTAGATGAGTATTTACTGCCTGAAGCTTAACCAGAAATCACGTTTATTAGCTATCAAAGTCTTGGTCCCACTCTTGACAAAGTTTCACGTTAGAATTTGATTCATTTATGAAGCGAATATCATTACTAAAAAGGGATTATTAGAAATCTTTTCTTATCGAAAAAGTGGTAACTTTACAACCCGGCGAGGGACACGATCAACAGTGGAAACATCGAATCGAACCTTTGAAGAGAATAAGCCTAAATAGGTTAAAAGGGTATAAATAAAGAAACTAACTCCAGCCATTTCTAAGGTTTCTTCAAGATGCATGACAATAACATAGGGCATGTTAGTCGGACCGTTATAGAGGTCTGCAAAGAAGCCACCTATCATCTCGCAACCAATTGCCCCCGCCACATAAACAGCCCCTGAGAACCAGAACAACCGTCGTATTTTTTCCGGAAGATGTGCAAGGAAGCGTAAGTTTAAAACAACAAATAGGGCAACCAAAGGAATGGCTACAACGACCCAGGTATAATAGAAAAAACCGCCCGCATTCAAGGCATTTTTTAATGGATCAATCAACATTTCATGCAATGAGATAGATTCATCAATAGATAACCCCATAAAAGTCAGTGCCAAAATTTTCCAGTGGCGGCTGTAGCGAGAGGGCTGACCTTTATACTTTATCGACGAGATAATTCCAAGCAAAACTGCACAAATTAGGAGTAATAGTGATGAGTACCAAGTCGCTATACTCAATTCACTGTTCAAACTTAGACGAGAAACAATTTCACGATCAAGAAAGTCAAAATAATGCGCCAACAGACTGAGTGATACCAGAGCAGCAACTATAAGACATTGAACCTGAAGGAATTTCTTCGGATAAATTAAAAATTTCACATGTAAGGCCCTTCACAACTTAACCCCCAGTTAACCTTAACATGCGCACTTTACTTACTGCCTCAAGTATGCAGAGTTGTATGGCTTAAGACGAATCACTGACAGGCGCATCGAAATGTAGCAACTTCATTCCCTACTGTTGATTGAATAAAAAACAGACTTTCTGGAGCAACACTTCCTCCCTGATCCAAGCGATCAGATATTTCAGGGAGTCAGTCGGTTTGGCCAACGATAATTACTAGCATTTCTGACATAGCTAAGATATAGAGAATAAAAATGCTCACTTTCCCTCCTCAACCGCTACATCATCAGATAGAAGAAGGGTGGCACAAAATATTGATAATCACCTTTCCGAGGTGGCGGTAATAGGGAAGTGATACCCGACTACTTTCTCAGTGGTCTCAATACTCTTCTCTTTTGCCCAAGCATTGATGACCATTTATACCGTCTTCACTGGGGTTGGTAGTTTTGCCGTCGGGTGCCAATCCATGAGTTGAAACAACAAGCGCACTTCTTGCAGAGCAAAGATAGAAGGAATGACCTGTTTTCAGAGTCTTCAGTACAGTGTTCAGCACTGTCATGTGTTGAGAACAGATATATTGTAATCACCGAAAATTGATACTGAAAGTATCTCCTAGCAATCACTCTTTGAACATAATAGTCCGCAGTTTTCTAAAGCTAGCTTTTCAAAGGCTAGGAGCATTTAACTGTCGACTCAATGAAGTTAAACAACTTCTTAAATAGTATCCAAACCATGCAACTATCCCTAGAAACTTAAATCCATCTTCTAAAAATATTCGCCACTGCCCCACTATTTCTTCAACATAATCTTGCGAAAAATCCACCAGAATTGATAGCCCAAAAAATAAGATAGCGAGAAGCATTATTGAATATTCTGTCTTCAAGATTTCTTTTCGAAATCGTACAACTCCTCCCAAGGCTAATGAGGCATAGATTATGACAACTTTTTTTTCACTTATGCCGAGAAATCGAGGATATACTGATTCATGAAGCATCAGCAAATCATCCAATCCAAGCAATATACTCATAAGTCCTGAGCAAAGAAAAAATATAGATATTTTCCCTATATCTGATTTTTTTAAGACAGCCCAACTAAACAAACAGATGGCCCCTGACGCAGTCAATAAAAGAACTCCAAAATGTGAGGCAACACCACTAAAGGGAGAGATACCTGCAGTCGCGGCAGGATCGCGAGTAAATTTACCGATAGGACTGTCTTGATAAAGACTCACTAACACCAGCAGAAGTAGAAAGAATATGGGGAAACAATAAAGAGAGAACAAGAATGAGACAATTTTTGCTTTTTTAGCAGGCATTTGAATTAATTCTCTCCCTTTTACATTTCCACTTGAGCATCAATGATATAGATACAGTTCGGTTGAAATTTTATATGGAAGACCTCAAAAGACAGAAAAGAGTTCTTCAATATATTAGACTGCATCTCACGACCTTTTAGTTCTGGCTTGGCAAAGGCAACACATCACTTCTTCATGGGAAGAGCGAAAAAACTATCGCGAGACAAATATATACAACAATGAGTTCCAAGAATAAGTCAACAGAGAGGTAATAAATCACCTGTTCGATGATCTGGAGAGTCCACAACTCTGGCTGCATGTAATGTACTTAAATTGAAGGATGAGTTTAAAGTACTTCTCCATGAAGTTTTTTATATGGGTTTTCTAGCATCGCCCAACAGAAGTAAGTTCCAGGCAAAGGGTAAGTGTTTACTCAATGGCTAAAACATTCACATGC
>CALFCG010000170.1 GCA_937951315.1 uncultured cyanobacterium
CCCGCCTGCGATGATCGAGACTGTTGTAGTAGCGGAGAATATAAATCGTCTTCACCAACCGCCCATACTCCTGAAACGCCTGCAGCAATCGGTTGGGTTCAGGGAATGAACTGAGCTTACTCATCAACAGTGAAGAGGTGACATAGCCATACTGGAGTGACGCCGCCACCCGCAAAATCTCATCCCAGGGATCTACAATTCGCTTCGGCTTGATGCGCCGCTCAAACAGGGACTTGATCAGCTTATCGGGCTTAGTCTTGAACCGATAGAGTCTCTGTTTGCCCAGATCGCGAATTCGAGGCGAGAACTGAAGACCACACAGATTGAAGAAAGCAAAGACCACCTCAGTGAACCCTGCCGTATCAGTGGTGTGCTCTAGGATCTTAAGCTCCGTTTCATTGTCATTGATTCCATCTAAAACATAAGGGGCATCGCGACGAGTCGAAGGAATGACCTTGGTGCCGTACTGTGAAAACTGATCTGAGAGCCAGGTGTAAAACGTGACGCCCTTTCCGTAACCAAAATACTTGGGTAATGCGACTGATTGAGTATTTTTTACCGTGACCGGAAAGCGCTGACCATCAGACGATGAAAGCGTTCCACCGCCCCAAGATTTAGCTAGCGGTAGCTGGTGGTGATAGTTCACCAATTGAGTCGTCGCCTTTGTGAGTGTGCTCTCATCGAGGAACCAATTGTTGTGCCACAGCAAGCGTTCATAGGATAAATCAGCCCCTCGTGCCATTGCCTGCGGACCCAAATTGCAAGCCTGTGACAGTATTGCTGCATACAGATACAGTTTGGTCTCTCGTGAGCGGGTTTGATGGCCGCCCATATGAACCAGATGATCACTAAAACCCGTCAGCAAATCCACCTCAATCAACAGATCCGTCAGGTCTATTTTTGGCAAGCATTGATTGACCAAAGCCTTCAGCTTCTTTTGCCGCTTAGACTGTTCTTGAGCTTCCAGGGGGGAGAGAACAACACGGTCATCCTCTAAACGGACATTGGGATTGTCTTTGAGCGTCTCCATAAACTTCGTCATTTCAGCATCAAGCTGCTGGTTCAACTCTTGTAGTTGTCGTTTGCCCTGTTCTGGCAGCGACATCATCTTGCAAAACTCAGCCCGCATTGATGGCCACTGCTCTTTGGGGATCAGGTAGCTCTCGGGATCTGCATACTTGCGTGAGCCTTTCATCCACAGATTGCCTGAGCGCAGAGCATTGCGGAGTTCCCACAGTACACACATCTCGTAATAGCGCCGCTGTATTTTCCCCTCTTCATCACGGATATGGGACTTCCAAGGTGCGGTCACAAAGGCCATCGGTGCTGATTCTGGAACATGTCGTTTGCCCGTCGTATTGAGTTTTTCCAAAACGGCGATCGCCTCCAGAAGCGGATCGTTCTCTCGATTAGACCGGAATGAAAACGTCTCTAAGAACTTGGGGGTGAATCGACGGATGTAGCTGTATCGGGCAGCGAAGTAGTCATAGGACTCGTCTTGAGTGGGCCGCACTAGGCGGTTGCAGTCCGTAATCGCTGCTTCCAACACCTCTGGAGTGACTTGCTCAAAAATGTCAGATCGCACTTTAGGATCATCCACCTGTGGATCTAGCACCACACCTCCCACCTGTTTAAGCAGTCTTACCTTTTCATTGATCGCCACCGCTTCCTTTTGCCGGAATGCTTTGAGATCGTTCCTCGCTCTAGCATGAGTATCTGATAAGCACTGAATGAAAAGATCTGCCGCCTCATCGGTGGCCTCAATCAATAACTGTTGAGCAAACGCGACCAGTAAGGGATAACGCTTTCCTACAGGCATTCGCTTCAGACCTTGAACGCTGCTCTTCTTTGCGAGTCGGGCCAGGAACTTGAGACGATTAGGATTGAGCATGGAGACATCCCACAGATGGACTTGGTTGTCTCGCAAAAAACGGATCTTGTCTATTGCTGTGAGAATTGCTTTAGGTGAATTGCTGATGGCCGGCCGTCGCAGCCAAGAAAAACGAACGGCATGGATTTGAGACTCATGCTCCAACAGTTGATTGAGAAATCGCCTGACCGGAAGCGTCAGTAATGGCTTGAGCCGTTTATGAGTCTCTTTCATGGCCCGATTCCGCACGGTGCCGACCATCCGCTCTAGAACAGTGACACCTGGACGAACAAGCTTGTCCTTGAAGAGCTTTTCGGCTGCGAGTTGGAATAGCAGTGAAGGCCTGTCATGCTCTAAGGCTCGATTGACCAGCCACTTTGATAGCCGTTTGAGATCGATGGGATCAGGCGTTCGAAACCCCAAATGCTTCTGGACCTGCTGAAAGTGTTTGCTTTTCGTTTGGGACCGCTGGCCGTAGGTCGATAGCACCTCCTCTTCAATCTCAAGCTGGTGGCTCACAAAAACGACAATTTCTGTCGGTGTCTGCTGCAGGTCATCAGGGCAAAAGCCCATGTACCGAAGTCCGCAAAGCTGCAGAGCAAAGCCCAGTTGGTTATCAGGCTGACGTTTGCGATTGACCTGCTTGAGATCTTCTAGAGTGAGCGTGAAGTATTGAATCAGATCTGACTCAGAGATGTCTTCTGGGAACTGGCTCCGGTGAGTTCGCTCAGCGACACTCAGAAAACGAACGGGCATTTATGGTGATGCTGCTGGCTTGTAGGAGTTTCCGCAGTAGGGACAGAACCGGAACTGCAGCGACAAAATTGACTCTTTGCACTGCTGACAGCGATGGGTCAGCTCAGTGCCACAACCAAAGCAGTAGTGGCTCCTTGGATCTGTCCACATGGACTCTGGTGCTGTTCCGGGCACCCAACATTGTGGGCAAAATTTGAGACGGACAACCGAAGGAACATCCGCGCCGTCACAGACTGCTTCCAAGTACTCCAGTGGAATACTCAAGGCCAGCGCTAATCCTTTTCTGACACGCCGATTGAGCCGCTGACTATCACCACTTTCAATCTTTCCAATCGTTTGGCGATGAACACCTGCAGCTTCACTCAGTTGAAATTGAGTCCAGCTTCGTTGCTGGCGGAGACGGCGGACATAATCACTGAGGGGTTCTTCGGGGTGGGGTGCACAGGTCACCAATTCTGATGCCATTATTAATGGGCTAGAAAACAACATTGCTAAAGTACATTATTATCTTTTTGCAGAGTATATTGTCGACACAATGTCGAGGTTAGTTTTAGCAACAGTTGCGACAGAGTTTCTCGCCCGTCCGGGCTACGCGGTCAGCACGCTGAAGTCCTATGAGCTGAGCCTCTTACCGTTGCTGCAGCAGCAGGGACATTTACCAGTGGAGCTGCTTTCTCGTAGGGTGTTGGAAGACTATCTCAATAGCCTGGAGCATCTGTCTTACACGACGCATCGGCGGCATCAGGCGATTCTTCAGTCTCTCCTGAACTTTGCGGTTGAGCGGGGGTATCTCAGAAATAATCCTATTGCTCATTTACGGCAGCGGAAGCCGGATGCACAGCAGGGTGAATCGTTGACCGATGAACTGGTTCGGTATTTGACGCCTGAACAGGTGCAGCAGATGTACCAATTAGTGAGGTCGAATGCGCGTCTCCACGCGCTTGTGGCTTTGCTACATCGTAGTGGAGCAAGAATCTCTGAGGTTTTGTCCTTAGATCTTGAAAAGATCGATCTGGTGGGCCGCAAGTTTCAGGTGGTGGGTAAGGGCAATAAGAAGCGCTGGTGTTTCTATAGTGCTGATGCTGGGGAGGTTTTAGAGAGGTACATTCGCAACTATCGGCATACAGATAGTGCGGCTTTGTTTACGGCACAGCAACCGATGACGGGGGTGATCAGTCGTCTGAGCTACACCTCTGCATACAAAGCTTGGAAGAAGGTGATGCAGGATGACGGTTTGCTCAATGGAGTCAGACTCCATGATTTGAGGCATACCTTTGCTACTGAGCGGGTGGGACTGATGGGGATTGAGGAGCTGCGGGCGCTACTGGGACATCAGCATATTCAGACGACGTTGCGCTATCAGAAGGTGACATCGGCTCGGGCTGAAGAGGTCGCAATAAGCGCACTAGAGAAATTGATGAATCAGTAGAGCCATCTCAGCAGAAGCAACAGACTGTGACTCATAATTCAGCATTTCTTGTATTTGTCCTGGAGTAGTAGACCTACTCTGGAACTACAAACTATGACTTCATCAAGACCCAATGACAAACTAAACCACTGAAAGTGCCTAATAGAAAGGCTTTCAGTGGTTTATCAGCTAATAATCAAAAAAGTTATTTCCTTGAAACCTATGCCTGGGAAGGGATACATCGATTTGAGCGCTTTGAAAAACGCGAAAAATAATGCTTGAAACCTATGCTGTCAAAGCGTTACAGGCTTAGCGTTGTTTTCTGGTCCGATGTTCCCTAAACACCAGAATGTGCTTTCTAGGAACGACCCAGGATACACAGGGGTCGTTTTTTTATTGGATGTCTAGGGAGGGTTGAGGGATGGCGACGGCGGCCAATATCCAGATCACTTGCAAGATCTCTGAGGTTCCGAGGTCCAAGAGGGTTGATGGCAAGGTGGAGTTTCTCATGATGGAGAACAATCAGGTGGTGACGGTGCGGGTTAAGCCGAAGCAATTTGAGCAGCTCACTGAGCATCCGTTTGAGTATTGGGGCGCATCTATCATCGGTAGGCGCGGAATTTAATTGGGTTCATCTCCAGTAGAATCCTAGCCGGGAAGGCAAAGACCAAATCAGTCAAGGGTTAGCAATCCCCTACTTCAGGATTGGTACAGACACACATCTGAGCATCCATCATCATCGAGGCATCGAGGCAAAGACGATCCCCTTGTATCTATAGAGATCAAGCCATTCGCTGAACCCATCTGTCACTAGAGTCCCTGACTCTTCTGCACAATTTGGATTCCACTTCTTCTGAATGGCTTTGGCCAACATTCCAGCAGACCCACAATGCCTCTTATACTAAGTACAAATAAAAATTGGCAACCCTAGTCCAAAAACTAGATAAAGCAGCATAGATACCGATACAGCGGAGATACATGAGCTTAAGTATATGTATAGATGCCCCATACCATCAATCGGATTTCACTTCAAGCATTCTTTGCATTGTGCTTAAAGTGAATATGGCCACCATCTCTGCATAAGGATGCCAACCATCCTGAGTTTCCACCCAATACTCTCCTTCATGCCACTCAGAATCTGTTGCAACATGAAGTTGAACAGCACAATTAAACCAATGATTAAACTCTCCAAGCTCATGGTTGGTTGAAGCTGAGAGTTCTGCATC
>CALFCG010000171.1 GCA_937951315.1 uncultured cyanobacterium
GTGCAAACCCTAATCGTTGCGACTCAAAATCCTGGCAAGCTCAATGAAATGCAGCATTACTTAATGGGGTTACCGTGGCAACTCCAGCTCATGCCCCCAGAGCTAGACATTGAAGAAACAGGAGACACATTTTTAGCCAATGCCTACCTCAAGGCATCCCAGGTTGCACAGCACGCCGGTCAATGGGCAATCGCCGATGATTCAGGCTTAGAGGTCGAAGCCCTTGGGGGCGCCCCCGGTATATATTCAGCACGCTACGGCAAAAACGATGCTGAGCGAATTCAGCGACTGCTAGATGAATTAGACGGTCAACAGAATCGAACCGCTCAATTCACCTGCGTCATTGCGTTAGCCCGTCCCGACGGCTCCATTGCCTGCCATGCTGAGGGCCACTGTCCGGGCGAAATTCTGCGGTCCGGTCGGGGAGAAGGGGGTTTCGGCTATGACCCCATTTTCTCTGTGCCGACGGAGGGCAAAACCTTCGCCGAACTGTCTTCAGAGGTAAAGCGTCGCCTCAGTCACCGCGGCGTGGCCTTTCAAGCTTTAGTTCCCCAACTACAACAGTTCCAGACAGGTTAATTTTTGGCTTGATCCGGCTAACTAAGGGGGAACCTATCGTTTTCTCTAAGAAGGGACGGGCCATCGGTCATATCACTGACCTTCGTCTCCATCGCTGACGTAGATCACTGATTTTCTCTGAGCGATAGTTAAAATCGTGTGTAATGTTCGCCTATTTCCATTGCAACGGTTCAGTCATGACAACGACTTCTAGATATCTGCTTTCTGCCCTTACCATACCGATAGCCATTCTCTCGTCCCCTCAAATCGCTTCAGCGCTCAGTGCCACTGAAGTCAATCAAATAGCCAAAGACATTACCGTGAGAGTCGAGAGTCAGACACCTGGGTCAGGCGTCTTGATTAAGCGCGAGGGTAATCTATATACCTTGCTGACAGCGGCCCATGTCGTTGCAACAGCCGATAATTACGAGGTTGTGACCCAAGGAGGACAGCGCCATCCAGCCCTTCCAGGGCAAATTAAAAAGCTGCCAGGTGTTGATCTCGCCATCTTACAGTTCAAGAGCGATCGCAACTATCCCGTAGCGAAGCTTGGTAACTCAGGAAAAATGCCCGAAGGCAGCCAAAGCTATGTTGCCGGTTTCCCAGCTCGATCCCAGGCACTCACAGACACAATCTATAACTTCACCACGGGGAAAATCACCGCCAATGCCAATCGTGCTTTAACGGACGGCTACGCGCTGGTGTATTCCAACAATACGCTCCCCGGCATGAGCGGCGGCCCCGTTCTGGACTCAGAAGGGAATCTCTTAGGCATCCATGGGCGGGCCGACACCACCGATCGCATTCAGAATCAGAGTATTAACCCTGATATTTATATCAAAACGGGATTTAATCTTGGCATTCCCATCAATACGTTTCTGAGCTTGGTCCCCAAGACGGGGGTCAACCTCGGCTTCCCAAAGCCAACGACAGTCGTGGAAGCGCAAGCTCCCGGGGTAGATGACCTCTATCTCCAGGCCCTCGATCAGTACGAACGGGGAGACGTCTCTGAGGCGTTGAGTCTTTCAACTCAAGTTGTTCGTCTCGATGACACATTTGCGCCAGCTTTCTCGCTCCGGGGCAGCATTCGCTATCTTCAGCAGGATCGACAAGGGGCACTGACCGACTTCAATCGGGCATTGGCATTGGATGGCGATCTAATTGCAGCCTATATCGGGAGAGCGTTGATTCACTCTTCTCTGGGTGATCCCCAAAGAGCGATGGCTGATTATTCGCAGGTCATCCAGCGGCAGGATCGTCATGCAGAAGCTTATTACAACCGTGGCATCCTGCAGTTGAATCAAGGTCAACAACAGGCAGCGCTGACCGATCTACGGACGGCTGCCGATATTTCGTTACAGGTTGATAATCAATCAGACTATCAACGGGCGCTTGAGGCCATCAATATCGCCTCAAAGTCCTGTCGGCAGTCAATTCGGAAAGTTTGCGATCGCTAGAGGTCACTCTACGTTCCTTGATCAAGGCTGGCGCTCCTTAGCGTGAGCCCGACCCATCAGTAGCGATTAGAATAAGATCCGGGTTGATCAAGAAGCATGCCAAAAGGCCCATACTAGGGTCATAAGGGAACCTACATGGACCATCGCTAGTCCATGATCAGGATGATTTTAATGTTGTGGAATAATTTTATAAATCTTCGATGGGGTATCGATCTATGGGGTGTCGTCCATTTTCAGCGACAAGATTTGCGTTGGCCTTCGGTCTACCTTCGGTCATCGCAATTACAGCAGCGTCTAGTCTCTATCGTCCAAGCGCTGTGTTAGCAAACCCAGCAGGGATAAAGATTGCTGGAGTAGAACAGATTCGCGTCACGCCCAGCAAGCGGATTGCGGTCCTAGACCTAGATTTTGCCAACGTCAGTAAGACAGGAACGTATTTAGGTCTATATGGCAACAATGGTCCTTCGAAGGGCGTTAGCAACCTACTCACGAACGAATTGGTTAAAGACGGCACCTATGTGCTGATTGAGCGGAGTAAGGTTGACGCGATTCTCGCAGAGCAAAATCTGGGTCAAACCGATCGATTAGAACCCAGTACAGCCGCACAGATTGGTCGCATTCTAGGTGTCGATGCGGTCCTGATGGGATCGATTACGCAATTCAACATGGAAGATCAGGACAACGATGTCTCCGTGGGTCGGATCTTTGGCTTCGGTGGCAAACGCAAGAGACAGATTGCCAACGTCCAGATCTCAACCCGATTGGTGGGCACATCAACCGGCGAAATCTTGTCTGCTGCTGAGGGCACTGGGCGCGCAGACAAGAGTGGGGGCGGCGGCAAGATTTTTGGTATCTCCGCCAGTACCGGCGGTGACAGCTCTGATCGCCTCCTCGGTGAAGCCGCGAAGCAAGCCGTCGATCAGGTTGTGGCTCAGCTGGTCACGGTCGCACCCAAGCTAGCGGCACTCCCAGAAGTCCTACCCACCGCTGAACCGGTGATTGCAGATGTCACGGGTCAACAGGTAATCCTAAATCGGGGTGGGAAAGATGGGTTTAGACCCGGCATGGTGCTCTCGGTGGAGCGCGTTATTAAGGAAATCAAAGATCCCGAAACCGGTAAACTGCTGCGGCGACAATCACAGACGATTGGTCGGCTCCAGTTAACTGAGGTGGATCCTGAGTCTTCCGTGGCGACAGTCCTGAGTGGTCAGGGCTTTGAAGTGGGCGATCGCGCCAAAGCTGTGGAATAAAACCAAAGACGTTGGTCACAGGTTTCTTTTGTACAAGATTGATCAACGATGTATAAAGGAAACCTGTTGAATATACATTGCTATAGCGACGGCAATTGGGGAGGGTATGCTAGTTTTTGGATGTTTCTGTATAACTCTGTTGCTGTGAAAGATACAGCCAAGATGGCTGTTCCGTTTTAGTAATCTTTAAACACCATGTTAGGAACCCTACTCGCAGGACGCTACAAGATCATCAAAACTCTGGGGGAGGGTGGTTTTGGTGAGGCTTTTCTAGCGGAAGACCAACATCTCCCCGATGCTCATTGTTGTGTCGTCAAAAAACTTAAAACCGAACACCGTGAGGCTTCAACCCTGAAGGTGGCCCGACGATTGTTCGAGTCCGAAGCCAAGATGCTGCACAAGCTGGGGCACCATGACCAGCTTCCACGGCTATTAGCTCACTTTGAGGAAGAGGAAGGGTTTTATTTAGTTGAGGAGTATATTGACGGACATGGCCTTGATCAAGAGCTAAAACCAGGGCACAAGATGAAGGAGGAAGATGCGATCGCACTTCTCCGCGACATCTTAGAAGTTCTTGACTGCGTCCATCAGAGCCAAGTTATTCATCGCGACATCAAACCTTCCAACCTAATTCGGCGGCAAGAAGACGGCAAAGTTGTCCTGATTGACTTTGGGGCCGTCAAACAGATGACCACCCAGTTGATAAACAACCATAGCCATACTCCTCAAACCGTTCTGATTGGGAGTCCGGGCTATGTCCCTGGCGAACAGTTTCGTGGAAATCCAAAGCTCAGCAGTGATGTCTATGCTGTGGGCATGATCGGTATCCAAGCCCTGACCGGCATCAATCCTGGCGTAAGACATCTCCCTGAAGATGAAGAGAGCGGAGAACTGATCTGGCAGGACCATGCTGAGGTGTCCCCAGAATTGGCTGCCATCATCAGCAAGATGGTGCTCTATGATTATCGGCAACGCTATGGTTCTGCATCTACAGCATTGGCAGCGCTTGATGCACTAATCAAGGAAAGATCGTCATCACAAGCGACACAGGCGGATATTGCGCCTGAACAGGACGCCGTTGAGACAGAAATCGGCGTGAGCGAGGAAGTCCCCGCCACGATGGTGACCGATCCGTCTCAGGAGAACAATGCAACCCTCGAACAGGCTGGCCCCACTGTCATTAGCAGCCCAGACAATGCACCCTCCAGCGTCAAGACGTCAAACCAGACATCTCCCCCTACACCCACAACGGCTGAACAAGCATCGACAAAACACCAGGGCCAAACCACACCGCCCCCCCTTTCAGGTCCCCCAGAGATCAAAACAGATCCCCCTTCAGCTCTTCCTGTTGAGCCTGGTTTCAAAACAGATGCTCCTACAGATTTGGCTGATGCGCCTGATTCGCAAATCGCAACCTTAGCGGCATCGCCACCACCGTTACCCACAAAGTCCCAAGGCTCTAAAAGTACTAAAACCTTGAAGTTTGCCGCCGCGGGTCTCATGGCTCTCTTGCTCGGCGGCGGCGGCACCTTAGGTTTGGCCTCTCCCCATATAGAACCGCTATGTCAGGTCCTCAATAATTGCTCACGCAATCTACTCTTTCAAACAACCTATAAGGACGCAGTCAATGATGCCAAAACAGCACAGACTGACAGTCAAGAAGCCAAGAATCTCAAAGATCTAGAAACAGCCCATGATCGGTTTGCCGATGCAATTGAGGCCCTAAAATCGATTCCTGAAGACGTTAAGGTCTACCCCACTGCCAAAAAAGAACTGCCCGAATATGAGAAGCAGTACAAGACGATCCAAACGCGCTTAACAGCAGAGAAGAAAGCCCAAGAAAGCTTTCAGAAAGCGGAAGCGACGGCCAAAGAGGCAGAGGAAAAAATGGTTGAGGCCGAAAAGGCCACAACCGTTGCGCCGATCGCAGAAGTGCAGAAACAGTGGAAGACATCCCAAACCCAACTTCAAAATGTGCCGGAAGATTCTTTTGTAGCAGCCCAGGCCAAGGAAAAGCAGCAGAGCCAGGAGAAGGAGATTAAAGAGCTACAGAGCAAAATTGATCAACTGATCGCTGCGGAAAAAGAACGACAACGACAGGCAGCAATAGCAGCGGCTGCGGCCCGCAAGAAACAGCAGGAGGCGGCAGCGGCAGCACAACGGGCAGCAGCAGCTTCGCCCGCCACCTCTAGCTCAAGTTCGTCATCGGCCTCGCGATCAACACCGAGCCGCTCCTCTTCTACACCTAGTCGAACAACATCTGCTCCGGCAAAAACCACCCCTTCAGCACCAAAGGCAGCCCCTAAAGCAGCACCGAAAGAACCTCTGTGGAGTCCTCCAGCGAACAAAGAACCCCTATGGTAGCGAAAGGTTTATTGCCGAATCCTTGAGACCGAAGGGGGTGAAAGCCTTTTACGGTGTAGGCTCATTTACTTGATTGCAAGCCGCGCCAAGCCACCGAGCTTGAGTAACCAAATGGTCACAGCAAGCCAATGCAAAATGACCCCAGGCCAAAGCGAGTTTGTTAGCAAATAAGTGAGCGTACAGGCCAACCCCAAAAATCCGGCCAAGATCAGAAACGTGGACTGAAAAAAAGTTGGCTTACCAGCGGGGTAAACCGTCAAAGCATTCAGCGGATGATAGACGATAAACACTATCAAACTGAGACCAGCGCACAAAAAAGTAGTTTGCAGCCAAACATCTTCAAAGGGGTGGGGAATCAGCAACGCCCTAAACAGTAGTTCCTCAAACAAGGCGGGTGTGAAAAAAACACCGACGGCGAGAGTGAAAGCTTTGCGAACCTCTATGGGAGTTGCAGATCGCTTCAGAAATCCCTGTCGCCCGCCAAACCAAAGTGCAAAGACAGCATAGCCCAACAAAATCCCCACCGAAATGAGCCAGCCCCGAGCATCAGGAAATGTAGTTAAAGCATCAATCAATCGAGAACAAACACGCGTAATCAGGGGCCATCTCCCCAGAAGCTCAGTGGCGGCAAGCGGAGCAATAGAAGCATCCCAGCCCCCCACTTGGTTGGTTTGCAGGAACCAAAGCTGAGCCCCTGAATCTCTGAAGATATCCGTGAGCTGTTCATGGACAACA
>CALFCG010000172.1 GCA_937951315.1 uncultured cyanobacterium
CCGATCCTCGAGGACAGGGGCGTAGCGAGGGAAAACATCACCGAAAGCTAGGCCCAAAGCCCTTGTTTGCTTGCATTCCTGATAAGCAGGGGGATTCAAGTCAACAATATTATTCCGGATATCCAACAGGATCACAGCCTCTGCCGTGTTCAAAAATACGGTTCGGTAGGACACAGGAGCCAGCTCTAAAAAACGAGCTTTGAACAAACCAAACTGAATCATAATGCTGCTGATGGCAAAGCCCACTGGCGTTAAATCCAGGCCATAGGGTGTGACATCAGCAACGATATACAAAACATTGAAGGAAAAGGTAATCAAGGTACCTAACAACAGAATCAGCGTCTGCCGCCGATAGATGTCAGAACTGGCGACGTAGGCATAGAGCAGGACACCCACCCCTCCCAACAGCAGAACGTACTGGCAGGGCATCATCACATAGCGAAACCAAAGGCCATGCTCAATCGTTAGGGAGGGAATGGGATCGGCCACCAATGAGGCCGACGACCAAATGAGTCCATGCAGCGGATCGGTGACCGCGAACAGCAGACTGAGCGCTGGAATAACCGAGAGGAGCAAGATATTTTTTTTACTGAGCCAGGCATCATTATGCGTATATCGCAACGTAAAAATGAACCAGCAAACGGCAAGGGGCGTAATGCCTAGATACTGCAACTTGCCAAATGTAATCCGGACTGACTCTATCGCACTGAGATATTCAAATACCGTGAAAAAGCACCAGATAAAGGCACTGCCTGCACAGAGGCTAAAGGCCCGCGCCCCAGGAATTTCGCGACGCTGCCATGCCACAATCATGGCATTGGCTGAACCAAAGGCCGCGATCGCAGGAACGAGAGCCAGAAGAAGATAAAAGCGCATTCAGCCTAGACTACTCCGCAGCCCCCCAACTACACATCAGACAAGCATTACATGGACATGAGCCCTGGCATTACAACCTTACAAGACACCAGAGAGGGGCTTGCTTAGTTCCTCCTCTTACCCTAGAAAATCGCAACACTTCAGCTAATATTATTCTGCAGCAAGATATAAAACTACAGCGTCTTAGAGCAGTCTTTTCCTTCTGATGAATTTAATCAGCAAAAAGTTCCAAGCTTCTCAATGTGTTTTTGCCAACAGAGGTGCGGCATCCAGCAAGGTTTGAGTGTAAGGGTGTTGGGGCTGGGAAAAAATTTGTGAGGTCGGTCCAATTTCAACAATTTTGCCCTGGTGCATGACGGCAATGCGATCGCAAAAGAATCGAGCTACCCATAAATCATGGGTAATAAATAAATAGGTGAGCTGAAACTCTGCTTTTAGCTCTTTCATGAGATCGAGCACTTGGGTTTGGATACTGGCGTCGAGCATACTCACCGGTTCATCACAGATCACTAACTTGGGATGGGTGATGAGTGACCTTGCGATCGCAACTCTCTGTTGCTGCCCTCCAGACAAATCGCTGGGATAGCGTTGCTCATAGTCCTCGGGCGGCGTCAATCCCACCCGAGCCAGCATCGACCGGACCATTGCCGGTGCCGTCTTAGCCGTGGCTAATTGATGGATCAGCAGCGGCTCCGCAATTCCCTGCCCCACCGTCATCAGCGGATTGAGACAGGCCAGCGGATCTTGGAAAATCATCTGAATGTCTCGTCGATGGCCCCGGACCTGAGCCTTTGTCAGGTCCGTCAGATTAATCTGATCAAACGTCACGGTGCCTGAGGTGGGGCGGACCAACTGCAAAATCGTGCGCGAGAGCGTACTCTTCCCACAGCCTGATTCACCCACTAACCCTAAAATTTCCCCGCCATAAATCTCAAGATTAATATCGTCGACGGCCTTAATTGCGGGGGAAGGGCCAGACAGAAAACGTCCCACCAAGCTCGGCGCCAGCGTAAAGTACTGCTTCAGGCCCTTGACCTGGAGAAGGGGTTCATCTTCAGCCGGCTTTTCCTTCACCTCCCCAGCCTGGAGATCTAAGGCCGCCTGCAATAGCAATTTTGTATAGTCATGTTGCGGTTGTGTGAGCAACGTCTTTGAGGGTCCGGTTTCCACCATTTTGCCCTGGTACATGACCGATATGCGATCGCAATATTCACTCACCAGCGCCAGATCATGGGAGATCAGCAACAGCCCCATCTCCCGCTCCGCACAGAGCCGCGTCAGCTCCCGCAAAATCTGAGCGGCCACCGTCACGTCCAAACTCGTCGTTGGCTCATCGGCCACAATTAACTTGGGGTCCAAGAGCAAAGCCAGGGCAATGGCCACCCGTTGTCGCATCCCACCACTAAACTCATGGGGATACTGACGCCAGCGATCCGCCGGAATATTCACCGCCGCGAGCGTCTCTAAGACCTTCGCCTGGGCCTCAGCCTTCGACAAGCGAAGCTGATGCGCCTTCAAGGTTTCCAAACAATGCGCCTTAATCGTCATCAGCGGATTCAGCCGCGTCATCGGATCCTGAAAAACCAAGCCGATACCCTCGCCCCGCAACTGCCGCATTTCTGAGGCAGACAGCTCTAGGACCGCTTGGTCCTGAAACTGGATGTTGCCTTCGATTTGGCTCCCCTGGGGCAGCAGACGCATCACCGCCCGTCCAATCGTCGACTTCCCACAACCAGACTCCCCCACAAGGCCCATACGATCTCCCGCGCCAATGGAAAACGAGACCCCATCTACGGCCCAAGCCTGCGGGCGAGAGCGGGAGGTCGGATAGGCAACCCGGAGGTCGTCAACACGAAGTAATGCTGCATCCATAGGGGTTTGATCTTTGCACGGGACGACAATCCATGTCTATCATGAACAAAGATTGAGAAGTTTTGAAAATTTTTGTTACAAACTTTGGCCATTGACCTCCCCTCCAATCCTTCCCTGCCCTTGAAAACACCCTTGAAGACAACTTGGAATCAGCTCGATATTCTTTGGCAAGCGGAACAATCAACAGTCCTAAAGGGGTTTGCCCATGATCGGCTGTCCCCAGCTTGGCAGATGTTGGTGTTGGGGGATGGCTCACCCACCCGTCACCTGCAGTTGCTAACCGGTGAACCCACTGAGGTCGATGTCATTGATATGTCTTTGATTGGGTCTGACCTGGATCATGCCCCCGATCTAATTCAGGCCATTCCGGGACCACGCCTACGACGTCAGGTATGGTTACGTACGGCCTCTGGCCAGCGCCTTGCCTATGCCACCTCTTGGTGGGAAGCCAGTCATGTGGATGAGTACTTGCAAAATCGTTCTCTACCCATTTGGGCGAGTTTGGGGCAACTGCGCACCGAGCTGTTTCGAGATATTCGCACCGTCTGCTTTGGCTGTTCAGCGGAATTAGCAGCCGCCTTTGGCGAAGAGGGCCCCTTCTGGGGAAGATACTATTTGTTCTGGCATAACGGTCAACCCCTGACCCTGATTCATGAAGTCTTTTCACCCCATCTGCAGAAATATTTAGGACAGATGCAAGGGCACCCAGCGAACGCTTAAGCACGGGTTAAAATGTGGGTTGTTCTCAGACAGATAGGACCGAGCAGCAATGAAGTGGTGGCGACAGCTCAGCAGAAATGGACTGGCTCGATTCGGAATCAGCGTTCTTCTTATTCTTTATATCGCGGTGATTGGGGCTGATTTTATCGCCCCCTATTCTGCCTGTGATACAGCGGCCATTAACCGGGGCACCTGTGAACCCCAGACAGATGGAGCACTCCTGCCCCCCACTCCGATTTACTGGAAAAACCAAAAGACCGGTGATTGGATGGGTCCCCATATCTATCCCACCACGCTGGGGCCGGTGGATTTAAAAACGGGCAAACGAGAGTCGCTTGTTGATCTCCAAAATCCCTCGCCGATTCGGCTGTTTGTCAAAGCCTCTGCCTACAACGTGGGGAAATTGCAGTTACCGCTCCCCACCCGCCTCTCTCTC
>CALFCG010000173.1 GCA_937951315.1 uncultured cyanobacterium
GCGCGAGAGATCGCCTTGAAAACTCAAAATTGGAAATTTGGCGGCCTTGGCCTGCTTCAAGCCAGCACGACTCTGCTGGAGTTGGAGTTCAACCACTCGCAGGTCTAAATTGTTGCGTTGTGCGAGTTCGATGGCCTGCTGGAGTGTGATCGGTTTTGTGAGATCAATACCATCTGTCTTTTCCGGTGGCACCTTTAGTCGGTCTGGGTCGGGGTTGAGCTGACGGAGAGGGTTGTCTGGTGCTTGGGAAGCCTCGCCAGAGGGGGGTAATGGCTGAGGGCTGGGTTGTTCGTCTGGCTGTTGCTCGGTTTCTGGTGGCTCAGGTTTCTGGTCGGGCGGAAGCTCAACCGGTTCTTCTGGGCTCAGAAACAGGTCTGATGCCTCATCCTCTGGTGGTGACTGACTCTGAGCGAACCCATGGGGGAAGACAATCAGTGCTAGTCCTAAACCTGTCGCGATCAGACAGCGGTGCTTCAATAGCATTAAAGTTCTGTAAGAGTGACTCAAAACATTTTATAAAGTGACCGTTGCCCAACTCAGATAATAGAGGCATTGACTAACACTACATAAAAATCTTACGACGCATTGTATAGAATCCTCATTTAGGATGCAGAAAGAGGGTAAAGTCTGTCAAATTTCTCATAAAGAATGGGTTTACCCACTATTCCTGTGATCGATTCGCGCTTTGGAAGCCATGACTAGAAAATTCCCCCAAATATTTTTGGGTCGTGACTTGTGGTCAACGATTGGCCAATATGCATTCTCTGCTAAGGCTTGGCGCAAGGTTGCTTGGGTTGCTTTGCCTTGTTTGGGCGTGATTTTTGCAGGGGATATGTTCTGTCACCTGTTGGCGGAGTCTTTCTGGTTTTCTGAGTTGGGGTATGAGCAGGTCTTTTTCAGGCAACTGACGATCCGCGTCGGATTGTGGATTTTTGCTCTGGGGATGACGGGCTGTATCCTGGGCTTCAACTTAAAGCTGGCGCTGCAGCGGCAGTATCGTGACCCCGTGACGTTGTCTCCAGAGCGAACAACCCTCCGGGCTCTGGCTCGATATCTGATGGTGATCATTGGCTTGAGTTTGCTGATGGCTTGTGTCTTGATTCAGGTCGGTCAAACTGCCTTTCAGTTTTGGCAGCCGTCTCCTCCCGCTTCGGTTTCTCCGGTGCTGCGACAGTTTTCCCTGGTTTCTTGTGTGACTTTACTCAAGGGGACTGTGCTGTGGCATTGGGCTTTCATTGGGGGCTTTATTGGACTGCTGATTGCCTATCCGCGACGGCTCTTGGTGGGCATCAGTCTTGTCTTAAGCTTGGGGATGGGATTAATTTTCTCTAGCCATTGGACTCAGATTTTGGCTGCTTTCCAGGCAACAGCCTTTGACCAAGTCGATCCTATTTTTGGCCGAGATATTGCTTTTTATATTTTTGCTTTACCTGTCTTGAAGCTCTTGAGGTTTTGGGCGACGGCTGTTGCACTCACCAGTTTAGTGGGAGTGTTGCTGATCTATCTCTTGTCAGGGGACAGTTTTAGTCAGGGGGGGAGGCCTCGTTTTTCACCGAGCCAACAGCGACATCTGTCTGGTTTAGCGGCTGGGGGAATGTATACGCTGGCGGCAGGACTGTGGCTTGATCGCTTCCAGCTGCTCTATTCGACGCAGGGGGTTTTGTTTGGGGCCGGCTTCACGGATTCTCACATTGATTTACCGGCTCGAACCTTGCTGAGCTTTGGGGGAGTTGCGATCGCAATTTTTCTAACTTGGCGTACCTGCTTTTGGACCAAAACTCGTCCCCGCTATAGTCTCCTGGTCTTGCTGGGATGTTACATGGGGAGTGTCTTGCTGGGGGCTGTCATCGTGCCTCAGGTCATCCAGGCTGTGATTGTGCAGCCGAATGAACTCAAGCGAGAGCAGCCCTATATTGAGCAAAGCATTGCCCTGACCCGTGAAGCGTTTGATCTGGGTAGTGTGGAGACTAAAACCTTCAACCCTACTGCTAAGCTCACCCCAGAACGGCTGAAAGCGAACGACATTACTATCCGCAATATTCGGTTGTGGGACACGCGGCCTTTGCGAGAAGCGAATCGCCAATTGCAGCGCATTCGTCTGTACTACGAATTTCCAGATGCTGATATCGATCGTTACACCCTCAAGGCCAACTCCTCTTCAACGGCAGCCACTGAAAAGCGGCAGGTACTAGTTTCAGCCCGTGAACTGGACTATAGTGCCGTGCCTCAAAAAGCCCAAACCTGGGTTAATCGACATCTGATCTATACCCATGGCTACGGCTTTACCATGAGTCCGGTGAATATTGCTGAATCCAGTGGTTTGCCGACCTATTTTGTCAAAGACATCGGTACAGAATCTGATGACGGAACCTTACAGGCTGCCACTAGCGAAATTCGCGCCAGTATCCCCACTGAAAGACCCCGCATCTATTTTGGGGAGTTGACCACAAACTATGTGATGACCGGCACCCGCGAACAGGATAAAGAGCTGGATTATCCCAGTGGCAACGACAACGTTTACAACACCTATGACGGGTCCGGTGGTATCGTCATGAATTCCTATTGGCGACGAGGACTCTTCGCGGCCTATCTGCGAGATTGGCGGATGTTGTTTAGTCGCAACTTTACGACTGAAACTCGTGTTCTCTTTCGCCGCCAAATTGTCGCTCGCGTCAAAACAATTGCGCCCTTCCTGCAGCTCGATCGCGAGCCATATCTGGTCGCGGCCAATGGAATGCCGTCTAGTGATGCGGTCAACAAACCCGGCACACTGTACTGGATGATTGATGCCTACACCACGAGTAATCTTTTTCCCTATTCTGATCCAGGGGAAGAATCGTTCAACTATATTCGTAACTCAGTGAAGGTGGTTGTGGATGCCTACAACGGCGATGTGACCTTCTACAGTGTTGATGCAAGGGATCCAATCCTGCAAACCTGGCAGCAGGTTTTCCCAGATCTCTTTCAACCCTTTAACGCCATGCCATCCGCTTTACGCAGCCATATTCGCTATCCGGTGGATTTGTTTCGAGCTCAGTCTCATAGTCTACTGACTTACCATATGACGGACCCGCAGGTTTTTTATAATCGCGAGGATCAGTGGCGTATTCCCAATGAGATTTACGGTGAACAATCCCAGCCCGTCGATCCCTATTACCTGACGATGAAGCTGCCTGAGGCTGAGACTGAAGAGTTCATTTTGCTCTCGCCCTTTACTCCGGTTGGTCGTAATAACCTGATTGCCTGGATGGCAGCGCGTTCCGACGGAGACAGCTATGGCAAGCGATTACTCTATCAGTTTCCTAAGCGGGAGCTTGTGTTTGGTCCTGAGCAAATTGAGGCTTTAATTAACCAAGATCCAGTGATCTCTCAGCAAATTTCGCTGTGGGATACGCAAGGATCACGGGTGATCCAGGGCAACTTATTGATCGTTCCCATGGAGAATTCGCTGCTGTACGTCGAACCCCTGTATCTTGAAGCAGAAGAAACGAGTGTCCCAATCCTGGCGCGGGTGATAGTGGTGTATGAGAATCAGATTGTGATGGCAAAGACGCTCGATCAGGCCCTAGACAGCATTTTCAGTCCCTCTCAAAAAAGTGCTGATGCGATTGTACGTCCGGTGGAAGAGCTGCTGCCGATTCGCCAGGGTGAGGAGTAAAGCCAACGCCTTTTGTCATCATGAATGAGCTTGGATGGAGAAGTTGCGATCGCAACACCCGATTGAGATGGATCAGAGTAGCAAGCAAACAGTGACCTTTAAAGTCAGCTTAGAATCCACTGAACAGGAGGTCACTGCTGCCTACCTGGTCATGGGGGACGGGCCTGTGGTCTTACTCTTGCATGGATTTTTATGCGAAGCGTCGTACTGGAGCCGTGTAACTCAACATTTACAAGGCCACTATCGCTGCATTTGTCTAGATCTACTGGGTTTTGGGGACTCTTCTAGACCAGAAATAGACTATACAGTCGAGTCTCAAGTGGTATTTGTCCAGCAGTTTCTGCATACTCTAGCGGTGGATTGTTGTTACTTGATGGGTCATTCTCTTGGGGGGTGGGTTGCCGCCAGTTATGCATTACAAACCAACTCTTTATTGGGGCTGATTTTAGTTGCTCCTGCAGGGATGGCAGAAGATTTACTTCGCTTCCAAGTGCTGCGGCCCTTATCTTGGCAAACGCCAGTGATTGATAGCCTCCTTGCTGTTCTGTCTCCCTTTGCATTTCTCTGTCAGCAAAGCGACTTCATGAAAATGCTCAATTTTTATCGTCAGCAATTACGATTTGAGCCCGTTATGCAAGCTTGGTGTCGGCGCATATTCAAATTAGAAACAAGTACCGAGCTACTGAGTCAGGACATTGAGAGGTTGAGATGGCCGACACTGATTATTGCTGGAGAAGCCGATCAGATCATTCCCCTTTGGCATTGCCAAGCTTACGCCCGAAAAATCCCGGGAGCGCAACTAGAAGTGATTGATGGTGCCGATCATTTTCTGCCGAGACGCCACGGGGAATTGATTTCAGCATTTTGCCACCACTTTATGCAAAACAAATAGTCCCGTTTGATCTCGATCGATAGTCCTGTTCCCTGTGTGCTTTATGGCAGAGGGCGGCTTGATGCTGATTCTGTACAGCCAATCATCACTTCGTTTGTTTTGGGATACAGCCGCAGCAAGGAGAGGAATCCAGACCGGTTAAAGCTTCTCGGATCGGTGCGATTTCCGGCTCGATCGACTGCCTGATGTGTCGTAATTCTTTCGGCAGGCACCCCCGTCTTAGAGGTCAGCCAAGCCAAGGAGTAATATTGCGCATTGGTGTAGCCGCTATGTCCTGACCGACTACTTTGGCGACCATCTTGGGGGCTGACAAAAGAAATATGGTAGGCAAAATTATTCACCGATGCCGAGAGCGAGGGATTGGTGCTCACCGTTTCATCTCCCTTGGAACTTGCAAAGACTGAAGTCCCAGCCCCAAAGGCGCGTTTATCCGGCGGAACGAGATAGTAAATGGTGCCATCACGCATAATTAAGGCATGGTAACTGGCCTGTTGTGAATTCTTCGGATGATTGGTCTGAAAGAGCCTCAGAGTTGCGGGACCAGAAATAACGGTCTCATGGAGCACAATAATGGGCTCTCGATAGGCAGGTTGTCCCTGATAGTCGTTGAGATATCGCTCCCCAAAATTTGTGGGGTGGGCCAATGCAATTTTCTCAACGGGCTGATGTTGGGCAATATAGTTGAGCGCGGCTTGCGGCGCATTGCTTTGTGCTGCTTCTGCCGAGACAGAAGGAGGCCCAGGCTGCTGACGAAAGCGCTCCAACGTGAGTGCTCCTGGAATAAATTGGGTTTCAAGATTGGGTTCCGGTGGGTTTTGTTTAGGCCGAGCGAGACAGCCTCGGATCGGAACCCCTGCTGTGACGGACTGCTGCTGCGCGAATAAAGGGGGTGAGGCAGCATCTGAAGAATGATGGACTGGATGAGCTTGACTCGGCAAAAGTTGGGTAAAGAGTAACGTTACCGTTGATAGACCCTGCAGCACCAACCCAAATGTTTGTCGCATTATTCTTGTGAAGTAAATAGCTTGCCATTCTCATCTATGGTGACTCTGATTTTTCGCTGAAGTTCCACGACTGAGCTTGTCTTGTCCTCTGCAGTCTTATTCTTACCTGCAAGATGATTCCTCAGGTCGTCTTTCGCCATCATGCTCTACTGGACACCTAGTTTTTGTGAGACCTGTTGGTCATATTCGATTTTGCCGAAATCAAGTTTGATGATCCGATCGGCGAGATGAAAGTAATGATCATCATGGCTGATGGCAACAACCGTCTTACCTCTGGCCTTTAAGTCGGCAAGAAATTCAGTGTAGAAAATTTCCTTAAAAACGGGGTCCTGATCTGCAGCCCATTCATCAAAAAGATAGATGGGGCGATCTTCAAGCAAGGCCGAGAGTAAGGCCATTCGCTTCCGCTGGCCCTGCGAGAGGGCTGTTGTGGATAATCGACCCTGATCCACCGAGACCTTGTGATCGAGCTGCAGCTCCTGCAGATATTTCAGTGCCTCTTGATCAAGAGCACCTTTTTGTACCCCGAGGAGGCGATCAAAGAGGTAGAAATCGGCAAAAATGACTGAGAAATGTTGGCGATACCACTCGCGATTCTGGCGATTAATGGTTTGTCCATCTAATTCGATCTGGCCTTTGACTGGGGAATATAGACCCGTCAATAGTTTGAACAAAGTGGATTTACCGCTGCCATTGCCACCAATGATAAAGACAAGTTCGCCGGGGTGGAGGGCCAAATCGATGGGGCCTAGCGTGAATTCAGAATCTTCTTGTTCCCCTGGATAGGTACAGGTCACCCCCCGTAGCTTGAGACTCCGCCATCCGTTTTGCGCTGCGTGTGGTGTTAGTTCTAGCTGCTCTAGATTGCTTAAAGAGAGTCCCAATGCCTCAATGTTCCGTAGGGAGACGCTGGCCTTACTAAGAAAGGGAAGCTTTGCCACGACACTCTCCATTGGGCCGAGCAAATAGGTAAATGTCAAAATGTACCCCAACCTCATCTGCGGATTGATCTCCATCAAATGGGGCAGGATAAAGAGAATGAGACCGATGGCGAAAAAGTAAATCAGTTTTCCCCAGCCATCTAGGGTTGCAAATAGACTCAGTCCCCACGTACTCGATCTGCGGAATTGACTAGCTGTCACATCTAAATCCTGGTCCAGAAAATCCTGACGTTGCCGGTGGTGGAGCTTCAGCTCTTTAACACCCTCAATCACCGTGCGGAAATGTTGAAACAGTGAATCTTGCTGCTCCCGTGCTTGAGCCAGATAGACTCGGCCTCGACCGAGCAGAATCTTACAGCTGACCCCTGCAATCAACGACAGCAGTAAGACCATCAGTAAGACCTTCCAAGAGAGCCAAGAAATATAGACCATACAGCCCAGAACCACTGCAAAGTTGATACAGAGGACTGGAATGGCCGATACCGCGTTTGAAATCACTTGGATATCTTCTGTCAGGATTGCCAACAGCCGTGGCGAGCCGATTTTCTCGAGGTCACTCAACTGGGTTGCGAGAATTTGGCGACTCAAGCGAGATTGCAGGGAAAAAACAGCATCCTGCGACAGCTTCACTAGAACGACTCGGGAAATGATGCTGGTGCTCAAGGCGACGAAGGCAAAACCTGCAAATCCCCAGGCGACCGATCCTCCCCCCTCTGCCAAGGTGCGACTGATCAGTGCAATTACTGCGGCACTGCAGCCTCCGCTAAGAAAGCCTGTCACTAGAGCAATGGTGACGATACGCCAGGAAGAACTCAGCAGGAACGAGATAAGAGGCATCAGTTAGAAGAAAGCGATAGGTGCTATTCAACCACATCCCCTGAATCACTGGCGACAACGCGATGATCGCTTCGAACGATTGAGGGCGGCCATTTACTATCGGCTTGTTCGAACGGTCTGCGATATCTCCTGTAAACTACTTAAAGCTTGCAATGCTCAGATTCCCTTAGCTGCTTAATGCATCGAATCTTCACTTGTCGTAAAGCTTTAGTCCTTCCCGAATCTAGATAAAGAATGGATATTATCAAACTAATACAACAGCGGCAGGACGAAAATTTTAACCTCCATAAAGACTATTTGAACCATCAAATGGTTGATGTTTTACAAACGATTGGTTTTGATCGCAAATATCGGCGAGCTGAAGGGCCTTATCTCTTTGATCATGATGGTGATCGCTATCTGGACTTATTAAGCGGTTATGGGGTGTTTGCTCTCGGCCGAAATCATCCCAAGGTGGTTAAAGTTCTGCGAGATGTGATGGAGGCGGAGATCCCGAATCTTGTCCAGCTCGATGTTTCGATTCTCTCAGGACTTTTGGCAGAGAGGCTGCAAGCGATCACACCAGCGGGATTAGATCGAATATTCTTTGCCAATTCGGGGACCGAAACCGTTGAAGCAGCCATTAAATTTAGTCGCTGTGCGACCGGGCGTAGCAAAATTGTTTTCTGCGAGGGGGGATACCACGGTCTAACGCTAGGGTCACTGTCTGCAACCGGTGATGAATACTACCGTAAAGACTTTGGCACATTGCTCCCTGATTTTATTGAAGTTCCTTTTGGTGATCTTGCAGCCCTTGAGAAGGCGTTAAGCCGTAAAGATGTTGCGGGGTTCATCACGGAGCCAATTCAGGGGCATGGTGTCTGGATTCCTGAGGCTGACTACCTGCCCAATGCTGCTGATCTGTGCCGTCGCTATGGCACTTTGTTCATTGCCGATGAAGTGCAAACGGGTTTGGGGCGGACCGGCAAGATGTGGGCGGTTGATCATTGGAATGTTGAACCCGACATTCTCTGCATGGCGAAGTCGCTGTCTGGGGGCTTTGTCCCTGTCGGTGCGGTTGCCTGCCGTCAATGGGTCTTTAATAAGGTGTTCAATCGGATGGATCGGGCTGTGGTCCATGGCAACACCTTTGGCAAGAATAATTTGGCCATGGCTGCCGGATTGGTCACGTTGGAAGTGCTTGAAGAAGAGAATCTAGTGGCGAATGCTGCGATCATGGGCGACCAGATTCTCTCTGATTTGACCCAGCTGGTGGGGAAATATGAGTACTTAAAGGAGGTGCGGGGAAAAGGCATGATGATGGCTTTGGAGTTTGCTCGACCCCGTAGCTTTTCTCTGAAGGTGCCCTGGGACATGATGGAGGCGGCTAATCAAGGTCTGTTCTCCCAGATGATCACGGTGCCTTTACTCCAGCGGCATCGGATTATTTCGCAGGTTGCGGGCCATGGGATGAATATTGTGAAGTTCATTCCACCGCTGACACTTAGTAGTTGCGATCGCAAGTGGATTACCGAAGCAGTGACAGATGTCGTAGCCGATGCTCATCGTGTACCGGGGGCAGCCTGGGAGTTTGGTAAATCCCTTGCTACTAAAGCTGTGAAGATGAAAACGAGTGCACGTTAGAGATGACCTGCACTATCACATCGCGTTTAAGGTGAGTCGAGTTCCTGCCTAAATTATGACCAGCCTTTTTCATCCCCTCTGTGGTAGCAATCTGAGTACCCTCACGCAGCTCTTGACGCGGAATGGTCCTATTTCACCTCAGTATCTACCCCATGCGGCCTTCGCCATGGGTTTTACGCTCCTGCGCTGGCCCATTACGACGGCTGAACGGTTGATTTCAGCGATGGGCCAGCAGCCTTCAATAGAGTCACCCGTCTTCATTGTGGGGTACTGGCGGTCGGGCACGACCCACCTCCATAATCTGATGAGTCAAGACCCTGCCTTTGGTTATATCTCGCCGCTGGCAACGGGCTTACCTTGGGATATTCTGGGGATTGTGCGCGCCTTTGAACCTTTGCTAGAAAAGGCTTTGCCAGAAGATCGCTACGTCGATAATGTCGCGGTTACCCCTAACTCACCCCAGGAAGACTCCATTGCGTTAGCGAGTATGCTGCCGCTGTCTTACTACCACAGCCTGTATTTCCCGAAGCGGTTTGAATATCATTTCCGGCGGGGCGTTTACTTTGAGGGGTGCAGTACCCAAGAAATTGAGCTGTGGAAACAACGTCATGTTCAATTCTTGAATAAAGTTTCTGTCCATCAGAAGGGAAAGCGCATCCTCATGAAAAACCCTGTCTATGTGGGGCATGTGGCGAAGCTGCGCGAGATATGGCCGCAAGCTAAATTTGTCCACATCTATCGCAATCCCTATACGGTCTTTCAATCGACGCGACACTTTTTTACCAAGCTTCTACCGGAGCTGACTTTGCAAACCTATGATCAGTTGCCCATCGATCGGCTGATTTTAGAAAGCTATCCTCGATTAATGGGCGCTTTAGACGTTGATCGTCAGCAACTTCCCAGCGATAGTTTTGTTGAAATTCGGTTTGAAGATCTAGAGCGTGATCCTTTGGGGCAACTCAAAGCAATTTATAATGCCCTCAAGCTCCCGAATTTTGAGCAGGCACAGCCACAATTTGAAAGCTACCTACAGCAACTAGGGGTGTACCAAAAAAATAGCTATCCTCCGAATGCAGAGGATCGGGCAACCGTTGATCGGTGCTGGAAGCCATATCTTCAAAAATGGAACTATGTTTAACGATGGGCCCTTCTAACACTCTGCCTTGACGACGTTTAATCTCGACCCTATATGAGGGCTAAGTCAGGTAATGGGGCCATACTGGATGAGTTATTATTGTGATCAATCCCTACTCTTGTTGAATTAGCTCGTTGAGATTGCTTTGAGGGCGAATATTCAGCTGAACCATGAGTTGAAAAGAGAGTTGCCCCATGGATATTGATCAAATTAAAGCAGACCTGGAGAATTCAGATTTCCAGTTTCGCCTCAAAGCCTGCTTGGCGCTTAGAGAATATCCCACCGAGGTTTCTGTCCCTATTCTTGCCCAGCATACGCAAGACCCAGAATTTTTAGTCCGTACCTGTGTGGCAAGGGAGTTGGGGGAGCACAAAGCGCCTGAATCCTTTGCTGCCTTACTGGCAATGATGCAGCATGACAACACACCCAATGTAAGGGCAGAAGCCGCGAATGCTATATCCCTGGCCGGCCCGGAGTCTATCCCTCACTTAGTCGCAACATTCTTAGAAGATGAGAATTGGCTGGTGCGTCGCAGTATACTCGCGACCCTTTTGGATATGGAGTGCTTGCCCGAGATTATTGAAATTTGCGATCAGGGCCTTAAGGGTGAAGATATGTCTGTGCAGGAGGCATCAATCAATGCTTTGGGTGTAATTGCTGCTTCTCATGGTTCTAAGGCTGCGTTATCTCGGCTGTTGGAAATGTCAGAGCTGACAAACGTTCACTTACGGATACGCGTCGCCTCTGCGTTGCGTAATATTGATGATCCGGAGGCGAAACGGGTTTTATCGCAAATGATGTTGGATCCTGATCCACGCGTTGAGCTCGCTGCAATGGGGGATTTGCTGTGATCTTTCACGAAGCCTGTTTCATTCAGAGTGACTTTTTTGGCCCTGGGTGATTCTCTCTGTAACGTCTGAGTTTTTCAAAATATGGGTCTTTTTGCATGTGTCCAGCAGGGCTTCGTCCGTTGGATGCTGGGATTTTTCTTTTTCATAGTCTCTTCCTTTCTGATCACTCGCCTGCACATTGAGCGAGAGACACAGGAAGCTCATCGAATTGACTGCTGCTGGGGATAATCGAGGATTCAAGGCCGGTGTGAAGCTCTCTGTAGCGTTTGAGGTTGACATCTCTCAGGCTCAGGATCTGTTGAAAACTCGTCAACCCTTGTCTCTGGGGGCTTCGATAGGCGTTTAGGAAAAACGCTATATTACTGACAGGATTTAACTGTTGATATCTACATAATTTATAGGGTTTTGCTTGGCACGTTTGTAAATTTGAGGTTAAGTAAAAATGTCTCAAGTAAGTATTTGTGGACAAATGTGTTGGAAATTAGTAGGGGATGATCGGGCGCTATATCTACGCCATAGTGACTCGGATCCTTGGCAGTATTACGAAGAGTTTCCAGAGTACTTTTTGCCTGATCCTGAAGGGTACTCGCAGGGAATTGCCACATTTCTGGCTTTACTCAAAAAAGACTGGACCGTTATTAAATCCTAGGGAGTGAGGCTTTCCAATGTTGTTTTGAGGGTGAGAGGATGGATGGCCTGCAGTTCTTCTTCGGGCTGTTTTAGAAGGCGGGCGCGCATTTCTTCACTGAGTCCTTGTACCTGGCTAAAGTCTGCGCCTGCAATGCTTTCAAAATGTTCGAACTCTGCATGGGTTAAATCCGCCGCTCGTAAATCGACTCTGGCTAAGTTTGCGCTATTTAAACGAGCATTGCGTAAAAAAGCACCGGTCAAGATCGCTCCCCTTAAATCGGCTTGAACAAGACGTGCTCCATACAGATTTGCGCGTTGTAAATCAGCTCCCCCAAGATAGGCACCTAATAGATTGGCTCGTTGTAAATCAGCATTGCTGAGATTTGCCGTATTGAGTGGTGCACCATTGAGATTAGCCTCAGGGCCGATCGCTCCAGACGATTTATAGGCAAACCCGTCCGGGAAACGAGTGTTGCTGTCGTAGCGTGCCCCTTCTAGTTGAGCCTCGCTTAAGTTAGCCCCTTGTAGATCTGCGCCACACAGATTTGTTCGCAATAAACAAGCACCCTTAAAATTCGTGTTTTTCAGATCGGCTTGACTGAAATCTGCTGCTCTGAGATCGGCTTGATTGAAATTGGCTTCTTTGAGTTGTGCGGAATTAAAATTGGCCCGAATGAGTATTGCTTGACTGAAGTTACTTTGTTGTAAGTCAAGACTATTGCACTGACAACCATAGAGATCTTTCTGGCTCAGATCTGCTCCTGCTTTGAAAATTTCTAATATTCCTTGAGGATTTTTCTGCATTTTCGATGCTCATTAATGGGGACTTTGTTTGTCGAATAAATTCTTCTTAAATATCGGATGAAATGATAGTTCTCTGATGAATATTAGCTGCAATCCCTGGTTGAGTATTTTTGTGCTAGTTACTCTGTACCTCCTAGAGATAGATTCAAAATTGGCGTATACACTCACTACTCTCTGAATATTCCAGAATCTCTATTCGCGGATGTTGACCCCCATTAACTTGATGAGAAGCCTTCCTCGTTGGGTTGCACTAAGTTGGCTGTTGTTGATGAGTCTGTTTCTATAACATCTACGTTTTTAATGCTGATGTCTTATAGGGGGCATCGATCCTAAGCATTTTTTCCCTGCTCATTGCAGTGGGTGCTTGGGGCTGCCAGAGATTCTGTTATGAGTATCCTCCATAAACTTCTCCAGGTATTTTAAGTAGGGATGGGGACCATTAGAATGGATCTGCTGTCCGAGGTGGCTGTGGCTGCCTAAGATGGACTGAGAATTGCTGAGGAAAAAATCCCATGCCGTTTGTTCCACCCATGACGATGCCGGACTTTTTTCGTAAAAGTGAAGGGGTTTGGTTTACACAACGCACCGTGCATCATTTTGATGCTGCTGCGGATGAGTCTGGGGAATCCA